>NZ_JACHDY010000005.1:0-300000 GCF_014201315.1 Edaphobacter lichenicola
AAATGAGCGCCCAAGTGAAATTGACGAAAATAGGCTAGGGCTCAGTGAGCAATTTATCGGCCTTACAGATTATCGGCGCGCGATGCGTTTTGTCTGAAGCAACTTGCAGGGTTGGTCTTGCAGGCGGCTGTCGAGCGGGAAGAATTTTCTGGCGTTTCTAATTACTGCGGAAGCCCAATATGACGCACAGGATCCTGGAAGCGCGAGCCAGAGCAGGAGGCACCAGAGAATCCAACGCGCAGAGTCGAGCTTGATTCGCCAAAGGTAGAACGCAGAGATGGCCATGAGCGCGCCGAACCAAGTCCCAAGGCCAACCATGATGTGATAGCTGTAGAACAACAGCGGCAAGGTGGAAGGCCATTGGTCGCGGGGAAAGTGGTCGAGGCCTTCGACTTCAGCGGCAGTAGTGCCATAGATGAGGAAGCTGAGGACCTTGTTGACACGAAGTGGATTGTCGATGGTTTGCGACTCGTAGTCGGTCCTGGCAATCAGATCGGGTTCGATACGCTGGTGCCCTACCCTCCGCCTGCGCAGTTCATCCGAAACCGAACCATAACAGCAATGCGCGAAGAATTCAAAAGGGTGTGGATTGGATGGAGAATTTCAATTGGTGAAGCCAACCACATCGATGACTTTCGTTGACAACGTCACTGCAGATTTCGCAACTGTGATGTAGCGGTCGCGCTTCTGGTCGTTGAATTCGTTCACATCGTTATTTATCGCGACCCGAAGGGCTGCTTTATCTCAGCCACGTCAGTTTTCTGCTACGTCGAATGATAACCTTCTGGCTGGAAATGATTTTAGCCATGCAATGATCTGGCCAGCGAACGACAAATCGGATGTCGAAAGGTGGCGCTTCACGCTTCGGGTTATGGCAATGACTTCAGCTCGCAACTCGACGGAGAAGTCGGTTTCCTTAAGAGAGCTGGTCGAAAAGATCGCCGTGTTTTGGGAAAGACCAAGGAACCAGTTCTCGTTCGAACAGGAGAATGGATAAAAAATCCAACAGACAGGCGCTGAACGGTCATCATAGATCGCTAAAGAAAAACCGGCTCTTACTATTGAGGGCCAGCACATGATCAGCTATATTCTTGGTCGGATTTAGAAATGTGGCGGCGGGTCCACGCTAATAATTGAAACAGCATCATGAAAATAACCCATAATTTGGCCATTTGGCCAAATTATGGGTTATTTTTCAGTGAACTGCGGCCTGAGCCAAAATCAAATTCTCATGGGCATCAGGATGTATCTATACTTCACATCCTCATTCGCATCTTCGGGCCGCATCTGACCTGCGCTCTGTGCATCCTTGAACTCCAGACGCACCTCGCCGCTATTGCCGATCGCCTTCAGAAAATCGATAAGATACTGGCTGTTAAATCCCACCACCAGTGGATCGTAGTTATATGGTGTCTCGATCGTATCTTCCGACTCACCAGCATCCGTGCTCGAAGAAGAGAGCTTCAGTTCATTCTGTTCGAGCCGTATCTTGATCGCGCCACTCCGCTCATCCGCAAACTGAGCCACGCGCTGAATCGAACCCATCAGATCCTCTGACCGAACGATCACAAACTTGTTGTTATCCCGCGGCAGCACGGCCTCATAATTAGGGAACTGGCCGGTCAGCTTCCGACTGGTCAACACCCGGCCACCAACCCTGAAGAACAACGTCTGATCGTCATCGCCAAACTCGAGCGTCTCGGCCTCCGTCGCCCCGAGCAGCGAAGAAAGCTCACTCAGCGCCTTCCGTGGAATCAGCGTCTTCTTCTCGCCCGACACACCATCCAGCGTCTCGCCCATCTTTTCGATATGCGCCAGCCGATGGCCATCCGTCGCAACCATCGCCATGCTCTCCGCCTTCAGGACCAGCAGCGCCCCATTCAGCGTGTAACGAGACTCCTCGTTCGAGATCGCAAAGATCGTCTTCGACACCATGTTCTTCAGCGAAGGCACCGAGATCTTCACCGCACCGCTGGCAGGAAACTCAGGCACCTGCGGAAAGTTCGCCCGCGCCATACCCACCATCTTCGTATTTGATCGCCCCGCGCGGATCTGCACCCAGTGGTTGTCCATCAGCTTGATCGAGATCTCGCCCTCAGGCAGCAGCTTGATGTAGTCGTACAGCTTGCGCGCGGGAATCGTGCACGCGCCCGCCTTCTTCACCTTGGCTGCGCAGCTCGTCCGCAGGCTCTGATCGAGATCAGTTGCAGTAATGGTCAACCGGTCGCCACCCTCGCCCTGCGTCGCCTCGAACAGAAAGTTCGACAGGATTGGAATCGTCGTCTTCCGCTCGACCACGCTCTGGGCAGCAGTCAACTCTCGCAGCAACTCCGTGCGGGAGACGGTGATCTCGAGGTTGCCGGTTGGGGCTTGCGCTGCGCTCGTCTCGGTCGGCAAAGTCATCTCGGGCTCCTGGGTCGCACTGGTCACTGTTTGTCTCTCCGTCTGCGTTGGTTGCTGCTGGCCAAACTGTACACCGAATCGAACCCACGATGCATCTCGGCCGTTCAACGTCTGCTTGATTCTAGGGGTGAAACGGCCTCCAGCGCGACAGATTTCTTTGTGGAAACCAGGGTTGTTGTGTGCGATGTCGAAATCTGCCAGAACTCAACCAACGCCCGTGACTGCCTTCTAAGAAACAAGAGAAAAAGAGAGAAATACTAGTAGCAGTAACCGTTGTCGCTTGAAAAGTGGATATCCTTCCCATCGATCTCATAAATAGACGTTTATGTCGCGGTCCTGTTTTAGAAAATAGGTCGCTCCAAAACGTATATTCAGGAAGACCGGCCTATACCTCCGCATCAACCGTCCTCTTATCCCACTTCTTCACAGCCGCCGCCTTCAGCTTCTGAGAAGACTTGTCCCAAAACGTGGGAATGTTCACCAAACAAAACAGAATGAGCGCTTTACCCGAACCATTTTTTTCACACCTACATCTCACCTACGAGGATAATCAGTCCCAAAGCTCAAAGGAGTCCAGCATGAAGATCGCGCTCTTCGGAGCCAGTGGGGCCACCGGAAGACTCCTCACCCAACGCTGTCTCGCCGCTGGATACCAGGTCACCGCGCTGCTCCGCACGCCCGAAACCTTTCCCTTGCGCGACCGCGTCCAGGTCATCCAGGGCAGCGCCTTCGACCCCAATCCAGTCCGTCAGACCATCGCAGACGCCGATGTAGTCCTGTCAGCGCTTGGGGCAAACTCCCTGAAGAAGGAGGACGTCCTTGAACACGCCGTCCCCCAGATCGTCGCCGCCATGCAGGAGACATCTACTCAGCCAAAGCCCGTCCGCCGCATCATCGTCCTCGGCTCCGCTGGCGCGCTCTCCACATCGCTCGATAAGCAACCCGCATGGCGCCGCTGGATCGTCCAGAACATCGTCTACAACACCTTCCTCAAATGGCCAGTGGCGTCGCAGATCTCGCAGTGGAACACCCTCTCCCACAGCAGCCTCGACTGGACCATGGTGATGCCTCCCATGCTCACCAACACGCCCGGCCACGGCACCTATCGCATCGACGGCGATGCCTTGCCCCCAAGCGGCAGCCGCATCTCTCGCGAGGACGTAGCCGACTTCATAATGCAACAGATCGACGATCCTCAATGGATCCGCAAAGGCGTCTACATCACCTGGTGACAAGTGTCCGAGAAGCGTTAGTTATTCCTCGCCGTCTCCGTGTTCCCAGCCATCTTTACCGCGTGAGCCACATCCGTCCTCTGGCTCGTCTTGCCAAAGTCGGTCTGGCGCGCTGCTGCCGTGTAGAACGCCCGAGCCTCCTCGGGCTTCTTGTCTTCCTCTGCCGCCATCCCGGCGCTCATCAGCCATTCAACCGATTCGGGCTCAGCTTCAAAGCCATCTTGTACTCCACCAGCGCCTCGTCCGGTCTCTCCTCCATCATCAATAGATCCCCCACCATTTCTCGCGCGGGAATATCCACCTCGCCCTGTCCGAGCTCGTCCTGCTGGTCGGCGGCCCTGCGCATCGCCGTCACTGCCTCCTCAGGCTTGTTCTCCCCGAACGCCTGCCACCCCACCATCTCGTTCCTCTCCACCTCCATCGAGCTGATGCGCGACGCATACGGAGATTTCTTCAACGCGTCAACTCCCTTATCAAACTCCCTCAGCGCAGAAGCCGCCAGCTTCGCATCCTTCAGGTGTCCAGCCGCCACACCCTGGCCCCAGTACGTATCGAACTTCAGATACTCCTTCGAACCCGGTGCTGGGGTCTCCGCTGCCAGCATCTTCCAGTCATGCATCTCGATCCCGTACACTGCCCTCACTTCGTTGTCCAGGCGGTTTCCGCCGTGCTTCATCGCCAGTGCGTCAAACGCCGCCCCGTCCACATCGTTGGGATACGCAGTGTGCAGCGCATTCATCTTCGCCTCATACGCGTCCGCCCGCTGCTGAAACGTCGTATCCTTCGCATCGGAAGGATCGAAGAACGCGCTCAAAGCCCGATATACGCCTGCTCTCTCGCCGTCACTATTGCAGGAGGCGCAGCCAGCCTCCGGGCCTCTGCCATCTCCTCCGCACCCGTCTTCAGCGCGGCGGCCTCCGGCTCTCCCCACAACTCCTGGTACTTCGTCATTGCCACGCCCCAGTGAGCCATCGCGCATGCCGGGTCGTCCTTCGCGATCGCACGAAACTGCATCTCCGACTGGGTGTATCCAAACGGGTGCAGCAACGTTACTCCGTGCTCCATCGGCCCTTGCGATCGCACTGCGCACGAGGTCGGAAACGAAACCCGCCGCCCCCAGCGTCTTATTCGCATCATCATGATGATGGTGGTGCTCCGCCGGCATATCAGGCATCGACTGGCCATACGCGATACCAGAGGGCATCACGACTGCGCACATCGCCCCGCACAATGCTCCACAGGCTATGCCGCGAAGCGCGTCTTCGCAACGGCTATCCCGCTACTAATCTTGCAACCGCACGCCGCCCTTTTGTTTTGCATTCCGCAATGAAGCGGAGGAGCCTGCTTACTCTTCTATGCTCCACAGGTATGCTTCACAATCCATTCCGTGACCTGAGCAGGACCTCGCATTAACCGAAATGCTCCCGCCCGCAGTAAAGTAACACTGTCTCTCAAAGGAGCTTCCGTGAAGCCAGCGAACCGAATCGCCTCTACCTTCCTACTCGTCACGCTAGCGAGCATCGCCGCGAAGGCGCAGACCCCGGCAACCCCGCAGCCATCAGCTCCTCCCACGCTGATCGGCTCCATCGCAACTCGAAGCGACTGGCCTCAGGCTAAGCCCGAGGACGTCAAATCTCCTGAAGCGATTCTGAACGCTGTTTACAGCGTCATCTCCGGTCCTAAGGGTCAGACGCGTGACTGGGACCGCATGCGTTCTCTCTTCATCCCGGATGCGCGCCTTATTCCCGCGGTGACGTCACCTACTAGTGGCCATAGCGATGCAGTGGTTCTTACGATTGACAGCTATATCGCCCGTAGTCAGGGGCGTATGACTGCGAATGGATTCTTTGAGCGCTCTATTCACAATGAGATTGAGCAGTTCGGCAATATCGTTCAGGTCTGGAGCACTTACGAGTCTCGCCACAACGCTGATGACCCTGCTCCTTTTACTCGGGGGATCAATAGCTTTCAGTTGCTGAAGGATGGGGACCGGTATTGGGTCGTCAATATCTTCTGGGATTCGGAGTCTTCTGCCAATCCGATCCCTGCTAAATATCTTCCGAAGTAGTTTTTTTCTGGCGCTGGTGGAAGGGGGTTTTAATTGGGGTTTTTGGGGAAAAGGGTGTGTTTGTTGTGGTGATTTGGTGGTGAGAACGTGGTGGTTTGCGTGGTAAACGTGGTGAGTTAGCAGCGTGTTTTTGGGGTGCTAAAAATACGCCACTTTTTCAAACTTTATTTTGGGAGAGACTCTGTCCTGCCGGACGGGCTCCCTGCGCGGGAGGCGGTCACTTCGTGACTTGTATACCGCTTCGCGTGGTCCTCCCGTTGGTCGGAGGGATGATTGTGCCGACCAACGGGAGGCCCCATGCTGCTCGTCCTGCCTGGACCGGTATACGCGTCACGAAGTGACCGCCTCCCGCGCAGTGGGCCCGTCCGGCAGGACAGAGTCTTTCAGAGGGGTTAGCTCAGCGTCTCCATCAGCTTGTTGATCGTCCGATTCAGGTCCTTGTCGGCACGACGCTGCTCGTCGATCTTCGAGATCGAGTGCATCACCGTCGTATGGTGCTTGCCGCCAAACTGCCGCCCAATCTCCGGCAGGGAAGCCTCCGTCAACTGCTTGGCCAGGAACATCGCAATCTGCCGCGGCACCACAATCTGGCGGGAGTTATTCTTCTGCTTCAACTCCGCAACCCGCATCCCAAACTGCTCAGCTACCGTGCGCTGAATCGTCTCAATCGTGATCTTGCGAACCTGGGTGTCGATGAACTGCTTCAGGCACTGCTGCGTGACGGCAAGGGTGATCTCCACACCATGCATGCTGCACCAGGCGATCAGCCGCACCAGCGCGCCCTCAAGCTCCCGCACATTGGTCCGGACGTTCGAGGCGATAAACATCGCTACGTCGGTTGGGAGTTGCGTCTGCTCGCTCTCGGCCTTCTTCTGCAGGATCGCGACTTTGGTTTCGAGATCCGGCGGCTGAATGTCGGCGATCAAACCCCACTCGAAGCGCGACCGCAGACGATCTTCAAAGTCGGCCAGCTCTTTGGGCGGTCGGTCGCTGGCAATGACGATCTGCTTCATGCTCTCGTGGAGGGTGTTGAAGGTGTGGAAGAACTCCTCCTGGGTCCGCTCCTTGCCGGCTAGAAACTGGATGTCGTCGATCAACAACACGTCGACGTTGCGGAACTTGTCGCGGAAGCCGGTCATCTTGTCGTACCGGACCGAGTTGATCATCTCGTTGGTGAACTTTTCGCCGCTGACGTAGCTGATGGAGGCGTGCGGCTGCCTGCGCTTTACGTCATGTCCGATGGCATGCATCAGGTGGGTCTTGCCCATGCCGACGCCGCCGTAGAGGAAGAGCGGGTTGTAGGCCTTGGAGGGCCGTTCGGCCACGGCCTGGGCCGCTGCTGTGGCGAACTGGTTGCCGCTGCCGATGACAAAGGCGTCGAACTGATAGCGCGGGTTGAGCTGGGAGGCTGCACTCCAGTCGAATCGAGCCTGCTCCGGCGCTGGCCCTGAGACTGAGTTGGTCGATGCGCCGAGGCGCTGCCTGGGTGCGCTCTGGCTGTGGCTAGGCACGGGAGCAAAGCCGCCGTCCTCCCGCACCTTGGGGGCGCGGGGGTCCTGTTCGGGCGTGGTGAAGGCGACGGACTCGACGTCGAGGCCGAGATTGTCGATCGCTTCCTGGATTAGGTCGGCGTAGCGGTCGCCGATGTGCTGGAAGTCGGTGGAGGGAATTCGCACGAAGAGCTTTTTGCCCTCGAGGTGTGAGAACCGTGTCGGCTTGAGCCATGTCTCGTAAGACTGGCGGTTGATCTTCTTCTCAAGGGCAGCCAGAATACGAACCCAATAATTCAATACGGCGGTAGCCGTCGGAACGAATGACATTCTTAATTTCCTTGTCTTGTTTCCTGTTCCAAACCAGACGTGGCACTTCTTTCAGTCGTGCAGGTTCACACGATAAGCAGCAAATAGGAGTCCATACCTGGCCCCTGAGGACAAGGTTCACACGGCCCCTGTGTTGCTAGAATGCTCTCCGCTGGGCACCCTTGCAACCTTGGCTGCGGAGAGGAGTAGTTCAACGTGAATCAGAGTGCGGGACGGCTGGGCTTGCAGAAAAACGTCTTGCGAATCGGGTTCGATAGTAGCACGGAAAAGACGACGTTTTTCAATGCATCCGATCAAAAAAAAGAAGTTGCACCATTAGCAGTGAAGACGGTGAAATCAAGCGTCTGTAGCAGGGAGAAAATACGTTGCGACTGGATGTTTCTTCTCTACTACTGCGAAGTTTCTTGTGATAAGAGATTCGCGATCCGGTCTCCTTGCGTGGTTGGTTGATATCACTATCAGGATATCCGGTGTGTCTGTTTTGCGGTGCATGTTCGCGCCTTTGGTGGTAGTGATTTTCTTTTACAGGATAGTTAGTTGAGTCGTCTCATTTTGAAACTTTCATCTCCCATCGCACTCCGTCGTCGCTGCGAAGGAGTTCGATGGCTAATCCGATCAAGACTCTTCGCTGAAGATAAGTTCGTCACTGGCACAAAGGACGCAGTGGATTGGGCTGTGAAAATTCGGTCTGATCGGGTATACTCAGAGATTGTTGCAACAGCCTAAAAGTTTGAGCAGGTGTTCTACCCTGCGCAGGAGTTTTTTGTCATGCCGAAGCGTACTTTTCAACCCAACCGCCGCCATCGCGCCAAGACCCACGGCTTTCTTTCCCGCATGAAGACCAAGGCGGGAGCAGCTGTGCTTAGCCGTCGCCGCGCCAAGGGCCGTCATAAGATCGCCGTCAGCGCCGGTTTCCGCGACTAGTCTTTTGCGTATAGTGAATCAACGCCTTCAAGGCTCTTGATGTTCCGGTTTCGCGGAACCCGTAAACGACAGCAATCTCAAAAAAGTATCCATGGTTTCTATAGACCATCGAGGAGGGCTATTGCCCCCTTCGATGGTCTGTGTCTTTTTGACACTAAGCCTCGTGAGCCTCGCTAGCCCGATCGTCCACATTCGAAACGAGTTTCCGTACGTCGGAGATTGTGTTGGCTAAACCCACCTCTGTCAGTGCATAAGGCCAGCACGGTAGGCGATTTTTTGGGGCAACCATCCGGCTGCGGCAGGTCTCCTATTTAGGGTCGGCAACGTTGCGATAGTGGTCGACGGCCGGCATAGGAGATGATCGTTATGGCACAGAATATGAATCCTCCAAATCAGGGAAACCAAGGTAACAATCCTTCGCAGGGCAACAACCCAGGAACTACAACGACGAAGAAACCGGGACAAGATACTTCCGTGAAGAGTGGAGAGCACACCCCGAGCGATAAGAAATAGTTAGCGTCTTCAGCGTCTGTTGAAGAGACGCGTAGCCTGAGGGATGTGTCGCTGTCGTCCCTTGGAAATCCACCCGAGAAGCCCGTCTTGCAGGCGGGCTTCTTTGCGTGATTCGCATGGTCTGATGGCTTGCAGCTTTGGAGAGACAGGCTTGGAGACGGTGATGAAGAAATATTCTCCGATGACGAAAGACAGACCTCAGCGGCTAAAGCCGCAATGCAACTAAAGCTCTTGCGGCACGGCTGAAGCCGTGCCCTTAAGCAAAGCGGATTTTTCAGCAGCCCCATGAAGCTGTCCCCTTAAGCGAGACGGACTTTTTCAGCAGCCCTCTGGAGGGCAGAGAAGCTTGTACGATGGAGAGAGTGGCAAGCTGGGCTTGCGCCAAGGGACTTTTGCTCGTACACGCTGATGAATGCCAAGCCAAATTCGATCTTCCGCCTGCGAAAACATGCAGACTACCAGCGCGTGTATAAGGCGAGCCGCAAGCTGTTTGCGAAGCAGATGAGCTATTTTTTTGCTCTTCGTCCACTGCTGGGGGCCGATGGAACTCCGCTGCGGGACGCTGATGCGTCGAGCCCGCGGGTGGGCCTGACGGTGGGGAAGGTGATGGGAAAGGCGGTTGACCGCAACCGCATCAAACGCCGCATGCGCGAAGCCGTTCGCAGGAACCTGGCGACGCTCAACACGCCGGTCGATGTGATTCTGCATCCGCGCCGCAGCGTGATCGATCTCGACTTTCCGACGCTGGAGCGCGAGGTTGCGACGGTGTTTCGGACCATTCAGACGGTGGCTGATCGAGACCCCGTCCGGCAGCCTGGTCGGCAGCCTGGGGATCGCTCCAACAAGCAGAACTCGGCGCCATCGCTCTAAACAGATGAAGGATACTGAAGCCAGTCTCGCGGAATCGCCTCTTTCTGAGCCCCGACTCGCTGAACCTAGTCTCGCGGTCCGCGTGGCTTACGGGATTTACAAGGGCATCGTGTCGCCGGTGCTGCATGCCTTCAGCCCCAGCCAGTGCCTCTATCTTCCGACGTGCTCGGAGTATGCCTATGTTGCGCTGGTTCGGTTTGGTGTGGCGAGGGGGACGTGGCTGGCGCTGCGACGCGTCGGCAGGTGCCATCCGTTTGCGAAGGGCGGGCTGGATCCGGTGCCTCTGCGAAGCGCCGATACGGCCGCGGCCGCCCCTATTTCCACAGACCATTTATCATAGGGGTAGCGTCTCCAAAGTCTGCGGAGGCGGCCTCACGTTTAGCAAAGAATAGGAAGTCTCTTTTGGCAGAGTTCAAAAACCCAAATCAACAGGGCGGCGGCGACAATAAATCGCTCCTGGTCATGATGCTCGTCCTGGTCACCGTCTTCTTTGGCCTGCAGTACTTTCGCGCGAAGAATAACCCGCAGACGAGCTCGCCCAACGCCGGCCAGAGTGCTGCTGCGGTTCCCGGCGCGCCGGTGCCTGCGCAGCCCGCGCTTGCTGCAGCCAATCCTGCCGTTGCGGCTACGCCTGCAACTTCGGCCTCGGCGGTTCCTGCGGTGCAGGCCCCTGCAGAGGCGACTACGACGGTCGAGAATGAACTCTACAGGATCACGTTCACCAATCGCGGCGGTCAGGTAGCGAGCTGGATTTTGAAGAAGTACAAGGACTCCGACGGCAAGCCGCTGAACCTGGTTCACACGCAGGCGGCGCAGCAGTTTGGATATCCGCTGTCGCTGTATACGTACGATGCGGCGTTGACGGCGAGCCTGAGTAAAGCGCTGTATGTGCCGTCGGCTACCGGGGCGCTTGCTGCTCCGGCGAGCCTGACATTCAAATACTCCGACGGCGCTACGACGGTGCGCAAGACGTTCTCCTTCGATGAGACCTATGTTCTGCATGCCGATGTCGAGGTTACGCAAGGTGACGTTCCGGTTCGCGCGTTGATCAACTGGCCGGGCGGGTTTGGCGATCAGGACAATGCGTCGGCGTATGCGGGGGCGCAGCTGGATTACGCACAACATGCCAAGGAGCAGCACCTGGCTCCGAAGAAGGTCTCGGGTGGCGAGACGCTCAATGGGCCGTTCGATTGGGCTGGCACCAGCGACACTTACTTCGCCGCGATCTTCCTGCCGGATTCGCCAGACACCGCGACCGTGGCGATGCTGCATAACCAGCTGGACGTGGCGAAGACGATTCGTCGTACCGGTCTTGGGGCTGGCGCGCCGGCCAAGGGAGCGATTGAGGTGCCGGTCCTCGGCGCTGCACTGGGTGATACCAGCGGCCGCACTCAGACTCGCGTGTATGTTGGCCCCAAGGCGGTGAACATTCTGCGCGGCATTCATGCCACCGGCGATACGATCTCGCTGGAGCCTCTGCTCGACTTTGGGTTCTTCGGCCCGATCGGAAAGTATCTCTTCCTCTCGCTACAGTTCATCCACGCCCACATTACTTCGAACTGGGGCTGGGCGATTGTACTGTTGACGGTCTTGATCAACCTGCTGATTCTGCCGCTGCGCGTGAAGACGATGCAGAGCGGCCTGAAGATGCAGCGCATTCAACCGCAGATGGACGCCATCAAGGAGCGCTACAAGAAGTACAAGGCGACCGACCCCAAGCGCAACGAGATGAACGTCGAGATCATGAAGCTGCAAAAGGATAACGGCGTCAACATGTTTGGCGGCTGTATTCCTACGCTGATCCAGATGCCTCTGCTCTTCGCGTTCTTCAGCATGCTGCCCAAGGTGGTGGAGCTACGCCAGGCGCACTGGTTCTGGCTGCCGGATCTTTCGAGCGCAGATCCGTACCACATCCTTCCGATCGTCATGATCGTGAGCCAGTTCCTGGTGCAGTTCTATACGCCGTCTCCCGGCGTCGATCCCCAGCAGCAGAAGATGATGGCGTTCATGATGCCAGCGGTCTCCGGGTACATGACCTGGAACTACGCCTCGGGCCTGGCCCTCTACTGGACTATCGGCAACCTGATCAGCATCATTCAGCAGTCGGTGATGAACCGCACCAGCCTTGGCCGAGAGATGCGCGAGATCGCAGCCAAACGCGCTCGCCGCAAGGCAGGAGCGCCTACGACCATCTCGGGAAAGCGGTAGCGCAAGGTTGACGGTTAGAAGAGATTTGAGCCATTTAGTACGTTGTGAGAATCAAAAAATACATAGGGTGAAACTCCATGCCCTCGAAATCGGTCTTATATAAATGATGAACCCCCTGATAGATCAGGGCCGTGCGGTGAAGAAGATCGCGGACTTCCTGGAAGTTTTGAAAGAGACAGGAAGTCTCGATTTGCAATCTCAAATTCTTGCCTGCAACGGCCACGTGCAACCCAACGCTGACGCTCCCGCCGGCGCGGCCCCCTCTGCCTTACCCGGCGCTTCTGCCCCCGACTCGTCCCCTGTAATCTGCGTCGAGTTTACCGGCACCGATACTCCCCTTCTTCTTGCCCGCAACGGCGAACTCCTCCACGCCATCGAGCATCTCGCCGCCAAGATTCTTCGGCTTGAACCCGAAGAGCACGACCTCATCTTCTTCGACGCGGAAGGTTTCAAAGCAAACCGCGACCGGGAGCTCCAGCACTCTGCCGAGACGGCCATCGAACAGGTTCGCGCCACGGGCAGGCCCTACTCCTTTCCTCCCATGACCTCGCGCGAGCGCCGCATGCTTCACCTTGCGCTGGCAAAGTCCGGCTTGCCGACGGCCTCCTCGGGCGAAGGCCCCGGGCGTTTTGTGGTTCTCTATCCGGAGGGCCCCGCAGCTGCGCAACCGCTTGCTACTGCCGACCGAACGCGCGCTATTCGCAACAGCTTTCGCCGGCGCTGACGATGCGTTCGTCTGGTTCGTAGAGGTTCGTCGTGGACGATGGGGTGCGATTTTTTGAGCGGCTAACTCTGGGAGCGAGGCAGCAGGCTGGTTGCTTCCCATCTCTTCTTCGCCGAACTTCCTTCGGGAGCGACCGAGATGGTCACCGATTGACCGTCCAGATAGCGGTGCCAGTCGTTGGACTCTGCCACCTGTTTGATCACCGCATTCCGTTGCAACAGGAACGCGCTGAGGTGACGCTTCACCAGAAGCTTGGTCGCAAGACGCCCTATCGCGCCCCAGGGAGCGGTGAATCGAATCTCGTCTCGTAGCCGGGTACCATCATCCATCGCCGCGAAGTGATGTTCATGCTCGAAGTGCGAGAAGACGCCTGAGACCATGGCATCGCGAAAGTACGAGTAAGGCCGCAGAACCTCGATGCGGCTCTTGTGCCGCAGCTTCACCCCGAGATGACGGCCGCGAAAGGTCACCGTCTCGCCCTCGCTGATCAGGCCGGTCGTGACCCCTTCTACTGCCTGTTCTCGGGAGGAATGCGCCGACGCGAGATGAAGATCAACACTCAGGCAAAGCAGAAAACACCGTTCTACCGGTGCATCGATCCAGGTTTCTAATCGAATTGTTTCCATGGGCCCGGCCACCGTTTACTCTTGAGTACTTGGCGTAACAGAAACAGATTACGCCAGTAACAGTATCTTTCCAATCCCACCTTTTGCGGCTGCGGCTTGTGCCTGCCCTGCCTCCTCAAGCGGCACCATCCTGTCGATTGGAATGGAAAATCGTCCGGCGACCACGTCTTCGGCCAGCGTTCTCAGTGTTTTAGCGTCTGGCTCGGAGCGAATCATCTCGACCCTGACGGTGGGATGCAGCTTCGCGTCCGACGGGGGCCCAAGTACCGAGGCGAAGACCCCTCCCTGCTTTACCTTCGCCAGGAGTTGGTTTGCGGTCTCACCTCCAACCGCGTCCGCAACCGCATCGATGAATCCGAGCTTGTCCATCGCTGCCGCGTCATCAAGCGCGATCACGTGGTCGGCCTTCAAACTCTCCGCCTCTTTTAGCTGCGACTTCCTTACCCCGGCGAAGACAATAGCCCCGGCTTTCTTTGCGGTCCAGACCGCAGAACGGCCAACGCCGCCGACAGCACCCGCGACCAGTACAGTCTGGCCGGTTTGAATCTTCGTGCCGCGCGAAATCAACTGCTCCCCGGCCAGGGCCACCACAGGGAGTGCGGCCGCGTGCACGAGGTCCAGCTTCTCCGGAATGAGCGCGAGATCTGTCGCCTTGACCACCACCAGCTCGGCGTATGTCTTTGTCGCGGTAGCCATCACCTTGTCACCCGGCGCAAAGCCGCTCACGCCTTGGCCGACCTCGCGCACGATCCCGGAGAGATCTCTCCCGAGGATCGCCGGCAGCTCCAGCGGAAGATACTTCTTCATCTCTCCACTGCGCATCTTGTAGTCGATCGGATTGACACTGGCCGCTGCGACCCGCACCAGCACCTCACCCCGTCCGGCCACAGGGTCAGGAACAACTTCATACTTCAACTTATCCGGTCCACCATACTCATGCAGGACGACAGCCCTCATCGAAGCACCTCTAAACAGTCCGATTGCTATTTGATGCACAAATCGGCGTGCCTGTTCGTGAGGTGGTTAACCCGATGCAGCTTATGTTTGTCGCGCCTAAGGACGAGCGTTACGACGCAGCACTGGTCTGCTCGATCTCTTCCGGAAGATACTTACGCCACTCATGACTCTCGGCTATCCTTTTCAACAGCTTCAGCCTGCGGCGCAGAACCCGCGAGAGGTAAGGCACAAGAATCGTGCGGGCTACCAATCTTCCCGCCCACGAAAGCGGAAGCGTGAAACGGATCTTGTCGTTCAGCACCGTTCGGCCATCAATATAGAAGAGGTGATGGTCGTGCTGGAATCGCTTGAAGCGGCCTCGCCCCATGGTGTCCTGAAAGAACACGGGCCGTTCGTACCGGGTGATGAGGGTCTCATGCATCTGGGGAAAACCGAACTTCCATCCTGCCCACAGGAGTTTGTCTCCAGGGGTAATCATTCCCCGGGTCTTACCTTCGATCGGCTTCATCCCCAACGTCTTTCCCACCAACTCAATGTTGGTCGAAAGCAGGAAACATCTCTCGATCGGAGCATTGATATGAATACTGTCGCTAATCGTAAACATCGGTCCCCTGTTGATTGTACTGCTGTTCCGTCTGCAGGCTCAATCTAAACCTTTGTCAGTCAACAGATCCGCGACCGCCGCTGCTATTTTCTGTCGATACCTTATCGTTTGATCAACCGTGATGGAGTTCTCAAGGACGAGTCCTCGACATCATGCGAATCCGCGTTCTGCTTCGGCCTTCTGATGGCAACTATGGCAAACCAGCTGGGTATTTCTTGCAGTATACCCATCGATGGCACGAAAGCGGTCAAGTTCCGCGCCACGGTCGGGCAGCGCGGTGTGGCAGAGGGCGCAGAGGCCAAGCTGACTCTTCCGCTTCGCCTCTTTCAACTTGCGACGCTGCGTCGGCGTTCCTCGCTCGTCGAACTCCAACCGCTTGAGGATGTATCGCCGCATCTGGAAGAGCCGTTCGCGATCCTCACCGGCGACAGCAGCGATCCGCTCGCGTAACTGCTCGAGAATCGTAATCGCTGCTGCGCGGTCCTGATCGGAGAGCGAAGCCATCTGCATCCCTCTTAGAGTGCAACTCTCGTAGAGTCAAAGTGCAACTGATTTGGAAGCGACCAATGCTTTGGCTCGTTCGATAAAGTCGGCGAGTGCGACACTGCCCTCATCGCCCTTTCCGCGAGTCCTTACACTGACTGCTTCCGTCGCCGCTTCCTTGTCGCCCATCACCAGCACAAACGGAACCTTCTGCAGGGTGAACTCGCGGATCTTCGCGTTCATCTTTTCATTTCGCTGGTCGAGTTCGACGCGCAGCCCCGCAGCCTCAAGCTTCGCCTTGACCGCAGCGGCGTAGTCCACATGCTTCTCCGAGATGGGTACGATGCCGATCTGCACCGGCGCGAGCCACAACGGAAAAGCGCCGGCGTAGTGCTCGATCAGCACACCGAAGAAACGCTCCACCGAACCGAAGAGCGCACGATGCACCATCACGGGTTGATGCAGCTCCCCGTCCTCGCCCTTGTACTCCAACTGAAAACGCGCAGGCAGATTGAAGTCGAACTGTACCGTCGACAGTTGCCACAGCCGTCCCAGGACGTCCACGAGCTTGATATCGATCTTCGGGCCGTAGAACGCGCCCTCTCCGGGAATGGCCTTAAACGCGACGCTGCGTTTGGTCAGCACATTCTTGAGGGCGGACTCGGCTTTCTCCCAGTCGCCAGGGTTGCCGACAAACTCGCCTGACTTCTTCGGATCGTGCAGCGAGAGCTCGACGCGGTACTCGTTAAACCCGAAGGTCTTCAGCACCGCTTCGGCGAAGTCGAGGCACCCTTCGATCTCGCTGACGACCTGCTCCGGCATGCAGAAGATGTGCGCATCGTCCTGCGTAAAGCCACGCACGCGCAGCAGTCCGTGCATGGTTCCGCTGCGTTCGTAGCGATACACATTTCCCAGCTCCGCGTAACGCACAGGCAGGTCGCGATAGCTCTTGGGGGAGTTCTTGTAGATGAGAATATGGCCGGGGCAGTTCATCGGCTTCAACCGGTACTCCGCGTCGTCAAGCTCCATCGGCGGATACATATTCTGCGAATAAAAACCCTCATGCCCGGAGATCTTCCAAAGCTCCCGCCGCATGATGTGTGGCGTGTAGACCATATCGTAACCGCGACGGATACATTCTTCGCGCATCCAGTCTTCCATCGTCTTGCGAATGAGCCCGCCCTTCGCATGCCAGAAGATCAACCCCGATCCCGCGACCTCCTGGATGGAAAACAGATCGAGCTGCTTGCCCAGCACGCGGTGGTCGCGAGCCTTGATCTCCTCCAGCCGCTTGAAGTGCGCGTCGAGGTCCTTCGTGTTGAAGAACGCTGTGCCGTAGATCCGCTGCAGCTGCTGATTTTTCTCATCGCCGAGCCAGTAAGCACCAGCGACCGACGTCACCTTGAACGCCTTGACTCGCCCCGTTGAAGGCACATGAGGCCCGCGACAGAAGTCCACAAACTTCCCATTGCGATAAAGCGATATCTCATCGCCCGGCTGTGTGAACTTCTCGATGAAGTGGACCTTCATGAACTCGCCCTGCTCGGCGTAGTCCTTCAATCCCATCTCGCGCGACTCTTCCTCACGCAGGAACTTCTCATCCCGTGCGACAACCTCAGCCATGCGTGTCTCGATCGCGGCGAGGTCCTCATCGCTGAACGGCGTCTCACGGTAGACGTCATAGAAGAAGCCCGAGTCGGTCGCCGGCCCATGGCCCAGTTTGGTCTCGGGAAAGAGTTCGAGGATCGCCGTCGCCATCACGTGCGCGGCAGAGTGACGCACCACCTTCAGTGCAGCCTCATCGCTCTCCTTCAGTAGCTCGAGCGCCACATCTTCCATCAGTGGCACCGCGAGATCCACCAGCCGCTCGCCGCTCTCGGCAGCACCATACATCGCAGCCTCTGAGGTCTCATCCTCCACCGCGGCTCCCGTAGTCACCGGCGTCAGCGGACGGATCCGCGCCACCACCACCGCTGCAGCCAGCCGCGGCGAGATGCTCATCGCCACGTCATACGCTGTCGTACCGCGCGAAACCTCGCGCACTGAACCGTCCGGAAGCTGAATCCTGATCATCTGCTCGCTCACATCTTCAAGAATAGATGGTTGCTGCAAATCGCGTCGAGGCGACGGGCTGCGGGACGCAACGGAGAACAATCGCCGGTCGGTCATAACTGCGAACGTTACTACTGGCCCGCCACCCTCACACCACCGTGCTATGGCCTCGCTCAGCCGGTCCGGCTACGGTAAGGATGTTCGGAGTGTCCAGAGATTCGGGGAGAAATCGCCCACAAGGACGACAACAACATGCAGGTCTTACTTAGAAGGTCCGAGTTCCGGCAGGATATTCACTGTTCGGTTTGCGGTCAGGGCTTCCGCCTCTACTGGGAGTCGAGTTCCCCCGCTGAACGCTCCACCACGCGCTCCATGGTTCTCGGCGACCTTCGCGACCATCACTCTCCGGAGCAGGGCGGCGACACAACTGCTGCAGCCCACCCCTTCGATCTGTTCCGCCTCCCAGGCTGGACCGGCTCGCCGCGCTTCACCAGGACCGCGATGCTGGCAAGCCCTGCCCGCATTCCCAGCGAGATCTCCAAAGTGGTCATGATCTCCAGGCAGGCGAAGCAGAGATAGCGGCTTCGACAGTCTCGGTTCCTGCGGCGGACGACCGCAACCCTCACGGTAAATCCGAATTCTCCTGCATCCGCCCCATCTTCCTCACATCTACTTCAGTGAGGCCAAGGTTCATCTGTGGCCAATCCAAGCACGATTGAGGACATGAATGGCAACCCTACTAAAGATCGACGTCAGCCCGCGCGGTGACTCTTCCATCTCGCGCCAGCTCGGCAGCCGCTTCGCCACCGAGTGGCAGTCCAACCATGTAGGCGGCGAGATCGTTACCCGCGACCTGGCCACCACCAAGATCCCCTACGTCGACCTGCCGTGGATCGCCGGAGCCTTCTCCGCTCCCGACCAGCACACTGCCGAGCACAAAGCCGCCCTCAAGATCTCCGACGAGTTGATTGGCGAGCTCCTCAGCGCCGACGAGGTCCTCATCACAACCCCGATGTATAACTTCAGCACTCCGGCCATACTCAAGGCCTGGATCGACCACATCGTCCGCCTCAACAAGACCTTCTCCTTTGGACCGGAGGGACTCAAGGGTCTCGCAGCCGGCAAAAAGGTCACAATCATCATCGCCAGCGGCAGCGAATACACCGCAGGCTCGCCGCTCGAGTCCTACAACATTGAAGGCCCCTACTTCCGCGTGATCTTCGGCTTCATCGGCATCACCGACCTCACCATCGTCCATGCCGGCGGCACCAACAAGGTCGCCCAGGGCGAAGTCACCGCACCGGTCTTTGTTGAGAAGTTCATCCACGAGGTCGATCTCGCGGCCGCCAAATAACCGCCGCAAATAATCGAAGATCGGCAGCAATGGCGAGCAGCGATACAACTGTCCGCCGTTTTTGCGTTCCGAGCCAAGTAACCCACCGCCTGACTTCCAAAAAGGCAAAAGAAAAGGACCGCACCCCTGTGGGCAACGGTCCTGTTCTCTCGTAACGTCTGTTAACTCTTTAGTTAAGCAATCTCTGGAACGCTCTTCATGGTGCGTTCCGCCGGGACATGCTTCCTCAACCAGACATTCGCTCTCCAACGGCCTAAAAATGGTGCAACGGCGATCATTCCAAAAGCGATACCAAGTGCTAAGCGCATAGACTTCTCCTTTTTCTCCTTGGGTCTTGAGGACCCCTCCAGGTTTCGAACGGGCAGATTGGGTTGCAAAATATTGCATGTTGCAACTGTTGATACCCCACTATCGACCCGCCGAACCACCCTCGATATCCCACCTTGGTGTTACAGGCGGCACGTGAGTGGAATTGGCAGGGTTCGACCGGTTAGGCAGCCCAGCCGAGTATTCAAACTCACGTCATCGCCTAAAATAACCCCATGTCCTACACGGCAGCGGTCGACCATCTCTATGCTTTGGGCCAGGAACTTGCCCCCTCAACGCCCAGTACCCCTCGCCGGAAGTTTGACCTCGCCCACATGCGGGTCCTCGCCGCTGCCCTGGGCAACCCGCAGACCGCCTTCCCCTCGATTCTGATTGCCGGAACCAACGGTAAAGGCTCCACGGCCGCCACTCTCAGCAGCATCTTCACCGCCGCAGGCTACCGCACCGGCCTCTACACCTCGCCCCACCTGGTCCGCGTCAACGAGCGAATCCAGATCGACGGGCAACAGATCCCCGACGAGGACTTCGCCCGCCTCTACTTTCAAGTCGACGAGACCGCCCGCCATCTCGTCGAGGCCGGCGACCTGCCCTACCCGCCCAGCTTCTTTGAGGTTCTCACCGCGGTAGGCTTTCTCTACTTCGCGGGAGAGAGCGCAACCCACGCGGAAAAGACCCCGGTAGACATCGCCGTCCTTGAAGTAGGCCTGGGGGGTCGTCTCGACGCCACCAACATCGTCGACCCGCTCCTCTCCATCCTCACCGACATCGCGCTCGACCATCAGGATTACCTCGGCAACACCATCGCCGAGATCACCCGCGAAAAAGCCGGCATCTTGCGCCCCAACGGCACGCTCATCACGCTGCCCCAACACCCCGAAGCCAATCAGGCCATCGGCGAGGCTGCGGCCACGCTCAATCTCCGCGCCATCAACGCCGCCGCCTACATCCCCACCAACGTACCTGGCCAGACTGCCGGTGTTCCACGACATCCCGGAACCGCTGGCCAAGAAGCAGGGCCGCTCCCTGCAAATCACTACATCCTCACCCTCGATGGGGAGACGCTCGAAGTGGATTCGCCCCTGTCCGGACATCATCAGCAACGCAATATTGCCTTGGCAATCGCCGCTGCGGCGGAGTTACGTAACTATAAAGGTTACAAACTATCCGAAATCCGGCAAATAAGCAACCAAAACGGTTACAAAATAACCAACACGCATATTGAAACGGGAATCCGCAACACGCACTGGCCCGGCCGCCTCGAACTCTTTACCTTCCCCGAAGGCCCGCAGCTCCTGTTGGACGTAGCGCACAACCCGGCCGGGGCCTGGACGCTCCGGGCAGCCATCGCGCAGCTTCCCGAAGCCCAGCCTCGCACCCTCCTCTTCAGCTGCCTCCGCGATAAGGATCTCAAAGAGATGGGCCAGATCCTCTTTCCGCTCTTCGACGCCTCCTCGACCGATCCCGAACGCCGCAAAGACCACATTGTCTTCGCCCCCATCGACAACCCGCGAGCCGCCCATATCGAAGATCTCCTGGCCGCCGCTCATGCTCTAGATATCCCTGCCCACGCCGCCCCTCACCTGGCCGCCGCTCTCGCCCAGGCCCGTGCCTTGACGCCGTCCGAAGGCCTCATCATCGCCACCGGCTCCGTCTATTTAGTGGGCGAGATCCGCCGTCTAGCCGGAGAGCTATGAACGACTCCCCTTTAGCGGACAACGTGGCGCATAAGAACGTGGACGGCAAAAGCGAGAGCAGCGAAGTCGCAGCATCTGCCGAACCCAAGCCATCGGCCCAATCCATCCTTTCTGTGGAGGAGCCGGATCTTCCCGCCTCTGCCTTTCCCTCGAAGCAGCCGCCCTTCGCCCTGCGCTGGCTGTCGTATCTTCTTCTGATCCCCCTCGTGGGCCTGGCTACCGCGGGCTACGGCTGTATCTCCCTCCTCGCGGGTCTATGGGACAAGTCCGGCCGCCAGCAGCACGCCATCGCTCACCTGTGGGCGCGCACCCTCCTCCTTATCAGCCTCTCTCCCGTCAAGATCATCGGCCGCGAGAAGCTCCACGAGCATGAGACAGCCGTCTACACCTCCAACCACCTCAGCTATATGGACACGCCTGTCCTCTTCGCGAAGCTCCCCTTCCAGTTCCGCATTCTGGCCAAGCAGTCCCTTTGGAAGATCCCCTTCATCGGGTGGTACCTCAACCGCTCCGGCCAGGTTCCGGTTGACTCGAACAGCCCCCGCTCGCTGATTGCCAGCCTCAACCGCGGCGTCGCCACGCTCAAGCACGGCCTGCCCCTCGTCCTCTTTCCCGAGGGTGGCCGCGCAGCCACCGGCCAACTTCAGACCATGATGTCTGGCTGTGCCTACATGGCCATCAAGGCCCAGGTCCCCCTGGTTCCCCTCACTCTCATCGGGACCTATGAGCTTCTTCCCATCCACGTCTACGCGCTGCACCCCAGGCCCATCTTCATCGTCGTAGGCGATCCGATCCCTACGACTGGCCTCAATGCTCGCGACGCCGATGCGCTTACCCGGCGGCTCTACGAATCCATCTCCGCCACCTACGCTCAATACTCCGCCAGCAACTGAGTGCGCAGGGCGCCCGCCCGGCAGGACCCAGCAACAGGTCGTATGATTAATCAGCCATGAAGCCCCGCATCGCCATTCCCGTCCCTACCAGCACAGACCTCGCCTATAACCAGCGCTCCTGGCCCCAATACGCCGCCGCGATCGAGCGCAGCGGAGGAACTCCCGTCGAGATTCCCCTTGCCGCCACCCCTACCGCCATCGCCGACCTCATCAACACCTGTCATGCTGTCCTCCTTCCCGGCAGCCCCGCCGACGTCAACCCGCAGAAGTACGGCCAGGACCCCATCCCCGAATGCTCCCCAGCCGATAACGCCCGGGAGAATGTCGACGAGCTCCTCATCCAGGACGCCCACAACCTCTACAAACCAGTCTTCGCCATCTGTTTCGGCCTCCAGTTCCTCAACGTCTGGCGTGGGGGCACCCTGGTGCAGGATCTCGCAATTCTCCCCGTCAACCACACCGCCGGCAGGAGCGTAGCCGTAGCCCACACCGCCGCGATCGCCCCGGACTCCCTCCTGGGATCCTTCTTGGACCCCGCCGAAGCCCTCGCGCAGGATGAGTTCCTCCGTCTCCCCATCAACTCCAGCCACCATCAGGCTATTGGCATCCCGGGAGACGGCCTCCGCGTCGCAGCCCGCTGCCCGCAGGACGGAGTCGTTGAAGCCGTAGAGGGCGGACAGGCCAGCGAAGGAGCCACCTCACACTTTGTCCTGGGCGTTCAGTGGCACCCCGAGCGCAGCTACGACCTGAGCCCCAGCTCCCGCGCTCTCTTCGACCGCTTCGTCACCCAAGCCGCCCACTGGACCCCGCGCCCGGTCCACACCTCCGTGGCCTGACGACTTCCTGTCGTAATGTTCCACGTGGAACACCCTTTCCTCCTCTTTCAAGCCCTCACCCTTGAGATACTGAAACCCCATGCCAACCCTCTCAGAGGCGGAGATCGCCTCGCTCCTAACGCCCTATCTCCCTGACGCCGCCCCCCTGGTCCTCTCCAGGACCGTCCTCTCCAGGCTCGCTGTCTACCTCGAACTGCTGCTCAAATGGAACGCCCGAACCAACCTCACCGCGATCCGTGACCCCGAGGAGATCGTTCGCCGTCACTTCGGCGAAAGCCTCTTCGCAGGGCAACATCTAGCCCCCGGGGCCAACACCCTCCTCGACTTCGGCTCCGGCGCAGGCTTCCCCGGCCTGCCCATCGCTATCCTCCACCCCGAGATAGCCGTAACCTTGGCCGAATCCCAGAATAAAAAGGCCACCTTCCTCCGCGAAGTCGTGCGAACCCTCGCTATTCCGGTCGAAATCTGGGCAGCCCGCGTCGAAACCATGCCCGAAGCCCGTCAATTCCATACCATAACCCTTCGCGCCGTGGACAATATGGCCTCCGCCCTTGCCGCCGCGGCGCCCCGAGCCACCAATGATCTCCTCCTCCTGGCGGGGGCCACCCCACCCGCGCCCCCCGGCTTCATCCTCCAGCCTCCCATTCAGATCCCCACCACCCAATCAACCGTCCTGGTTCGTGCCACCCGCGATGATGCCACCTGCGATTAACTGTTCCACGTGGAACAAAGATTTCCACACCTTCTCTCCGGAAACCCCACAATTCAGGCCCTGAATCACGTATCCCACAAGTTCTCCACAGCCTTCAGCGGTTCTGCACAGACACCAACCCATTGCCACGCTACCCTCCACCGGATACCCTTCATCTACCGCAATGACGACTGAACAGCTCACTCCCAAGCCTGAAGACACCACCCAAAAGCCCGCAGAGCCCAAATCCTCCCCCAAACCGTCCAAGGTCATCGCGGTCGTCAATCAAAAGGGCGGAGTCGGCAAGACCACCACTGCCATCAATCTCGCGGCCGCCCTGGCCCTCGAAGGCCTCAATACCCTCCTCATCGACTGCGACCCCCAGGCCAACTCCACCGGCGGCCTCGGTTTTGCCCGCGCCAGGGACGGCGAAGAGGCCCGCCTCAGCATCTATGACATCCTCGTCGGCCAAACCACCATCGCCGAAGCCCTCCTCTCCACCGAGATCGACACCCTCAAGCTCATCCCCAGCAGCAAAAACCTCATCGGCGCCACCATCGAGCTCATCGGCCTCGACCGCCGAGAGTACAAGCTCCGCGATGCCATCGAGCCCATCCGCGCCGACTACCCCTTCATCCTCCTCGACTGCCCCCCAGCTCTCGACCTCCTCACCCTCAACTCCCTCGTCGCCGCCGACAGCCTCCTCGTCCCCATGCAGGCCGAGTACTTTGCCCTCGAAGGCATCTCCGAGCTGATGAGCACCCTCGACCGCGTCGGCCAGAGCTTCAACCACGGCCTTGCTCTCGAGGGCGTCCTCCTGACCATGTACGACGACCGCACCAACCTCTCCCAGCAGGTCTCGGAGAATCTGCAGGCCTTCTTCACCGACAAGCTCCTCAAGACCACTATCCCGCGCAACATCCGCCTCGCCGAAGCGCCCAGCCACGGCAAGCCTGTCTCGCTCTACGACCCCAAATCCCGCGGCTCCGAGGCCTATCGTGAGCTGGCCCTCGAGCTCCTGACCCGCAACAAGATGGACAGCCCCGAAGAGAAGCGTAGAAAAGCCGCGGCAGCGGCAGCCGCTAGCGCTCTCAAGTCCTTCCACAAGCCCGAAAAGAAACCCCGCTTCTGGCAATCCAGCAAATAGCAAAGAAATTACACCCGAGCATCGCGAGGACCCAGTCCATTCCCTAACCCAAAGCAAGGTATACAAGTCACGAAGTGACCGCACCACGCGAAGTGGGCCCGTCCGGCAGGACAAATACTTCACACAAAGAAAGTCATAAATGATGCCAACCGCCACCGCAGATCCCAAACGTCGAGCCCTGGGCAAGGGCCTTGAATCCCTCCTCCCTCAACGCCCCGCCGCGCCCGCACCTCTACCGCCCCCACCGGTAGTCGAGTCCACCGGCAAGCCGCTCGAGATCCCCCTCGACCAGATCGAACGCAACCCCTTCCAGACGCGCAGTCAGTTCGACGAGGCCAAGCTGGCCGAACTGGCGCAGTCCATCGCAGCCTCCGGCGTAGTGCAACCCATTGTGGTACGGCCACTTAGCGGAGGGCGCTACCAGCTCATCACCGGCGAGCGCCGCTGGCTGGCCAGCAAAAAAGCCAACAAGACCACCATCCCCTCCATCGTGCGTCAGGTCTCAGACGAGCAGACGCTCGAGATGACCATCGTTGAAAACCTCCAGCGTGCCGATCTCAACCCCATCGAACAGGCACGCGCCTACCAGCGCCTCAGCAGCGACTTCAAGATGACCCAGGAGCAGATGGCCGTCCGCACCGGCAAAGAGCGGGCAAGCGTAGCTAATTTCCTTCGTTTGTTGCGTTTACCGGAATCAATCCAGCAAAAAGTGGAGTCCGGCGATCTCACCTTCGGCCACGCCCGCACCCTTCTCGCGCTCGATTCGCCCGAAGCGATCACCACCGCCGCTCAAAAGGTGATGGCACTGTCGCTCTCCGTCCGTCAGACCGAAAGCTACGTCCAAGGCCTCATCAATCCTGAGGCAAAGGAGAAGAAGGAGTCCAAGGCCGACGCCCAGCCCGAAGACCCCAACGTCCGCGAGGCACAAGACCGCCTGCGCCGCTCCCTCGGCCTCAAGGTGCGCATCGAGGACAAGAAGGGCAAAGGCCGCGTCATCATCGAGTACTCCGGCCTCGAAGACTTCGACTCCATCCTCACTGCACTAGGCGGGCAGTAGTTTTTCTTAAGAATTCAGGTCACGCACATACATTCAGGTCACGCCATAAGCAACCAAGACTCTCGCAGACACGTCAGGAGACTCCACATGCGTCAAGCCCGTCACGTGAAACTCTATTTATTCCTCTTTCTGTTACAAATTGCTTTCCTCAACCTTCACGCCCAAACGACACCCCGCACCCTCGTCCGCACCGGTCATCTTCTCGAGGTAAAAACCGGAGCCGAGCCTGCGGCCCAGACCATCATCGTCACCGGCGACCGCATCACCGCCATCGCGCCTACTGCCTCCACGCCGAAGCAAGCCGGTGACACCGAGATCGACCTCACCCGATTCACCGTCATGCCCGGCCTCATCGACGTGCACACCCACCTCACAGCAGCCAACAACTTCGATCCCTACTTCGAACTCAGCATGACCCCCGCCAAAGAAGCCATCATCGGCGTCGAAAATGCAAAGGTCACCCTCGAAGCCGGCTTCACGACGGTACGCAATGTCGGCGCGAACGACTTCACCGACGTAGCCCTCCGCGACGAGATCAACGCCGGCCACATCCCCGGCCCGCACATGCAGGTCTCCGGCCCAGCCCTCGGCATCACCGGCGGACACATGGATGAGAACCTTCTCCCCTACGAGTTTCACTACCACGCTGAAGGCGTAGCCGACGGCATCCCCGCCGTCCAGCATCAGGTCCGCGAGAACATCAAGTACGGCGCCGACCTCATCAAGATCGGAGCTACTGGCGGCGTCCTCTCCAAGGGAGACGACCCGCAGGCATCGCAGTACACCCTCGAAGAGATGCAGGCCATCGTAGCCGACGCTCATCGTCTCGGCCGGAAGGTCGCGGCTCACGCTCATGGAGCGCAAGGCATCCTCTTCGCCACCGAAGCAGGCGTCGACTCCATCGAACACGGCAGCTATATCAACGACGAAGACATCGCCCTCATGAAGAAGAAAGGCACCTACCTCGTCCCCACCGCGTATCTCGTCGACTGGATGCAGCAGTACGGCAACCTTCCGCCCTTCTACCAGCAGAAGATGAAAGACGTCAGCGCCGTCGAAAAGCAGAATGCGATCAAGGCCATCAAAGCCGGTGTCAAAATCGCACTCGGCACCGACGCCGCCGTCTATCCACACGGCCTCAACGCCCACGAGGTTGATGTCTATGTCAATCAATTCGGCATGTCGCCACTGCAAGGCATTCAGACCGGCACCCTCAACGCCGCCGACCTCATGGGATGGAACGATCGCGTCGGTTCCATCGACCCCGGCAAATGGGCCGACCTCATCGCCATCGACGGCGACCCACTCAAAGACGTCAAGCTCCTCCAGCACGTCCCCTTCGTCATGAAATCAGGCATTGTTTACAAAGACGAGACACACAAGTAGCAGGAAAGTAATCGCCGAATCAAATGAAAGCCTCAGCCCTCGAGTTCCGTCTCCGTTTTCTCATCATCGTAGTCATCTATCTTCTCGGCTTCATCGCCCCGTGGAACAGTTTCCTGCATCTGGACTCCATCCGCACCTGGCAGTACCTTGCAGCGTGGCCCGCGCGCAGTGGATGGATCGGCTTCAGCGCAGCCACCATCATGGTCCTGGTCCTCGGCATCCTTTGCGCAATTGCAGGAGCGTTCCTGCGCACCTGGGGCTCGGCCTACCTCGATCCCTCCACCGTTCAAGCCGGTGCGATGCACGGCGAAGGCGTCGTAGCCGCCGGCCCCTATCGCCATCTCCGCAATCCGCTCTACCTTGGCACGCTCTTCCACACCTTTGCCCTCGCGCTTCTCATGCCACCCAGCGGAGCCATCTTCTCCATCCTCGCCATCACACTCTTCCAGCTCCGCCTCATCTTCGCGGAAGAGTCCTTCCTCACCGCAAAACTCGGCGCTCCCTATCTCGACTACTGCGCCAAAGTCCCACGCCTCTTCCCATCATTCACTGCACGCATTCCCGCATCCCCGCTGCGCCCCTCGTCTCCATCGTGGCCCACAGCATTCCTCCCCGAGATCTACATGTGGGGAGTAGCCGTCTCCTTCGCGGCACTCGGCTGGCGCTACAACTCCGTGCTCATCATCAAAGGCGTCCTCATCTCACTCGGCCTCTCCCTCATCGTCCGAGCGTTCCTCAAGCCCGCACCCAGGAGAACCTAGAGAGTTTCGGGACGGCCCGGATTCATCAGCAGATAGGACGGGTGATTTGCGCCCGTAGGTGCATAGAACTCTTCGTGCGTAAAAGAAAACCCAAGCCTTCCGAGAAGACGTTTCGAGGAGGCATTCTTCGGGTGGTGTCCCGCGAACAATCCTCGGATCTGCAGCGTCTCAAACGCAAATTTGATAACGGCGCGTGCCGCCTCCTGAGCGAGACCCTGCCCCTGGTAACTCTTTCTCACATGGACTCCCATCTCGAAGATGCGGCCATCGAGATGGTAGGGCCGAAGTCCGGCACACCCGGCAAAATCATCGCTTTGAAGCAGGAAGACAGGCCAATACTGAACCTGGTGGTCGATCAACATGGTTCTCTCACGAGCTAGCCGCGCACCGATCTCACGATCGGTAAAGGGCCCGCCAATCAGCGAAGACACTCCAGGATCGCCCCATAGTTCAAGGGCGAGGGGAAGGTCTCCTTCGCTCCACTGTCCAAACCCCAAGCGATCTGTCCGAAGAAAGTAGTCGTGCGGTCGAGTCAAAGAGGAATCCGCCATCTGTAAAGGGAAAACCCGCCGCGCCCACACGATCAAAATCGTGGACGCAAGCGGGTTTGTCTTGCTCTCGCGCATCAGCAGCCCAGACTCTGAGGCGCGTCAATCGGGGAGGGCCCTCTCCTGCGACACCATCGCACCAACTGGCGCACGCGAGCGTCGCTCTAGAACTACTTCTTTACCGGTGCGATCGTGTCCTTCGCAACCTTGGCCACGCGGAACTTCACCACGGTCTTGGCCTTGATCTTGATGGTCTCACCCGTCTGCGGGTTGCGGCCAAGACGCGCCTTACGCTCTGCCTTCACCAGCTTGCCAATACCAGGAATGGTGAACTCGCCATTCTTCTTGGTCTCTTTGACGGCAGTCTCGGCCAGCAGTTCCAGGAAGCCAGCAGTCTGCTTGTTGGTGAGTTCGAGCTTCTCCGCCAGGTGGCGAACCAGCGCTGTCTTTGTCATTCCCTTTGCCATGTAGTGCTCCTTCTTGCTTTCGATATAGAGTCTAAGGTCTGCTCGCCTGGCCCGCATAAAGATTTCGTAAGGCCGCATCCAGTTTTGCAATGCGAAATCACCAGTGTTCATGCGGGTGCGGAGAACCGTACCGCAATTCACCTTCAGCCTTTCCGCGCGCTTTGTCAACTCCCTTTCTTCGGTTTCCACAGGTTTTTTCCGGTTTTTCTCGGTTTTGTTCGAAAACAGGTACATTTTTCTCACAAATTCCAAGTAAAACCCATAGTTCCGGCGTAAAAATCTCAACGGCAGACTTCAAGACTGGAACCAATCTGATCCCTCGAAAAGGGTCATCTTCGCCAGAATCCTCTGCTGCAAACTCCATCTTGGGCCCTTACAGAAGAAAATATCGCAACCGTTCGTTCACTAATATGAAACAAAATTATAGATATGCTCAAAATTATTTCATCTCGTTGCGGCGGTGTGATATCTTCCTCCGCAGTAAATCCAAGGAGTGAAGTCAATGCACAAGCCAGTCTCCCCCTCGCGCGCCGTCGGAACCATTCCCTCTGTCTCAAAATTCCTCCTCCTCGCATCCCTCGCTCTCGGCACCGCCTCTGCGCAAGTCGTTCCCGCCCCACCAACTCCGCAGGTAGGCTCGTCCAATCCCGTCACCGCCGAGCCTCTCGTCCCACGTCCCCCCACCAAGCCGTGCGTCGTCTCGCTGCTCAGCAACGCCGCCTTTGAAAACTTCAACGGCGCGCCCCTCACCTACGCGCCTCCCGCGGCCTGTCCCGGCCCCTGGGCAAAGGTCGTCCTCACCGCCGACTTCACCGTCACCGCCGGCCGCCAGTTCGACCGCAGCGCCTGGTTCTATCTCGGCAACACCAACATCTTCTACGGCACCACCGCCGAACCCCGCGCCGCCCTCAGCCCCTCCTGGCACGTCGAGCGCGACCTCACCGACCTCACCGCGCTCTTCAAATCCCCGCAGACCGGCCTCGCCTCCATCGGCAACATCGTCAACTCCACCTACACCGGCATCATCTACGCCAGCGCCGCGCTCGAGTTCTACCCCGCCTCCTGGCGAGCACCCGCGCCCATCACGCCTGACGTCGTCGTCCCCGTCAGCTCCGGCAACAGCCCCGTCACCCTCAACACCACCACCGACCAGGCTACCGCCACCCTCAACCTCCCGCGCAACGTCGAGAAGGTCTACCTCGACGTCATCTCGCAGAGCCAGATCGGCGACGAGTTCTGGTATCTCTGCGTCCCCAGCGCCGTCGCAGGCGAGCTCGAAACCTGCGGCAACACCGCCTTCCGCGAAACCGAAATCTCCATCGACGGAACACCAGCAGGCGTCGCCCCCGTCTATCCCTGGATCTACACCGGCGGCCTCGACCCCTATCTCTGGGAGCCCATCACCGGCGTCCAGACCCTCGACTTCAAACCCTACCGCGTTGACCTCACACCCTTCGCCGGCCTCCTCGCCGACGGCACCCAGCACACCGTCGCCGTCAGCGTCTACAACGCCAACGGATACTTCCTCTCCACCGCCAACCTGCTCGTCTACACCGACCACGGCAGCAAAGAAGTCTCAGGCGGAGTCACCAGCAACACCCTCACCACACCCAATCCAGAGATCGTCCAGAACCTCTCCACCGACGCCACCGGCACCACCACCGGCACCGTCAACGTAGGCTCCAACCGCACCTTCTCCATCACGGGATACGTCAACACCTCACACGGCCGCGTCGAAACCACCGTCGCACAAAAGGTAAACTTCCTCAGCGCGCAGACCTTCGATGTCAACGTAGCCAACGGCCCCGAGATTCAGAACCTCGTCCAGACCAGCACCGTAGACTCCGAGACCACGACCCGCGACGGCTTCCTCGTAGAAAAAACATCGAAGCACATCTCCTTCCCACTCACGCTTGACTACTCCTTCGTCAACAATCCCAACGGCACCTTCACCCAGGTAGTCTCCTCCAACCAGCAAAACCTCCATACCGAGGCGAAATCCCTCAACGGCTTCTCGCTCTTCCAGTCCAACTCGCAGGAGCAGGTCGTCTCGAAGGACACCCTGCAGTTCAACCCCGACTTCACCGTCTCAGCTCCCGGCGTAGGCAGCTCCAGCGCCTCCTACCGCAGCAACGACTCGCTCGGCGACTGCTACAGCCGCTCCCTCACCGCCGCTGACCAGAAGCTAACCTCCATCACCGATGGCAAAGGCTGCCACGACCACGACCACTGGTTCTAACCAAACCGTGTCCAACGCAGTAACAATCAATTAATCGTCGGAATCACCAGAATCATCGGGTGCCCCATCCATCGCGCACTTTGCGATGGGTGGGAGGTACCTCTCCCCCGGCCAACGCCGTGTAGTTGTTTTTGCAGTTGCAGTTGCAGTTGCAGTTCATGTTGATGTTGCCCTTGCCCTTTTGTTGTCATTCCGCACCCTGAGCGCAGTCGAACGGGGGAGGAATTTGTTGTCCCTGCCCCTCCCCCAAAAACGTCGTCTCGACCGAAGCTGTTCACAGTCTCATCGTGAACGGCGCAGTGGAGAGATCCTGTATTTCGTCTTTGCCGCAGGGGTGCACGATTTTGGTGCAGTGAGCACACCATGAATCAAATCCCCTACCCTCGCATCAACCTAAGAGACAATCAACTCTGAGGGACAACCGATGCAGATCGGCATTGACAGCTTCGCCGCACTCGTTCCAGACCCCATCACCGGCCAAACCGTCACAGCGCAGCAGCGCATCGCCCATCTCCTCGAAGAGATCAGGCTCGCCGATGAAGTGGGCCTCGACCAGTTCGGCCTCGGCGAGCATCACCGCACTGAGTACCTCGACTCCGCCCCCGCCGTCATCCTCGCCGCCGCCTCCTCCATCACCAAAACCATCCGCCTCACCTCTGCCGTCACCGTCCTCAGCGCCGCCGATCCCGTCCGCGTCTTCCAGGAGTTCGCAACCCTCGACCTCCTCTCCGGCGGCCGTGCCGAAATCGTCGCAGGCCGCGGCTCCTTCATCGAATCCTTCCCTCTCTTCGGCCTCAAGCTCGAAGACTACGATGACCTCTTCGCCGAAAAGCTCGACCTCCTCCTCGCCCTCCGCGAAGGCAACAACATCCATTGGAAAGGCAAACACCGCGCCGCACTCACCGGTCAGGGAGTCTTCCCGCGTCCGCTGCAAAACCCGCTGCCCGTCTGGCTCGGCGTAGGTGGCACCCCGGAGTCCTTCATCCGCGCCGGCATGCTCGGCCTGCCCCTCATGGTCGCCATCATCGGCGGTGAGCCCCACCGCTTCCGCCCCCTCATCGACCTCTACCGCGAAGCAGGCAAGCACGCCGGCCACGCCCCCGACTCCCTCAAAGTCGGCATCCACGCCCTCGGCTACGTAGCCGACACCGACCAGCAAGCCTCCGACGACTTCTTCCCCGGCTACGCCGAAGCCTTCACCAAGATCGGCAAAGAGCGCGGCTGGCCGCCAGTCACCCGCAGCCAGTTCGAAGCCCTCCGCCGCCCCACCGGCGCGCTCATGGTCAGCGACCCCGAGACCGTAGCCGCAAAGCTCCTCAAGATGAACGAAGCCCTCGGCGGCATCTCCCGCATCAGCTTCCAGATGAGCGTAGCCGCCCTCCACCACGACAAACTCCTCCACGCCATCGAACTCCTCGGCACCCGCGCAGCCCCCATCGTCCGCAAAGCTCTCCTCAAACCCACCGCGACAAAATAACGCGACGAAATAAATCGAGAAGGTGTAGCTACGCCGCATCCCTGATGGCGAGACATACCCTCCCCGATTCCCCGCATCCCAAAGCCAGACACTCGAAATAAGCAAAAAGATGAGATGCTGTTGGGGCGCGCAGTCAGCCACTCCTCTACGCCGCCAGCAAGACTGCTCCAAAGCACTACTGCAAACTCTTTCCCGTCCGGGCCCCCAAGGCGCTGTCGATGTTGGAGGACTTTGGTATGTCGCTGCACCGAAGAAAAAATCACACCCGGCTCCTGCCTCTCGCACTTCTCTTCGCCGCCAGCATCGCGCACAGCCAGACCCCGGAAGCAAATCCCGCACCCCCTCCCGCACCCCAGACAACCCAACCCAACGAAGCCTCACCCGTCCTCCGGCACCACCCCCGCGTCGCCCTCGTCCTCGAAGGCGGCGGAGCCCTCGGCTTCGCTCACATCGGCGTCCTCCAGTATCTTGAGCAGCATCACATCCCCATCGACCTCATCGTAGGGACCAGCATGGGCGGACTCGTAGGCGGGCTCTACGCCACCGGCCGCAGCCCCGACGAGATCCGCAACCTCGTCCAGAACATCGACTGGGACAGAGCCATCGGCGGCCGCACTCCGTTCCCCGATCTCTCCTACCGCCGCAAACAGGATCGCGTCGAGTACCCCAACCGCCTCGAGTTCGGCCTCCGCCACGGCCTCTCTCTCCCCGAAGGCCTCAACACCGGCCAGCAGGTCGGCCTCATCCTCGACGCCGCCACCCTCGCCGACTACAACCTCAAATCCTTCGACGACCTCCCCACCCCCTTCCGCTGCGTCGCCACCAACATGAACACCGGCCGCGCCCACGTCTTTGACAACGGCTCTCTCGCCCGCGCCCTCCGCGCCACCATGTCCATCCCCGCCCTCTTCGTCCCCGTCGTCATCGACGGCGTCACCTACACCGACGGCGCAGCCGTAGACAACCTCCCCGTCGACGTCGCCAAGGCCAACGGAGCCGACATCATCATCGCCAGCTACCTCGACAACACCGGCGGCCCGCAGACCACCCCAGGGTCTTTCCTCGCCACCACCGGAAACTTCGTCAGCATCGCCATCGCCGCCAACGAGATGCGCAGCCTCGAAGCCGCCGACATCCTCATCACCTCCAAACTCCAGGGCTTCACCAGCACCATGTTCCCCAAATCCGCAGAGATCATCCCAAAAGGCGTGACCGCCGCCGAAGCCAAAGCAAAACTCCTCGACCGCTTCTCCGTCTCCGACGCCGAGTGGGCCGCCTACCGCGCCCAGCGCAACTCCCGCCGCCAAGCCCAACCGCCCAATCCACAATTTGTAACCGTAGCAGGTGTAAATACCCCTGCCGCCCTCGAGATCGAGCGCAGCCTCCGCCAGATCATCAACCAACCCATCGACACAAAGTTCCTCGACCAGGAGATGACCCGCTACGTAGGCTACGGCACCCTCAACGCCGCCGGCTACACCATGATCGACCGCGACGGCACTCCGGGCCTGAACATCAACACCTACCCCCGCTACAACGGCCCGCCCTTCCTCGACCTCGCCATCAACATCGACGGCTCCGACACCCAGGACGTCCTCTTCGGCATGGCCGGCCGCATCATCTTTCAGAACCTCGGCGGCTTCCGCTCCGAGTGGCGCACCGACGCCTTCTTCGGCTACTCCTACGGCGTCCGAAGCGAGTACTACCGCCCCTTCACCCCGCACAGTCAGTTCTTCTACGCGCCCCGCGCCTACGCCACCAGCACCCGGTTCGACTTCTACAACGAAGGCACCAAGACCTCGCAGTATCAAATCAACCAGAGCGGTGTAGGCTTCGACGCAGGCTACACCTGGAAGCGCAGCGCAGAACTCCGCTTCGGTCAGGACGAGTACTGGTACTCCGTCACCAAGCGCATCGACTTCGACAACCTCTCCATCCCGCCCCAGCAGCAGAGCGTCACCTCCCTGCGTTTCACCTCCTACAACACCGACAACTCCGTCCTCCCCTTCCGCGGCGTCAACACCTTCCTCCGCATCGAACGCCATGAACCCTCCAAAGGCAACGATCCCTTCACCCTCGCCGAAGCCCGCGTCGCCGCCTACCTCCCCCTCACTGCAAAGGACTCCGTCTTCCTCACTGCTAGCGGAGGCACAGCCTTCGGCGCACCGCCCGAGGTCACCGACCTCCAGGGCTTCCCTCTAGGCGGACCCTTCCGCCTCGGCTCCTACGGCCGCAACGAGCTACTCGGCACCCAGTACTGGCTCTTTCAAGGAGGCTACGAGCGCAAGATCTTCCAGCTCCCACCCCTCCTCGGCGAAGGCGTCTACGCCGTCGGATTCTTCGAAGGCGGCAAGGTCTACAACAACCTCAACGCCGCCGACGAACTGGAGTCCGAAGCCTACGACGGCAGCTTCGTCCTCGTCACCCGCACCGCGCTCGGCCCCATCTACATCGGCGGAGCCTCCGGCAACAACGACCATCGCAAGTGGTGGTTCGGCCTCGGCCACGTCTTCTAGAGCAACGCGCAGTTGGTGTAGAGCAACGCCGCAGTTGGTGTAGAGTCGTCTTGGCCTTTTGTTTGTCATTCCCGAAGGGAATCGGCGTTTGCAGTCTCACCACCATCAGGCAAAATTGCCATAACGTTATTCCCTTGACACCGCTTCGCCAACGCCAAGTAGACTGGCCTATCAGCCGAAGCAGCATACCGTAAAGATCAGGAGAAGCATGAATCCCTCACGTCGTCTCTTCCTGCAGCAGTCCGCCGCCGTCAGCCTAGCCTCCCTGTTGCCCTTCCGTTCTGCGTTCGGCGAAACCAGCATGCCCATCGGCATCCAGCTCTACACCGTGCAGGACGAGCTGAAAAAGGACGCCGTCGCCACCCTGCACGCCCTCGCAAAGATCGGCTACCGCGAGGTCGAGTCCTTCCCCCTCCAGGACATCACCGCCGCGCAGATGCGAACCATGCTCGACGACGCCGGCCTCAAATGCCCCAGCGCGCATCTCTTCTTCGGCGTGGCCGACAACGCCCAGCTCTTCGACCAGGCCAACGCCCTCGGCGCCCACTACGCCGTCAGCTCCGTCCTCCTTCCCAACACCCTCCAGGGCGCCGACCTCCCAAAGATGATGGACATCATCAAAGCCTTCACCCTCGACGACTTCAAAAAGATCGCCGCCAAAGCCAACGAGATCGGAGCCCAGGCCCAGAAGGCCGGCCTCCAGTACGCTTATCACAATCACAACTTCGAGTTCCGCGACTACAGCGGCCACACCGGCTACGAGATTCTGATCAAAGAGACCGACCCCAAACTCGTTAAGTTCGAGCTCGACTGCGGCTGGATGGTCACCTCCGGCAACAACCCCATCGACTACTTCAAAAAATATCCCGGCCGCTATCCCCTCATGCACGCCAAGGACTTCCCCGCCGACACTCCCGTCACCACCACGCTCGGCGTCGACCCCAACCACCGCCCCACCGAGATCGGCCGCGGTCACATCGACTTCAAACCCATCATCGCTGCCGCAGAGAAGTCAGGCCTCCAGCACATCTTCGTCGAACAGGATCCACCCATCGAAGGAATGACCTCGCTCGAAGCCGTAGGCGTCAGCTACGAGGCACTCCGTCCCCTCGTCTAAACAAAAAGCGTCCATCCTCTAAATAAGAAAGATCGTCCTCAAGAAAGATCGCAAACGCATCCCGCAAACCAATCCGCATCCTATATCCAGCACGCTCCAGAGGGGGGAAACATGGAAACAGAGGAACTGGTCGAAAATCGCCGCTCTATGAGCAAGCTGATCCTGTTCGCAACCATCGCATCGGGAGTCATCGCAGCCTACCTGATGTACCGCCGCGGCGAACCGCTGGGAACCATCGCGAAACAGGCCATCACAAATCCCATCGGCTCACTGATGACCGAAGTAAAAAACAAGCTCTAAATATCTCAAACCCAGGTTGGGAAGATACGGGTCTCTTACGTCTCGACCCGAAAACCTGTCCACAACTAAGAAATGCGTCATGTCGATGGGAACTAAGAAGTACGCAATCTCGATCGGGACTAATAAAATGCGTCGACCGGAGCCCAGCACTTCGCCTTTGCCGTTGTTCGTTCTTCCATCCCTACCCAAAACATCGTCATCTCGACCGAAGTCACGCAGTCTCACCGCGTGACGCAGTGGAGAGACCCCCGCATTTTTGCCTTTGCAGTTGCTTGTTTTCCCTCAAATAAGGCCGGCTAGTCTTTACAAGATCTCTTGAACTCTGGGACAGGCTACGTCGCCGTGTCCAGGTGAAAAGACTCGGTGTAGGCCTCCACCGGATATCCCTTCTCCTTCCACGCGGCAAGCCCGCCCTTCAGCAGCTTCACGCGTGTAAAGTTCAGCGCACGCGCCTTGCCCAACACCATCTGACTGGTCTCATCGTCGCCGCCCGTGCAATAGATCACTGAGTGCTGATCGCGAGGAAACGCAGCCGTTCGCCCTGCAATATCCTTAGGCGCGATCCTCGTCGCGCCGGGAATAATCTCAGGATGCGCCAGAAAGTCCAACGGCTGGCGCACATCGTAGAGCAGAATCTTCTTCGCCTTCAGCAGCGCATACAAAGCCTCAGGCTCAATGCTCTTCTCCCTCACCTCGCGCCCGGCAAGAACGCGCCGCACGACCCACCCAAGGACCAGAACGCAAAGCACCGCAACAACGATAGCCGTCACGCTCATCCCGTCCTCCACGTATAGCCAGATTAGATGTACGCAACCCAAAGCCAGTTGTTGCGCAGCTAATTCGAAATCCGACCAACGGGAGGACCGAAGCACCCAACCCACCCAGAAAAGGGTACACAAGTCACGAAGTGACCGCTCTCCGCGCAGGAGGCCCGTCCGGCAGGACACCGGTCTTTAAAAGAGAGACCTCTTAGGCTTACCAACCAGCGGAGTATTCAGCAGCCGAATCAAAGGCGCAGCCACCCTGAACCGCTCCACCACATCCTTCAGCAGCCCAGGCGAAGTAGCCCGCTCCACCGGCAGAGTAGCCGACAATCCCCACTGCTTGCACATGATCAAATCAATCGCCGGATCATCCGCAGCAAACCCCTTCGGCGGCCGCGTCAGCGACAGCGTCTCGGTCTCTTGCATCAATGACCGCAGCTTCTTCCCCGCCATGATCCTGCGAAACTCCAGATGATGATCCACCAGGTAGCGCCGTATCGCCAGCAGCTGCTCCCGCTCCGGCATATAAACCCCGGCGGCGATCAGCACGTCCGTCGAGCTCACCTGCAGATAGAACCCGCCCCCCGAGGTCTTCTGCAGACCATCCCTCGCCCACCACGCCGAAACATGATGTTTGTAAGGCCGCTTGTCCTTGCTGAAGCGAATGTCACGGTAGATCCGCATCAGGATCTTGTTGGCTGGCCGCACGTGCTCCGGCGAAAACTCCGCCATCGCCTCATTCACCTCGCCGATCAGCCCCAGCATCGGCTCCTTCAGCTGCTTCTCGTAGACGTCCTTGCGCTCTCCAAACCACTCGCGGTCGTTGTTCTTCTTCAGCCCCCGCAAAAACTTCAAAGCCTCATTCGAAAATTGTGTCGCCATCCCTCAATCGTAAACGCCATTTGCACTTGTACTTGCCATTGCACTTGTACTTGCCGTTGCACTTGTACTTGCCTTGCATTTTGCTCCTTCTTCCCCCAAATCGTCATCTCGACCGAAGTCGCGCAGTCTCATCGCGCGACGCAGTGGAGAGATCCCTGTATTTAGCCGTTGTCTGTTCTTAGCCACTCAGCCACGATCCATCGGGTGCCCCATCCATCGCGCACTTTTGCGATGGGTGGGAATGTAAACTCTTCCTTTTATCTCTGTCGTTGCTTGTTCTTTTTGGTTGTCATCTCGCAGGGATCTGCTGGTGCTTTCGCCTGCCTGCAAAATAAAGTTGAAAAAGCTGGCACATTTTTAGCGCGCGAAAAACGATGGTTTTAAACACCACGTTTACCACGCAATCCACCATGATCACACCAGCAAAAAACCACGTTCTGCACCACAGTTTTTCGCAAAAAACCCTGAAAAACACCACAAAGCACCACGCCGATTTTTTTCTCCCGCTACCATGGAAAAATCCAGGTGAGCGACTCCAACCCCAACTCCGATTCCAGCTTCCTCTCTGAAGACACCATCGTAGCCATCTCCACCCCACCCGGCCGCGGCGGCATCGGCATCGTCCGCCTCTCCGGCCCCGCCGCCCGCGCCATCGCCGAACCCCTCCTCAAACTCCGCCATCCCCTCGCCCCCGGCCAGGCGCGCTTCGCCGAAATCCTTGATTCCACAGGCGAAATCCTCGACGAAGCAGTCGTCACCTACTTCCAGTCCCCCCATTCCTACACCTCCGAAGACGTAGTAGAGATCGCTGCCCACGGCTCCCCCGTCCTCCTCGATCACCTCCTCCGCCAATGCGCAGCCCATGGCGCCCGCCTCGCCGAACCAGGCGAATTCACCCAGCGAGCCTTCCTCTCCGGCCGCCTCGACCTCACCCAGGCCGAAGCTGTCCACGACCTCATCGAATCCACCACCCTCCACCAGGCCCGCATCGCAGCCCAGCAGCTGGGCGGCTCCCTCTCCCGTCAGATAACCCCAATAAAGCAACAACTTATAAGCCTCATCGCCGTAATGGAAGCCGGCATCGACTTCGCCGAAGACGACATCGACCTCCTCCCCCAAGCTCAAATCACCACCCAAATCGCAGCAATCCAAGCCCCCCTCACCGCACTGGAGCACTCCTTTGCCTACGGCCGCATCGTCCGTGAAGGCTTCACCATGGCCATCGTTGGCCGCCCCAACGTCGGTAAATCCTCTCTTTTCAATCGTCTCGTTCAACGCGACCGCGCCATCGTCACCGCTACACCAGGTACAACCCGAGACCTAGTCACAGAACGCGTCTCCCTTAACGGCATCCCAGTCGAACTCATCGACACCGCAGGCCTGCGCGACTCCGCTGACGAGGCCGAGTCCATAGGGATCAAGAAATCTCGTGAAGCCATGTCAGAAGCCGACATAGTACTTCTCGTGCTGGATGCCACTGCGGCGCCCCACGAAGAAGATAAAGCAACGGCAGCCGCTTTGGCGGGCCGCCCTTTCCTTATTGTTATCAACAAACAAGACCTCGAACACCCGGAATCGCAGATCCCGGAAACTGCTCTTCAATTGGTTCGGACGTCTGCGCTCACTGGATCGGGTATCCCAGAGTTACGTCGCGCAATCCTGTCGCTGATGACGAAAGAGATCCCAAACATCGAAACCGCAGTTCTAACAAACCAACGGCAACAGCAATCAATATCGGACGCGTTGGCAGCTCTTCATCAAGCACGACGTGCGGCAACCGCAATCATCCCTCACGAGATGATCCTTCTGGATCTCTACGAAGCTCTTCGCGCTCTCGATGCATTCACAGGCTCTACATCGAGCGATGACATACTGAACCTCATCTTCACCAAGTTCTGTATCGGCAAATAACTTTACCTAAGCAGCAGTTCGTGTCGATGCCACTTGAGGGAACAGGTCTACCCCTGGATCGAATTCAATCGGAGGAAATATCCTCGAGAACGAACGTCAAAGGTTAGTCGACACTTGTCAGTGGCAGCGAATCGCTTTTCACCAAAATCCTATGTCGCCTGGATGAGGAATATGATTGGTATTGCCTGATCGATAATTCGCCCCAGCATACCCGGTTGCGCCCCGATGCCTTTGCCCGGTAGAGCGCCTTATCAGCCGCCTCCAACAGGTCCTCCTTGCAGGTAATGTCGCTCGGGTAGCAGGATGCTCCGCCGCAGCTTACCGTTGAAAGCCTGGGATGGCTGCCGGGCTCAGGGAGCGCTGGAGAACCAGCCACCTCGACGAGCTTGCGAATGCGTTCGGCGACGATCATCGCTCCTTCCTGAGTTGTGCCGGGAAGCAAAACTACGAACTCTTCACCACCGAATCTGGCTGCGAAATCGTCCTTACAACGCAGACCTTGGAGCAGCAGAGAAGCAACTCGCACCAAGACGCGGTCGCCGTACAGATGCCCGCGGGTGTCGTTTGTGAGCTTGAAGTGATCGATGTCGATCACGATGGCGGATAAGCATGAGCCGGAGTCGACAGACTCGCTCCACAGTTTGGCAAACTGCAGCTCGTAAGCATGCCGATTGGCCAGTCCAGTCAGGCTATCGATGCTCGAAATTCTTTGCAGCTCAACGTTCAGGAAGGAGAGCTCTTTGCTTTGGATCTCGCTGCGCAGCCGCATCAGGAAGCCCAGTCGCTCTTCTCTGCCGGTGCTGTAGTTCGCAATCACGGTCATCGAAATGGCGCAGACCGCCAGGGTGATTCCGAGCAGCTTCTCCGAAGAGTTCAGGAAGTGATCGTGTTGAATGAAGACGAGATCGCTTGCCAGCATAATGGCCGATGCGCTGAGAGCGTAAAAGAACTGAAGCCGCATCACGACATTGACAAAGATGACCGCGACAATCAGGCCTACTTGAGCGTACGCGGAGGAGGTCGCATTTTTATTACTCTCGATGTAAAGGTGCATTACTCCTATAAGACAGCTCACTGCGGCGATGCTTGTTTCGCGATAGATCTTGTTTGGACTCCAGCGCATGCTGAGATTAATCAGCAGGGCCAGAGGCGTGACAATGCACAGGCGGAGTTGTACCGGAAGCCAGGAGCCGCTGCCCTGAAGAAGGTGGTCTACAAGGACATAAATATTGAAGAGGCCAATCGCTACCAGGCCTTCGAGCCAGAGACGTTCGGATCGTCGAGCGAGCGTCGACTGCTCGAAGGCGTTCTCAAGGGGCCCCGGCAGCGACAGTCGCTGAAACCCTCTTCGTGAAAGCCGCTCGACCTGCTGAATCGCGAGCTCGTGAATGGAAGTGCTCGGCATCGAAAGTCGCCTCTACCCTGCGGTCATGTCTTGCACCCTTGAACGTGCGTGGTTTCTATCACGGCAATTCAGGGACAAATCGTAACCAAAATGATGCTGCCTGCATGTTACTAAAGCGGAAACGGAATACACGCGTAATTACAAGAGTTGCATGGTACTTCCGTGTCATTCGCAGAGTTGCTCAGGTGCTATCGCCGGTTAGTTGGCTTCAGGCCACGAGAAGGTTGTCGATCAGACGCGTGCGGCCCACATAGGCCGCCACTGCGACGAGCGCGCCCCTCTCCGCAGATGCCTCTGGGAGAAGCGATCGGGCGTCGACGATGGCGAGGTAGTCCACCTTTATGCCCGTTGCGGTCTCCAAAGTGATTCTTCCAATCTGTAAGAGCGCTGAGCTGCGGCGTTCGCCGTGGGCGATGCTCTGTTCGATTTCGGTGAGTGCTCGATGCAGGACTAATGCCTGTTCGCGCTCCGGAAAGCTAAGGTATCTATTTCTGCTGCTCAGAGCCAGGCCATCTGCGTCTCGCACGATAGGGCAACTCACCAGCTCCAGGTCGAAGTTGAGATCCTGAACCATCTGTCGCAGGACGGCGATCTGCGCGGCATCTTTCTGACCGAAGTAGGCGCGGTGCGGTGCGATGATGTGAAACAGCTTGGCAACAACGGTGGCTACCCCGGTGAAGTGGCCGGGGCGGGAGGCTCCGTCCAACCGGTCGCCGATGCCGGATACGGTGATGGTTGTTACAGCGCCGCTGGGGTACATCTCCTTAGCCTCGGGGGCGAACAGGACAGCGACTCCTTCCGCCTCGAGCTGCCTGCAGTCTTCGTCGAAGGTTCGTGGATACTGGGCGAAGTCTTCTCCTGGCGCGAACTGGAGGGGATTGACGAAGATCGACGCTATGACCGTCTGACATTCAGAGCGGGCTCGCTGGACCAGGGAGAGATGACCCCTATGAAGCGCACCCATCGTCGGCGCAAAGCCTATGGAGACGCCTCGCGTCCGGAGTTCGCGGCAGATGCCTTGCATCTCCGCAACACTCTTCACGATCTTCATCGAATGACTGCTCCTCTTGGCCGCATTGCTGCGGGGTTGGCTCTAATTTTTCTGTTCTTCTTCAGGCGCACACCACTATCAACGAGCTCGATTTGACCTCTAGATCGTTCTTGTCTGTCGATGCGGCCTGGCTGCTATCCCACTGCTTCGATGGGTTCGGCCGGCTCGGTTGCTTCGGTCGACTCATGCATCAATTCGCGGACCTCGCGCGAGAAGTGGTAGCTTTCGGCGTCCGCGGGGAAGGTTCGGGCTTCGACGTCGTGCCGGTACACCTCCAACGCCTTGCGCATGACTCCCGCTACGTCGGCATACCGCCGGACAAACTTTGCGGGAGGCGAGAAGGTCATGGCCATCATGTCGTGGAGGACGAGGATCTGTCCGTCGCAGTCGGGGCCGGCACCGATTCCGATGGTGGGGATGCGAAGCTCTTCGGTGATGATGTGGGCGAGTTCGCGGGGCACACCCTCAAGGACGATGGCGAAGCAGCCTGCCTCCTCGAGAGCGAGAGCGTCGGTGCGCAGCTCGTCGATCGCCTGCATCGTCTTGCCCTGGACTTTGTAGCCTCCCATACGATGGACGCTCTGGGGAGTGAGGCCGATGTGTCCCATGACGGGGATCTCGGCGGCTGTGATTCGGCGAATAAGCTCGGCGCGTTCGCGGCCACCTTCGAGCTTGACGGCTTCGGCACCCGACTCCTTGACGAAGCGGATCGCGTTGGCGAGGGCCTCGCGGTCGTCGGTGTGGTAGCTGCCGAAGGGCATGTCGGCCACCAGCAGGGCGCGTTTTACGGCACGGCGCACTCCGCGGGTGTAGAGGAGCATCTCGTCCATGGTGACGGCGAGGGTGTTTTCGTGGCCCTGCATGACCATGGCGAGCGAGTCGCCGACGAGGACGACGTCGAGGCCAGCCTCGTCGACGAGCCTGGCGCTGGCGTAGTCATAGGCCGTGATGGCGCTGATTGGCCGGCGTAGAAGTTTCTTTTCGAGGAGGGATGGGACGGTAACTTTGGCGGGGGAATCGGCCTGTCGCCCACCCGGGGCGTCGGCTCGTTCCGTTGAGAACGTGGTCAAACTCATTGCAATCTCCAGTGCAGCTCCGCCGCGTGTCGTCTTAGTGAGGACGACTTTGGCTGGATACCACCTGTCCCAGCAGGTACCTAGGGCGCTTTAAACTTACGCGTCTTGTGGTTCTGATGGCAAGGGGATGATGGGTCGCTGCCGTGTCCTCGGAGGGTACCCCCCCCCATATTACCCGCGTATAACCCTTTTGTTATCACAAGCTTGCGGGAGGTTATCTCTCGCAAATATGTCATTCTAAACGGGTTATCCGCAGATACGTGGAAACAAAAGGGTTAGAGTGTTCCCGGCACTTGCGGGGTGCCAGACCATCCCACACAATCTGACTGTTTCAATTGTAACGGTTTAGATGAAACTAATGCGCACGGCGCAAATGTCTGATTGCAAATGGTTTAGTGTGGTTGGGGGCTTGACAGCAACGGTTGGAAGCGTAACAGCAACGGCACTGGAGATTATGGGTGAAAAGGGGCGAAAGGTTTGGGCGGGACAGGCTTCGTCGGGATCCTTGCCCTTCGACTTCGCTCAGGGTCAGGATGACGGCACGAACAGGCAACGACAAATGCAGCGGTAGCAGCAACAGCAACAGCAACGGCAAATTGCGGGGGTTTCTCCACTGCGCGGACCACGATGAGACGGTGGTCCGCTTCGGTCGAAATGACGATCTAAAGTGGGCGAGGTCGAAATGACGATGTTCTTGGGTGAGAGACAGCAGATCCCTGCGGGATGACAAGCCAAAAAGGCAGATCCTTGTGGGAGACAAGCGAAAAGAACGCTGCTGGGCGTTGTCGCGAACGGCGTGATTGTCCGGAATGGCTTGAGATTGACTGCTAGGCGCGGCCGCGGGCGGAGCCGGGGGGTGGGGGGTAGTTGGGCTTGAGCTTTACGGGTTCGACGATCTCGGGTTCGAGGGCGATGGGGCGGTGGACGGCGACCAGCTCTGCGATGGCGAATTTGAGCGGCTCGATGCCCTCGCCGGTGACGGCGGAGATGATGAAGAAGGGCAGCTTGCGGCGCTTGGCCATGGTGGTGAGCTTTTTGAGCTTGTCTGGATTGGCGACGTCGGCTTTGGCGGCTACGAGGATGGTCGGCTTGGCGGCGAGCGCGGGATCGAAGCTCTTGAGCTCTTCGGTGATGACCTTGTAGTCGGCGACGGGGTCGGGACGGGAGGTGCCTTCGGCGGCGCCGGAGTCGGAGACGTCGACGAGGTGGACGATGACGCTGGTGCGCTCGATGTGTTTGAGGAACTGGATGCCGAGACCGGCGCCGAGGTGTGCGCCTTCGATGAGGCCAGGGAGGTCGGCGACGGTGAAGGATTCGGTGTGGGGGAAGTCGCCGACCTGGACGACGCCGAGGTTGGGCTCGAGCGTGGTGAAGGCGTAGTTGGCGATCTTGGGTTTGGCGGCGGAGAGGCGCGAGATAAGGGTGGATTTGCCGACGTTGGGGTAGCCTACGAGGCCGGCGTCGGCGAGGAGACGGAGTTCGAGGCGGTAGGTGCGCTCTTCGCCGGCGCGGCCGAGCTCGTGCTCGCGCGGGGCCTGGTGGGTGCTGGTGGCGAAGTGCTGGTTGCCGCGTCCGCCGCGTCCGCCCTTGGCGATGACGATGGTCTCGTTGGGGCGGGCGAAGTCGTGGATGAGCTCGCCGGTGGCGTCGTCGTAGAGGAGCGTGCCTACAGGAACTTTGAGGGTGGTGCTTTCGCCGGAGTATCCTGAGCAGTTGGAGCCGAGGCCGTGGCCGCCGCGCTGCGCCTTGTGCTCGGGGTTGAAACGGAAGTGGACCAGGGTGTTGTGGCTGAGGGAGGAGGACATGAGGACGTCGCCTCCGTGGCCGCCGTCGCCGCCCGAGGGGCCGCCTTTGGGGACGAACTTTTCGCGGCGGAAGGCCATGCAGCCGTTGCCGCCGTCGCCGGCCTTGATACGAATTCTTGCTTCATCAATAAACATTTCTATTAACAGTGTACAAGTTTGCTAGCGGGGAGCGGACGGGGCGGACGGGCGCGAGGGGATGCGACAATCCGCGGGTGGGGCGCGCTGGAGCTTGTAAAAGACGGCATTTTTACAAATCGTAATCCCATATTAATGGCGTTATGCGAGTCTAAAATGGCATTATGCGAGTCTAAGAGGACTCATACGATGCAGCAGGACTTGGCTCGTAGCAGACGCGGAACGATGTGCAGTCTGCAGGGCGAACAAAATTCAGGAGACCAGATGAAAATTTCAGGATGTATGTTGCGGGGCGCGCTGATTGCGACGTTTTGCGCGGTTACAGGAGTGCAGGGCTACGGGCAGTCGGCTGTCGATGGTGCGATTGGCGGTACGGTCGAGGATGCGAGCGGTTCGGCGATTAGCGGTGCGGTCGTGGTGGTGCATTCGAACAAGACGAACGCTGAGCAGAATATAAAGGCCGATGGTTCGGGCGTCTTCCGGGCAATCCATCTGCAGCCCGCAACCTACACGGTTACGATTACTGCGCCTGGATTCCAGACCTATCGGTCTAGCGAGGTGATCGTTGAGGTTGGCTCGCTGACAGACATCTCTCCCAAGCTTCCTGTGGGTAAGGCGAGTGAGACGATTGAGGTGACCAGTGAGGCACCAGCGCTGAATACGACGTCTCCGGATTTTTCCGGAGTGATCGATCAGAAGCTGCTGCTGGATCTTCCGGTGAACAACTACCGTTGGTCGGCTTACGCGCTGCTGACGCCGGGAGTGGTTGCCGATTCGAACGGGTTTGGGCTTTTGAGCTTTCGCGGGCAGAGCACTTTGCTGAATAACGTAACCATCGATGGAGCAGATGACAATCAGGCCTACTTCTCTGAAGAGCGTGGACGCACTCGCGCAGGCTACTCGACGGCGAAGGCTTCGATTCAGGAGTTCCAGGTCAATACTTCGAACTACACGGTGGAGTACGGCCGGTCCGCTGGCGGCGTTGTGAATTCGATCACGAAGTCAGGCGGCAATCAGTTTCACGGCGAGGCGTACTTTTACGATCGCGACGCGGAGTGGGGCGCTGCGAACGCGTTTACGACCAAGACCGAGCAGCTGGTTCCGAATGGGCCTTTTACGCCGGTGAACTTCAAGCCGACCGATCGACGCAAGCAGTGGGGCGGGGCAGTTGGCGGCCCGATCTTTCGAGACAAGCTGTTTTTCTTCTTTGCGGCTGATCGCTTTCAAAGGAACTTTCCGGCAGTGGCGGCGGCAAGCAATCCGACGAGTTTCTTCGCTACTCCTGATGCGGCGCTTCCGGCGGGTCAGGTGTGCGGCGGAAAAGGAGCGACGGCGCCAAGCACGATCGACGCGGCGGCGTGTACGCTACAGACCAATCTGAAGCTGGCCAGCTATGGCGCTGCGGCGACGAAGTACGTCAATGGTCTTTCAGGATTGAATACGCTGCTCGGCAACGTGCCACGTACGGGCGATCAGACGATCTTCTTTCCTAAGCTAGATTGGCAGATCAACGGAAAGAATCATGCATCGTTTGAAGTGAACCGGTTGCGGTGGATCTCGCCGGCGGGAATTCAGACTGCGTCGACGGTCTTCGATGGTTCGCATAGCTTTGGCAACGATTATGTGCGCGATACGTTCGGCATCGCGAAGCTGGATACGGTGATTACGAACAACATCAGCAACGAAGTCCGCTATCAATATGGGCGCGACTTTGAGTTCGAGTTCGCGCAAAATCCGTCGACGTACGAGACGTCGAACCTGGTGGGCCCGACGTCGGGCGGCTATACCAATCCCTTTGGTGGGCTTCCACCCAGCGTTGCAATTACCAACGGCTTCACATTTGGGACTCAGACGTTTCTGCAGCGTGCTGCGCTGCCGGATGAGCGCCGCAATCAGGTCGCTGATACGGTGAACTGGATTCGCGGAAACCACAGCATCAAATTTGGCGGCGACTACATCCACACGTATGACCTGATCAACAACCTCTTCGCGCAGTATGGTGGATATAGCTATTCCACGCTGACGAACTATCTTACGGACCTGAACCTCTCGCAGAATCCTGCAACGGTTTCGCAGGCTCACAACTACAGCTCGTATACGCAGGGCTTCGGTATTCCTGGGCTCAACTTCACGACGGGCGACTATGGGTTCTTCCTGCAGGATGAGTGGAAGCTGAATCCACGGCTGAGCTTGACCGGCGGCATTCGGTATGAGTATGAACAACTGCCTTCGCCGGTCAGCAATCTTATTGTTTCCTCGATTCCGCAGACGGGGTCGCTGCCTAGCAACAAGAGCAATATCGGTCCGCGAGTTGGCTTTGCCTATGACGTGTTCGGAAGCGGCAAGACGATTCTGAGGGGAGGTTATGGAGAGTTCTTCGCTCGCGTGATCAACTCGACGATCTATAACGCGCTGATCAATACGGGCTCGCTCAACGGGCAGCCGAGCTTTAGCTACACGTCGACGAGCGCGGGCGCGCCGGTGTTCCCAGAGGTGATTCCGGCACTGGTCAACACGGGAACGCCACCGAACTCGACGTTCTTCGACAAGAACTTCAAACTGCCCGAGATTCACCAGGCTGACCTGACGGTTGAGCAGGACCTTGGCTGGAACACGGTGGTGAGCGTGACCTGGTTGGGGTCGTTTGGGCGGCGTCTGCCGAGTTTTGTCGACCTGAACCTGCCTGCTCCGACCAGCGTGACGTACACGGTGGTGGATACGTCGGGGAAGGGGCCGCTGCCGAATGGCTCTACTTTCACGTCGAACTTCTTTGCGAAGAGCACGGTGTCTTCCAAGATCTGCCCGAGTCAGCGTCCGGATTGCAACTTCGGATCGAAGACGAATGTCTTCAGCGGTGTGAACTCGAACTACCAGGGCCTGGTGGGTCAGATCTCACACCGTCTTACGCACAACCTGCAGTTCAGCGCGAACTATACGTGGTCGCATGCCTTGGATTACGGCGAAAACAACCAGACTGGTACCTCTGCTAATGCACTGCAGGACCCCACCAGTCTTCGCGGGGAGTATGGAAACTCCAATCAGAATGTTCCGAACCGATTTGTGCTGACTGCGGTGGCGACGTCGCCGTGGCGCTTTACGGGTTGGAAGAGTTATCTGCTGAACGACTATGAAGTTTCGCCAAACTTCTCGGCGCAGAGCGGCTTGCCCTATTCGGTGGTCACGAGCGGGACACTGTCGACCGGTCTTATTAACGGCGCGCAGTTGAACGCGGTGGGGAGCGGTGTGAACGGATCGGGCGGAACCGGCACTGGCAACGGAACTTTCCGGCTGCCGGGGTTTGAGCGCAATGGGCTTCAGCAGCCGAGTACGAATGTGCTGGATCTTCGGCTCTCGAAGCGGTTCACCATCGCTGAGCGGTTGAAGCTGGAGTTGCTTGGCGAGAGCTTCAACATTTTGAACCGTCAGAACGTCACATCGGTGAATACGACCGGATACTTCATCGGCACTGCAACCAATGCGGCAAAACAAGTGACGGGGAACCTGCTGACGTTCAACACGAGCAGCGCGAACTCGGCGTTGCCATTGTTTGGTTCCGTGACGAACTCGAACGCCAGCGGGTTTACTTACACTCCCCGCCAGGTTCAGTTGTCGATTCGGGCGCAGTTCTAACCGTAGTGTCATTTTGAGGGGCGGTGGCTTCGGTCGCCGCCTTTTTTTGGGTTAACACGGAAGTGGCCTTTCATAATTGCGGCGTCTGCGGCTAATCTCATAGTGTTCTCTTGTTTTTGCGTAGTGAGGAACAGCTTGTGGCTGCGACGCTTTGCCTAGACAGCGAGAGGGCATGGCGAGCTTACTTTTCAATCTTCCCGTGGTTGCGGCGTAGAGCGGTACAGAATCCGCGGAGAGTGCATGTCGTTCTGTCTGGGACGCGCGAGGTTGAGCGCGGGTGTGAGGAACGTGGTCCGGGCCTGCTTGCTGTGGTGTAGTGCCGCTGCTGCCTTGGGGGGGTGCGCGTGGGGACAGACGCCGGTCGATGGCGAGGTCAGCGGATTTGTGGTGGATGCGACGGGCGCTGCACTGAAGGGCGCAGTGGTGCAGGTACGGAATCTCGCAAACGGATTGACTGCGGTTGCGAAGACCGAGGGCAGGGGCGAGTTTGTGGTGGCGCACCTGCCCGCGGGAGACTATCGGGTGGTGGTGGCCTATGAGCGATTCGCGAATCTGACGCTGGAGCCGGTGGTGGTGGAGGTTGGCGGGGTGACCTCGGTGGAGGCCAGGCTCAAGGTTGGAGGGATCATCAGCTCGGTGAACGTGACCGCGGTGCCGGAGCCGCCGGCTACGGTCAGCGTCGATGAGGTGGCCTCAACGGCAACGTCCAGTGTCGTGACCCCGGAGGAGATGGAGCGAACTCCGGTGAATGGGCGGCGATGGCAGGCGTTCGCGCTGTTGACGCCGACGGTCAACGCCGATCCGGAGGGGGATGGGTTGTTGAGCTTTCGCGGGGTGGCTTCGACGCAGAATAGCAGTCGAGTCGATGGCGGAGATGATGACCAGAGCTTTGGCGCGGTGCCACGAGGGACGGGCGGGGAGAGTGGCGCCGAGATCGAAGACGCGGCGGAGACTGGGTCGTCAAAGCGAGTGAGTGCTGGCAATGTGGATGGTGGTGGCGGGTATGGGCGTCATGCGGGTGCGGCTTACACGTTTTCTCAGGAGGCGGTGAAGGAGTTTCGCGTGAGTGGGCAGAACTACTCGGCGCTGTATGGGCATGCAGCGGGAGGAATTATTACGACCGTGTCAAAGAGCGGTGCAAACGCTCTGCATGGGACGGGTTTTTACATGGTTCGGTCGAGTGCGTTTGGAGCTACGAATCCCTTTTCGATTGCGACGACTTATGTGGGCGGTGTGAGCACGAGTACGGCGGTGAAGCCAAGCGATCTTCGGCAGCAGTTTGGAGGCAGCGTGGGCGGGGCTGCGGTGAGGGACAAACTCTTCTACTTTTATACCTACGATCAGCAGTTGCGGTCGTTTCCGGCGGTCTCGACTCCCGACGATCCGAACTTTTATCTGCTGACACCGACGCAGCGTGCATTGCTGGGCAATCGGGGCGTGAGACCGGCGAAGGTAGATGCTGCGCTGACCTATCTGGATAGCCTGACAGGAACTGTGCCGCGGCGACACGACCAGACGATCAACTTCGGCAAGGTGGATTGGCAGGCAGCGACGCGTCATCGCCTGAGCGTGCAGTATGACCGGGCGCGATCGAGTTCGCCGTCTGGGGCGCGGTCTTCGCCGGTGGTGGGCCTGGGAGCGGCAAGCCTGGGGAGCAGCTATACGAAGGTGGATTCGGTGCTGGGGCGATGGATGTGGACGGTGTCGCCGAAGCTGAGCCACGAGCTGCGCGTGCAGTATGGGCGGGATCTTCAGTTTGAAACGGCATCGAAGCCGCTGCCGCAGGAGCCGGCGGTGGGTCCCGATGGATATGCTCCCGAGATTGCGATTGGGCCGGATGGATTTACGTTCGGCACTTCGACTTCGCTGGGGCGCAGGGCGTATCCGGACGAGAACAAGGTTCAGCTGGCCGATCTGTTGACGGTGGTGCGGGGGCGTCATCAGATCCAGGTAGGGATGGATGTCAGCTTTGTTCATGACGATATTTCGAGTTTGAGCAATCTGCCGGGGGCATTTCACTACGACAGCGGGATCACTTCCGGGCATGCGGGCGGGCTGGTGGATTGGATTACGGACTATACGTTCAATGTGAATGCGTATCCGAATGGCGGTTGTCCGTCGATCACGGCGGCGGTGCATGATTTCTGCTTTCGCTCCTTTACGCAGACCTTTGGGCAAAAGACGGTGACGTTCGATACGCAGGAGTGGGCGGGTTTTTTGCAGGATGACTGGAGGGTGAGGCGGGGGCTGACAATAAGTGCCGGATTGCGTTACGAATACGAACTCTCTCCGCTGCCGCAGCAGCCTAATGCAGCGCTCGATGCGGTGTTTGGGCAGAAGGGCGCAACGAGCGTGTTTCCAGAGGATCGCAATAACTTTGGCCCGAGGGTGGGGGTGTCCTGGGAGCCGTTCGGGTCGGGCCGGGGGGTGGTGCGGATTGGATACGGCCTGTTTTATGGCAGGCTGCCCGGAGCCACTTTGAGCAGTGCGTTGACCAGGACTGCGCTGCCCTCTTCGGTGGCCAGCGTTCTGATCTTACCGACGACGGTTACAAATTGTCCGCAGGTTGCGAACCAGGGGTTTGGATATGCCTGCTCGTACGTGACGACGCCGCCGGCGGCTGTGGGGAAGACGACCTCGGCGATGGTGTTCGATCGCAGATTTCGGCTGCCGGCCGTGCAGCAGGGGAGTTTCTCAATTGAGCGCGAGGTGGGCGCCGGGACGGTTGCGAGTGCGACTTATTTGATGAATCTTGACCGGCAGCTGCCGAACTCGGTGGATATTAATATTGCGCCGGCGGTTGCGACGAAGGAGTTTCAGCTGCAAGGCGGGACGGGTGCGGTGGGGGTTCGGGATGGCGAGACGTTTGTGGTTCCGTTTTATTCGCAGAGGCTGAATACGAACTTTGGGCCTGTGACCGACATACTTTCGAACGCGGATGCGACCTATAACGCGCTGGTGCTAGAGGCGCGGCGAAGGAGCCGTGGGGGAGTGGAGTTCAGGGCGAGCTGGACGTGGGCCAAGGCGATCGATTATGGACAGAGCGGCGGCGCGACTCCGCGGACGAATGCGCAGTTCGATCCATTTGATGTGCGGTATGACAAGGGGCTCTCGGCGTTGAACTATCCGCATAAGTTTGTGGCCAGCGTGGTGTGGGAGCCGAGGTTTACGATCGAGCAGCACTGGTTGAGGAGTACGGTGAATGGCTGGGCGGTGTCTCCTATTTTTACGGAGACGAGTGGGAGACCTTACAGCCTGGATATCTTTGGCGGCACGCGGCTGACCGGGGGACATGAGAGCATCAACGGCGCGGGTGGGGCGGCGTATCTGCCGACGGTGGGGAGAAATACGCTGCGGCTGCCGGATACGGGGCGCGTCGATCTTCGATTGAGCAAGGCAGTGCGGGTGAGCGAGGGCGTGAAGGTGCGTGGGGTTGCTGAGGCGTTCAACCTGACGAATCGTGTGAACTACTCTTCGATCATGCAGCGTGCTTATCTGGTAGGAAAGGAGACGAATGGGATTACGCCGCTGGTGTTTCAAAGTGCTGCGACGGTTGCGGCGGAGGGGCTGAATGTAAGGCCGTTTGGGACATTTACGGCGGCGTCGACGGGACAGTCGCCGGAGCGGCAGGTGCAGTTGGGTTTGAGGGTGGAGTTTTGATGCTTCGAAGAGGTGTCCTGCCGGACGGGCCCCCTGCGCTCGGCCACCCCACAAACGAAGACCTGTTTGCGGGGACCCTGGTTCGGGCGGTCACTTCGTGACTTGTGTACCTAGTCTGGGCGAGGCGCGCTGCTTCGGTCCTCCCGCTGGTCGGAATTGGACCTAGTGCTGTGAGAGGGAGAGGGTGTTGCCGTCGGGGTCGGCGAACCAGGCTACCTTGGCGGTGCCGCCGGGCGCGGTCCAGACGCCGTCGGGACTTTGCTCGAAGTGGGGATAGCGGGTGAATGTCAGGCCTTTGGCGGAGAGATCGGCTACGGACTTGTGGATGTCCTGGACTTGCCAGCCGAGGATGGTGAAGGGCGCGGGAGTAAAGTTGCCGACGCGAACGATGCGGATCATGGTGCCGTTGGCTTCCATGACGAGGGCGAATTTGTCGTCGTCGATGAAGCGCAGGCCGAGGAGGCCCTCGTAGAAGCTGCGGGACTGAGCGGCGTCGCGGGTGGGGATGAAGGCGATGATGGGCGTTTGGCCTAGCATGGGGACCTCGCTGGATGGCTAGTTTATAGCGATTTTGGGTTGGGTGGGTGAAAGATTCTGTCCTGCCGGACGGGCCGCCTGCGCGGCGCGCGGTCACTTCGTGACTTGTGTACCTTGGGGGGTAGTGACCGGCGCTGGTCCTCCCGTTGGTCGGAAGCGGGATGCAGGTCTAGTGGTGGTCGGTTTGTTGCAGGGGATTTGCGAGCCTCTGGTCCTGCGGTTGGGCAGAGCTGTCTGGGCGGGAGGCGAAGCGGGTGGTGGGGAAGGCTGCGGGGTAGTTCTGCTGGATCCAGGCGGTCATCTTTTCGCGGACGAGGCAGCGGAGGTCGAAGTTTTCGCTGGAGTTGCGCGAGCTCATGAGGCAGCGGAGCTCCATGGAGCGGTCGGTGAGGTTGGTGACCTGGAGGCCGCAGACCTGTTTGTTCCAGAGCGGCGAGGGGTGGACGATGGATTCGAGTTGCTGTCGGAGGGCTTCGACGGGGATGGAGTAGTCGACGTAGAGGAAGGCGGTGCCCATGATGTCGGAGGACTCGCGGGTCCAGTTCTGGAAGGAGTTTTCGATGAAGTAGCTAAGGGGCACGATGAGGCGGCGGAGGTCCCAGATGCGGATGACGACGTAGGCGGAGTTGATCTCTTCGATGCGGCCCCACTCGCCCTGGACTACGACGACGTCGTCGATGCGAATGGGTTCGGTGACGGCGATCTGGAGGCCGGCGAAGAAGTTGGCGGCGGTGGATTTGGCGGCGGTGGCGAGGATGAGCGAGGCGATGCCGGCGGAGGCGAGGAGGCCGGAGCCGTAGTGCCAGATGCGCGGGTCGTTGAAGGTCCAGAGGAGGGCGCCGATGTCGATGATGACGACGAAGCTGATGAGCATGCGGCGGAAGAGCTGGAACTGGGTGTGGACGCGGCGGGCCTGGATGTTGTTTTCGGCGTTGAGGTCGTAGCGCCGGAGCATGACGGACTGGAGGACGTAGATGCAGCCGACGGCGAACCAGCCGAGGGCGGCGACCATCGCCATGATGAAGCACTGGCGGATGGTGTCTTCGAGCTTGTCGGAGAGGCCGGGTACGGCGGGGAGGATGAGGAGGAGACAGGTGAGGAAGAAGATCGCGCGGGCGGGTTTGCCGAGGTAGCGCTGAAGGCCCCAGCCGAAGCTCTTGCTCTCCTCTTCTTTGCGGCGCAGCAAGCGAAAGAGGGCGTAGTGGACTACGTTTGCGAGCACGATGGCTGCGCAGAGCAGGAAGATGACGAAGAACCAGGTGTGACGGAAGTGCGGAACCTCCAGCGCAAGCAGATTCAGATGCGGGGTAGGGAGGCTGGGCGGGCTGAGCGCGAGTTGGTTCAAGGTTGCTCCGTCTGCTTCGCTGTTTAGATGCAACGAAGCTGAGAGCAGTTTAATATCTGGTGGCTCGGCTGGGTGTGACAGCGCTATTTATGTTGAAGGTGGTCGAGGCTGTCGAGGACCGCCTTCTCGAGGGCGATGCGCTGGTCGGAGTAAGAATGGTCGGTTGCCATGTGGATTGCGGTGACCTCCTGATTGCCGGCTTTATGGAGGGCTTCAACGAAGGCGTCGTTGGAGGGCGCGAGGCCGTCGTCGGAGGTGATGACGAGCATGGGACGGGTGGCTAGTTTCGGAGCGAGCGCGGGGATATTCCATGCGGTTGCGTTGGCGACGACCTCTTTGGCGAGGCTTTCGGGGGTGCATCCGGCGAGCGGGGCCATGCCTTCTGCAGCGAGGTGTGAGGCGAGAGCGGCGACTGCTGCGTCTCTCTGATCGGGTTTGATGGATTGAGCTCTGTCGACGCCCATATCGGCCGCGGAGATGAGGCCGACGGCTTTGATGGCGGGGTCTTGTGCGGCGACGTAGCGGGCTATGAAGCCACCCATACTGTGGCCGACGAGAACGATAGAGGACGGATCGGAGTGAAGCTTCTTTGCGTTGGCGGGGTCGCGCAGGTAGGCGATGGCGGAGTGGGTGTCCTCGATGGAGTGGGTGAAGGAGAAGTCGCCGGGGGAGCCCCAGGAGCCGCGGTAGTCGAAGTAGACGACGTCCCAGCCGTCGCGGCGGATGGCCTGTGCGAGATCGAGATTTTTCTCGTTGCCGGGGAAGCCGTGAAGTAGAAGGACGACGGGATGTGGGGCCGGGCCGGGTGCGATGTAGGCGAGCGCGTTGAGGAGGGCGCCGTGACTTGGGATTTGAAAGGTTTCGAAGGCGGCGGGGTTGGTCTTGTCGTGGGCGGGGTCGGTGGTGATGGCGGTGGGAAGCTGCTGGGCATGGAGCGGATGGAAGAATGCCGCACAGAGAAGCATGCTCGCGGCAATGATCTTGAGGGTAGACATGCGTTGATTGTAGATAAGGTACGGTAGTCCTCATAGAATGTATTCATGAGAATCCATAATCAGCTTAGGTCAAGCTGGATAGTGACCGCCTGCTGGATATGGACAATGACGTCTGTAATGTCGGCTCGAGCGCAAGGGATTCCCGGGAATGACAGCGGTTGGAGGAACTTATCTAGGGTGAGCCACAACAGCTCATTGATGTTCATCAAGAAAGACGCTACCTGTGAGAAAGGGGCTGTTCTGAAAGTTGATGCATCAAGCGTAACGATAGCCCAATTTGATAAGAAAGACGTGACTATTCAGATACAGGACTTACTGCAGGTTGGTGAGGGTGGTCCGCATAACCTTGTATTCAGTGCGCGATCATCTTGGAGCGATGTAATCGGTGCAAAACCTGGTCACGCAGAAGCACTTTCGATTACAAAGAAAGATGGCACGAAATACACGGGCAGACCAGTTTCAGTCTCGGGTACCGAGATTACTCTCAAGGGCCTTACGAGGAACGAAACACTTGCGAAGGCAGACATAGCAACCATCGATTACATACGCCAAAAGCCATTGACGGACACGGAAGAGTACCTGGCGCAGGAAGCGCCCTACCTGCTGTTATTTTCTCCAAAGAGTTACGTAGTTGCTATGGGGCTGTCACCCACGCTGGATGTGCGCCTGTTCGATGTATCGAAGCCCGAGGACAACTCACAAGTGGGTTGTAACCAAACGAAATCTGAGCCGCCTCTAAAATAGAACTATGAGCTTTTCGGAACAGTTCGATGTGGTGGTGGTGGGTGCGGGACACGCTGGTTGCGAGGCGGCGATGGCGGCTGCACGGATGGGGCTGCGCACGGCGATCTTTACGTTGAATCTGGATCTGATTGCGCAGATGAGTTGTAACCCCGCGATTGGTGGGATTGCGAAGGGGCACCTGGTGCGTGAGGTGGATGCGCTGGGTGGCGTGATGGGTGAGGTTGCGGATGCTACGGGGATACAGTTTCGTCTGCTGAATACCTCGCGAGGGCCGGCGGTGTGGTCGCCGAGGGCGCAGTGCGATAAAGCGCTCTATCGCGTGAAGATGCGCGAGGTGCTGGAGGAGCAGAAGAATCTCTTCATCAAGCAGGCTGAGGTGGTGGACCTGATTGTGGAGGACAGCGAGTCGGCGAGTCAGCGAGTTGGCGAGTTTTTGCCGACCCGTGTGGTGCGGGGGTTGAGGCTGCGAGATGGGCGGGTGATTCATGCTGCGGCGACGATTGTTACGACAGGAACGTTTCTGAATGGGTTGATTCATTGCGGGGAGCAGCAGTACACCGCCGGGAGAAGCGGGGAGCCGGCGAGTGTGTTGCTGGGGGAGGCGCTGAAGCGGCTGGGGCTGCGGGAGTGCAGGCTGAAGACGGGGACGCCGCCGCGGCTCGATGGCCGCACGATTGACTGGAGTCAGTTTCAGGAGCAGCCGGGGGATGAAGACCCGACGCCGTTCAGCTTTAGATCAGCGAGTCAGCGAGTTAGCGAGTCAGCGGGTCAGCATTGGGTGCCGGAGTTGCGGCAGATCAACTGCCATATCGCGCATACGACACCGGAGACGCTGCGGCTGATTCGGGAGAATGTGCATCGGTCGCCGATGTATACGGGGCAGATTGAGGCGATTGGGCCGCGGTACTGTCCTTCGATTGAAGACAAGATCGTGCGGTTTCCGGAGAAGACGCGGCACCAGTTTTTTCTGGAGCCGGAGGGGTTGAATACGCATGAGGTCTACATCAACGGCATGAGCACGAGCCTGCCGATGGAGATTCAGGCGGCGATGGTGCGGTCGATTCCTGGGCTTGAGAACGCAGAGATGCTGCGGCCGGGGTATGCGATTGAGTATGACGCGATCGATCCGACGGAGCTGGATCGTACGCTGCGGGTGAAGTCGTTTGCGGGGCTTTATCTGGCGGGGCAGATCAACGGCACGAGCGGGTATGAAGAGGCTGCGTGCCAGGGATTGATGGCGGGGATCAATGCGGCGCTGGCGGCGCGGGCAGCCCTGAGCGGCGAACCAGAGGCGGGCTTTACGCTGGATCGGACGGAGGCTTACACGGGTATTTTGATTGATGATCTGATCAGCAAGGGGACGAATGAGCCTTACCGGATGTTTACTTCGCGGGCGGAGTATCGGCTGCACCTGCGGATCGACAATGCGGATAGCAGACTGACTCCGCATGGGCGGCGGCTGGGGCTGATCGATGATGCCGCGTGGGCGGAGTATGAGGCGAAGCAGGCTCGGGCGGCGGCGTTTGAGAGGCTGTTGGGTTCGGCGCGGGTGCGGGCGGAGGAGTTGCCGATTGCGCTGCGGGAGAGGCTGGATGGTGACGCGGCTGGGATCAGCGGGCAGACGTTTGCGCAACTTTTGAAGCGGCCGGAGGTGCCGATCGAGGAGGTTGCACCGGTGCTTCGGGAGAGGCTGCGGGATGCGGAGGAGGTGCTGGGCGGTTGGGTGGCGGCGATGGATGCTGCGGGGGATGCGAAGCTGCCGGCGTGGGTTCGGAATGAGATGAAGACGGTGGAGACGGAGATTAAGTACTCGGGGTATCTGGACCAGCAGCGACGCTCGATGGAGAAGATGCGGAGGGCGGAGAAGCGGGGCATTCCGGGGTGGTTCGATTATTCGACGGTGAGCGGACTTTCGAGCGAGATGAAGGAGATTCTGACGAGGGTGCGGCCGCAGACGATTGGTCAGGCTAGCCGAATTGCTGGGGTTACGCCTGCTGCGGTTAGTTTGATTCATGTCTTTATCGAGATTCAGGGCAGGGCTCGGGTGGCTTAGGTTTTTGTGCTCGGGTGTCCTGCCGGACGGGCGCCCTACGCGTGGCCACCCCGCAAACGAAGACCTGTTTGCGGGGACCCCGGTTCGCGGCGGTCACCTCGTGACGGGTATACCCCTTCGGTTGGAGCTCCCGTTGGTCGCTGCATTGAAATGTAACCGTTGGTGGGGTTTGGGCGTCCAAGGTGGGAAGGGTTGGTGCGTGATGAGTTCTGCTTGGAAGACAGGTTTGATCGTGCTGGGTGTGGTGGTGGTCGCTTTGATCTTGTTTGGAAGGGGAAAGAGCATGGTGATGGGGGCGGAGAGGAAAGAGCCGATTCCGGCTCCTGCGATGGATGAGCCGCATGTTGCGGCAACGCATGAGACTGCGGTGTTTGCAGGGGGCTGCTTCTGGGGCGTGCAGACGGTGTTTCAGCGGGTGAAGGGGGTTACGGCTACGACTGCGGGGTACTCGGGTGGATCTGCGTCTACGGCTACTTATGATCAGGTTTCTTCAGAAGGCACGGGACATGCGGAGTCGGTGAAGATTGTGTTTGATCCGGCGAAGGTTAGCTATGGGACGCTGCTGCGGATCTTCTTTTCGGTGGTGCATGATCCTACGCAGTTGAACCGGCAGGGGCCGGATGTGGGGACTTCTTATCGTTCGGTGATTTTTTACACGTCGCCGGAGCAGGAGAAGGTGGCTAAGGCCTATATCTCTCAGCTGGATGCGGCGCATGTGTTTCCCAAGCCAATTGTGACTGAGGTTACGCCGCTGAAGGCCTTCTATGACGGGGAGGACTATCACCAGGACTATGCGGAGAAGAATCCTAACAATCCGTACATTCAGGTCTGCGATGTGCCGAAGATGGCGGCTTTGAAGCAGCAGTTTCCTGATCTTTTTCAGGATTACAAGCACAAATAATTTTGGGCTGGTGGGGCTGGGGTGAAGGTCCGTTTTTGCAGGGGTTTTTGCGAAATCGTGGTGTCTGGACGTGGTTTTTTGGGTGGCTGGACGTGGTGGAATGTGTGGTGAACGTGGTGTTGATGCACCACACATTCTGGCCGCTGAAAATGCGCCAGGTTTTCGGGATTTATTTTGGCCTGTGGCTGGGAAAGGCGAAAATGCGGGGGGGCTCTCGACTGCATTACGCGATGAGACTGCGTGACTTCGGTCGAGATGACGGTTTCTTGGGGTTGGGCTGGGTGGGGGCACGGGCGAGATGCGGACGGATACCGCAGAATGCATCGGTTCGCTGCAACTGAGAGATGTGGCCGCAATCCACTGCGTGACAGACGGTGAGACTGTCTGTCGCTTCGGTCGAGAGGACGATGTTTGGGGCGGGGACAGAAGAACGAACAATGGCAAAGGACTAAATACAGGGATCCTTCACTCCGTTCAGGATGACGACTTCAAAAAATGGTGGTGCTTAGAGTGCGGGTTATTGAGTGACTTCGCCCTCGGGTTCGTCGGTGGGGTTTTCGATCTCGGCCTCGAAGCCTTCGAGGAGGCGATTGAGGAAGGCTTCGGGGTTGGTGTCCTTGTTTTGGAGCTGGTGGGCGAGGGCGATGTGGCGGGCGAGGTCGGCGAGGACGATGCCCCAGGCGAAGGGATCCTCCCAGGCTCCGCTGCGGATGCTGACGTGCTGACCCTGTTCGGCGATCCAGACGCGGAGTACCTCGAAGGAGGCTTTGTCGCGCTGTGCTTCTTCGGGGATTGCTAAGGTCTTTTCTGCTCCCATGAAGTCTCTCTTTTCTTTGTGTCTTCTTTTTGTGTCTTCGGTCAGCTCTCGTCTTCGGTCATTCGGCGAAGATCGTCTGCGGTTGGAATACCAGGCATCCCGGCGAGGGTTGATGGTTCGTCGAGGAGTATTCGAATCTTATCGAGCTTCTTCTGCTCGACTTCGAGCATCTTCGCCCAGACGCGTTTTTCTTTGTAGGCGTAGAGGAGCATCTCCAGAAGTTGTTCGCGTGTGAGATTGGAGAGCTTGCTTCGCGCTTCGTCTTCGTCAAACTCAGGGATGTACTTGTCCAGGTTACTGCTCATCTGTGAATTAAACCCTTTGGTATGTGGGAAACCCGTTGATAACGGCAGGAAAGCGCTTGTTGCAACGGCCCCTGCAACAGCGGAGAATAGAGCCATTATGGCATCTTTTGCTCAACTGAATGTGTCGGAGGGTCTGCCGGCATCGATACACACCGAGGTTGCCATTCTGGGGGCGATGCTTCTTGATGGGCTTGCGGTCAACGATGCGACGGGAAGGTTGAAGGCGGAAGATTTTTCGCTTGATTCGCACCAGCGCATCTATCGGGCGATGGTCGACATGATGGCGCTGGGGCACGGTATCGACTACATGACCGTTCGTGTGGAGCTGGAGCGCAGGCGTGAGATTGATTCGATTGGCGGGCCGGCGTATCTGGCTTTTTTGACGGAGGGGATTCCGCGCAACTTCAACATCGAGAGCTATGTCCGGATTGTGAAGGACAAGAGCCTGCTGCGACAGTTGATGGCCATCTTTGGCGACGGACTGACGCTTGCGTCGGACCAGTCCGAGGAGGCGATTCATGTTCTGAGTAATGTCGAAGCCAAGCTGTCGGAGGTGGCCGATAGCGCGATTCAGTATGGCTTTTCGGACATTGCGACGATTGTGAAGGAGTCGTTTGGGTCGATTGACGCGCTGTATGAGCAGGGGCGCGAGGTTACGGGGCTGGCGACGCACTACATTGAGTTCGACCGGATGACGAGCGGGTTGCAGGAGTCGGAGCTGACGATTATTGCGGCGCGGCCTTCGATGGGCAAGACGGCGTGGGCGATCAACATTGCGGAGAATGCGGCGGTGCGCGGGGGCAAGGTGGTGGCGGTGTTCTCGCTTGAGATGAGCAAGGCGAGTCTGCTGCGCAGAATGCTGGCCTCGCAGGCGCTGGTGAACTCGAAGGCGATTCAGACGGGAATGTTGATGCGCGAGGACCGGGCGAAGCTGATCGCAGGCCTCGAGCGGCTGATGGAGTCGAAGATGTTTATCGACGATACGCCGGGGATTACGCTGGCGGAGATGCGGGCGAAGGCGCGTCGGCTGAAGCAGCAGCATGGGCAACTTGATCTGATCGTGATTGATTATTTGCAGCTGATGACGGGGTCCTCGGGGTCGCAGAAGGGATTTGAGAATCGGACGCAGGAGGTCTCGGCGATCTCGCGTGGGCTGAAGGCGCTGGCGAAGGAGATGAAGGTGCCGGTGGTGGCGCTGTCGCAGCTCTCGCGTGCGAGTGAGCAGAGGGGTGGGGATAAGAAGCCGCTGTTGAGCGATCTGCGCGAGTCGGGTTCGATCGAGCAGGATGCGGACGTGGTGTGCTTTATTCATCGCGAGGAGTACTACGACCGGGAGAATGAGGATCTGAAGGGCAAGGCGGAGATCATTATTGCGAAGCAGAGGAATGGGCCGACGGGGAGTATCCAGCTGGCGTATCTGTCGGACTATACGCGGTTCGAGAATCTGTCGCATGCTGGGGATTCGGGCGGGTACTAATGTCCTGCCGGACGGGCGCCCTGCGCGGGCGGCGATCACTTCGTGATTTGTATACCCCTTCGGTTGGCGCTCCCGTTGGTCGCGAGGAAGATTGATTCCGACCAACGGGAGGACCACGCGAAGCTTTAAAAAGGCGTGCGAACGCCCGCTCTCCGCGCAGGAGGCCCGTCCGGCAGGACCTAGTCTCTCAGTGGGTAAACTGCGTGCCGTCGGACCAGTGGTCAACAACTACCATGAAGATGGTCATCCGGTCTTCGGGGACATTGCCTGCAATCACTGGCACACCCGGCTGATTGGCTTCCCAACTCTTAGTCGAGTCGCCCGGAACGTACCACATCATGTGCGGATGCCAGTGCACGTCATTGTCGCTTAGATACTGCTGCTTCGACATCATGTAGCAAATCGCATTCGGCTCGAGCGTCGGGAGTTCTTTGCTCTCCCATGCCGCTTTGAGAGTCTGCGCGATTTCTGTCTTTGACTTTCCCGCGAGCACCAGGGTGGTCTTCCTCAGGACAATGGGCAGATAGGTCTTCGCGGCTGGCGCATTCAGGCAGTGGGGGGCTCTGATTTTGGGGCTCCAGAACTCCGGGTCGTCAGTGGACTTGGCCCATGACCGCTCGACCAGACAAACAAAGCCATTTCCGCCCTTCGCGGCTGTGACGTATCCGTCCTTCGTGAACACCAGCACCTCTGCCTGGTCCGAGATAGATGCGGGAGCGGCACTGCGGGCCAGCTCGATCTCGGAAGACTTGTCGGGGATGAGGTACTGATCGAGAGGAGCGGCGGTGGGATAGGGAGCCGGTGGCCCCTGCGCTTGTACCTGCCGGGTTGCGCCGGGCAAAGCAACTCCCACAAAACATACGAGGGCGAGAAGACTGATCACGTTCTTCGTCATGGCATTCTCCAGAAAGGAATTCTCAGGACACGAATCTTCCGCTTCCGGTTGGCGCATATTGGGCCCATATCGCCACGCTGCTGCGGTGCGGATAGTAGAGCACAGAACGCCACTGCGAGGTGCCGGTGGCGCTCACGCTTATAGACGAGTAGAGACGCGCTTGGTTATCGTGCTTGGTTATCGTGCTTGGTTGTCGCACTAGGGCTTCGGCGCTGTGGCGATTGCGTTGAGGCTGGTGATGGTTTCGGGTGGGAGTTCGAGGGTTGCGGCTTTTAGGTTCTCGCGCAGGTGGTCGAGGGATGAGGTGCCGGGGATGAGGAGCATGTTGGGGGAGCGGTGGAGGAGCCAGGCCTGGGCGACCTGCATGGGGGTGGATTGGAGGGAGGCTGCGGCTGCATCGAGCGTTGCGGACTGTAGCGGCGTGAAGCCTCCGAGGGGGAAGAAGGGGACGTAGGCTATGCCTTGCCGGGTGAGGTCGTCGAGGAAGGCGTCGTCGGTGCGGTGGGCTACGTTGTAGAGGTTCTGGATGCAGACGATGTCGGTGATTTTTTGCGCTTCGGCTAGCTGCTGGGGGGTGACGTTGCTGAGGCCAAGGTGGCGGATGAGGCCCTGGGCTTTGAGTTCGGCGAGGACGGTGAGGGGGGCTTCGATGGAGCCGTCGGTTGGGCCCATGACTCCTCCGACGCGGAGGTTGACGATGTCGAGTTTTTCGAGGGCGAGGTTGCGGAGGTTGTCGTGGACGGCGTCGATGATGTCCTGGCGGGAGAGGGCTGGGTTCCAGGATGCGTCTGCGCCGCGGCGGGCGCCTACTTTGGTGACGATGACGAGGCCGTCGGGGTAGGGGTGGAGGGCCTGTTTGATGATCTGGTTGGTGACGTGGGGGCCGTAGAAGTCGCTGGTGTCGATGTGATTGACGCCGGCGGCGATGGCTTCGCGGAGGACGGCCAGGGCTGCGTCTAGGTCGCGCGGTGGGCCGAAGACGTGGGGGCCGGCGAGTTGCATGGCTCCGTAGCCCATGCGATTGACGGTCATTGCGGTGCCGGGGAAGGTGAAGGTTCCGGCTAGATTTGTCTGTTGCGTCATGCTGTTGCTCCTTTTTGTCAGTGGGCGGGTGCGGTTTTGTCGGTGCGGTGCTTGCTCTTGTCGTGGTTACCTGTGGTTAGATGAAGAAAGCCTCAGGTTAGGAGTTCGCATTTGACCCAACGTTCTCAGATGCTGCTGGAGCCGCGTAAATCGCCGGTGCAGGCGCGTTCGGCTGCGAGTGTGGATGCGATTCTGGAGGCGACCATTCAGGTTTTGTTGAGCGTGGGCAAGGAGCGGCTGACGACGACGAAGGTGGCGTCGCGGGCGGGGGTGTCGGTGGGGACGCTGTATCAATACTTTCCGAATAAGAGTGCGTTGTTGCAGGCGGCGTTGACGCGGCATCTCGATGAGGTGGCCGGGGCGATGAGCAGGGTGTGCAGGGAGGAGCGGGGAAAGAGTCTGAAGGAGATGGCGACGGCGCTGATCAACGCATTTCTTGAGGCGAAGATGAGGGATGCGAAGACGAGTGTGGCATTGTACTCGGTGAGCTCGGATGTAGATGGGGCGAAGATTGCGCTGAGAAACGGCATAGAGACGAATAAGGCGCTTGTTGGGATGCTGATAACGGCGCGCGATCGGGTGACGAAGGATCCGCAGATTGTGGCTTCGATGTTGATGAGTGCAATGGCCGGGGTGAGCCGGAGATTGCTGGAGTCGGGTGATCCGGAGAAGCACTTTGAGGGTTTGCGGCAGGAGTTGGTGTTTCTGGTGTGCGCTTACCTGAAGGCTTGTACCGTGCGGGAATCTGCCTAGGAAACAGGTGCCTGAGTGGATACGGGTGGGTGGATTTTTGATTAGATTTGGTGAAGGCTCCTGACAGTACGGTGTCAGTAGGGTGTCAGTATGCTTCGTCTGTGTTCGTAAGGTCAGAGGAGGCAATATGAAGGAACAGCCTAAGTCAGGGGCGGTTTGGTTCGAGATTCCGTGTGCCGATCTGGATCGGGCAGCGAGGTTTTACGAGACGATTCTGGATCGCAGGATGAAGAAGGATGACTTTGGCGATCCGGGCGATCGGATGCGCTTCTTTCCGGCGGCTCCCGGGGGCGTGAGTGGGGCTTTGGTGAAGCGGCCGTTCAGAAAACCAGGTCGGGGTGGGACGATGGTGTATCTGAACTGCGATGGGGAGCTGGATGCTGTGATTGCCCGGGTTCGTGAGGCTGGCGGGTTGATGCTGATGCCTCGCACGGTGATTCCTGGTGGGCATGGCGCGTTTGCGTGCCTGAAGGATACGGAGGGGAATCACATTGGTCTGCATACTTCGGTTTGAGTGTCCTGCCGGACGGGCCCGCTGCTCGCGGGGAGGTCACTTCGTGACGGGTATACCCCTGCGGTTGGCGCTCCCGTTGGTCGCGAATGAGATATCTTCTGCCGACCATCGGGAGGCCCTGGGCGAAGCCGGTATACACCCCACGAAGTGGGTAGGATAGGTGCATGCGACGGGCTGACCGACTCTTCCGGATCGTACGAGTGCTGCGCGGGGGCAGGTTGCAGACGGCGCGGATGCTGGCGGAAAAGCTGGAAGTGTCGGAGCGGACGATCTATCGCGATGTGCGCGATCTTCAGATCTCGGGGATGCCGATTGAGGGAGAGGCTGGAGTTGGCTATACGCTGCGGCGGGATATGGACCTGCCTCCGCTGATGTTTACGCGGGATGAGTTGACGGCGCTGGTGCTGGGGGCGCGGATGGTGCAGGCGTGGGGCGGGGCGGCGAGTGTGGCTTCGGCGGATCAGGCGTTGCAGCGGATAGAGGCGGTGCTGCCGGCGGATCTGCGGGAGCGATTGGATTCGATTCTGATGTATGCACCGGGGCACAGAATGGTGCAGCCTTTGAAGGAACGGCTGGATCTGCTGCACGATGCTTGCGTGGGCAGGCGGGTGGTGGCGTTTTGCTATGCGAAGGAGGATGGGCAGAGCAGTGAGCGCGCGGTGAGGCCGCTGGCGCTGTACTTCTGGGGCGGAGCGTGGACGCTGGCGGCTTGGTGCGAGTTGCGGAAGGACTTCAGGGTGTTTCGCATCGATCGGATGCAGGAGGTCGATGTGCTGGGGCGCGAGTTTGTGCAGAAGAAGGGGCAGAGGCTGGAGGACTTTGTGAAGCAGGCAGGGAAGCCGCCTTATGTCTCCGAACCGGCTGTAGCGGCGAGTATCGTGCAGGGTTAGTTTACGAGGTAGGTCGCTGGCCGTGAGGAATCGCCGGTTCGGTTGTGTGTGGGGGTGAAGGTGGTTCTCGGTGTCGCCAGACACTCGGAGACGCGCTTGAGCATGTCGGTGGGGTGAACCGGCTTGGTGAGGGTGGTGAAGTCGTGGCCGGCGTTGCGTGCTTCTTTCAGGAGATCGACGGTGGCGGCCTGCCCGGAGAATAAGAGGATCTTGCAGGTGGGAATCATCTGGGTGACGGCGATGGCGAGTTCGACGCCGGTCATTCCGGGCATGACTACGTCGGAGATGATGAGGTCGGGTGTGGCACGTTGGGCGATTTCGAATCCTGCGAGGCCGTCGTAGGCGGTGAGGGTGGAGAAGCCGCTGCGAGAGAGGATCATCGAGAGGGTGTCGGCGATGACTCGCTCGTCGTCGACGATGAGGACGACTGGCCTGGTTCTTTTGGGGACGGCGACTAGGTCTTCGGTGGGGACTTCTGCGACGGGGACGACTTCAATCTGCAGCTTTGCTGTTTTGGCGGCCATGGGTTTTGCCTCTACTTTGACCGTAGACCGGTTTGGTTGATACGGGTTAACTCTTTTAGATCTGTCAGTTATGGGGGAGGTTAGGGCGTGTTGAGAGTGTGTCGAGAAAAGCAGCCTGTCAACTTGATAGTGCATCTGTTTCTGTTTAGTGCTACGTTAGCGTCACGTTAATTCCAGATCACGATAAGGAGGGGACGATGGGGAGTGACGATGGCGAGTTTGCGTCGAAGGTCATGAAGTTCGAGTCGGTGTTGCAGGTCAATGTCCCCAAGGGTCGGGATGGGAAACACAAAGAGATCATTGCGCAGCTGTTGGGCGATATTGCGCAGCTTGCGCCTGGGAGTGCGTTGAAGATCCCGCTGGCTCAGCTTCCGGATTCGAAGGAGAATGTCCGGTCGGCGTTGAGCAGGGCTGCCCGGCAGCAGAAGATCGGCTTGGCTACGTCTAGTAATGAGGAGTTTTTGTTTGTTTGGAAGACGGATTAGTCACGCTGGTCTGTAGAAACCCCTTCAAAAAGATGATTATGTCCTGCCGGACGGGCGCCCTGCGCGGGCGGCGGTCACTTCGTGACTTGTATACCCCTTCGGTTGGCGCTCCCGTTGGTCGCGATTGGATCTCGTGCCGACCAGCGGGAGGACCACGCGAAGCTCTAAAAAGGCGTGCGAACGCCCGCCTCCCGCGTAGGGAGCCCGTCCGGCAGGACTCAGTCTTTAGTAAGGGTTGGGCTGGTTGCTCAGGATCTCTTTGCCTCCGCTCTGGGTAATGAAGAAGGTCTTGCCGGGGAGCGAAGGTACGGGGTCGGAGAGACTCTGCCAGAGGAAGATGCGGCGGGGTTCAAGCCAACGGACTTTGAGGGAGAGGGCGTCCTCGAAGATGGGTGGAGCGTCGGGGAAGAAGGAGCCGTACCAGAGATTGGAGCTGCGGCCGTCGAGGATGTGGAGGTCGTTGCGTCCGAGGTAGAAGCCTAGGGTGCTGGCGCTCTCGTACTCGCCGTGGATGACGATGATGTCGCTGGGCTTGAGTTCGGGCTCGATGGCGGTGGCTAGCTGGCGGGAGCTTAGGACCGGGGAGAAGATTTGAAAGCCGATGTGGGAGGCCAGGACGAAGGCGAAGGTGGCGGCGGCGAGGCAGAGGTTCGCGGCGTGGGGCTGGTAGGCGCGGCGAAGGAGCCAGTTGGCGAGGGTGCCGGTGAAGAGCGCGATGGCGGTGAGGAGGAGCGGGTCGCGGAAGGCTCCCATGGCCTGGGCGTTGAGGTCGAGGAAGTGGCCGAAGGAGAGGGCGTAGTCGCCGGGATTTTGTTTGAGGAGGGAGGCGAGGTCTATGCCGGGGTTTGGCGGGGCGGAGTGGAGGAGGAAGAAGCCGGCGGTGAGGGAGGCGACGGAGCCTAGGACGAGGAGGACGACGGAGATGCGCTGGCCGGAGCGGACGAGGGGGTTAGGGACGGCGAAGGATTCGGCTTCGGTGGCTTCGCGGTCGAGCCATGCGGCGATGAGGAGGATCATGGCGGGAAGGGCGGGGAGGACGTAGTACTCCTGTCGGGTGGAGAGGGAGAAGAAGAGGACGGGGATGAGGGCCCAGAGACCGAGGAGTAGGCGGGTGTTTTCAGCGAGGGTCAGGGTGCGGATGGAGACTCGCGGGCGGAGGGTTTTGCGCCAGGGGACGGTGGCGAGGGCGCGGTAGAAGAAGCCGCTCCAGGGCATGATCCAGAGGAGGATGAGGGCCCAGAAGAGGGCGACGGGGACGGTGTCGTAGTCGCGGGGGACGCGGAGGTTGAGGTAGCGGAGGAGCTGCTCGTTGACGAAGTAGAACCAGAGCCAGCCGTGGACGTTGCCGTCGGTTGGCAGGGGGACGGACCAGTGGCCGTGCGAGAAGGTGAGCGCTCCGGGATGGCCCTGGGTAGGGTTGGCGAGGGCGATGAGGATGTGCCAGGGGGCGGCGATGAGGAGGAAGACGATGGTGCTGGAGAGGGGGTGGAGCTGGCGGATGCGGGTTAGAACGGCGCTTAGGCTGCGGCGGGTGAGTACGAGGTGGGCCAGGACGATGAGGAGGGGGAAGACGATGCCGATGAGGCCCTTGGTGAGGACGTTGAGGGCGCAGCAGGCGGCGAAGAGCCAGCAGAGGGTGAGGCTTGCGTGATGCGTGGAGAGCGTCGTTCCCATCCTTCGCGATGAGGCCGCGAAGGATGGGTTACCCGGAGTTCTTTGGTCGTGGAGAGCTGGGTCTTGTTCGTTTAGTTGAGATTGATCGGACTCGGTGGCCCAGTAGAAGAAGAGGGCGAGGGTGAGCCAGAGGCAGACGTCGGCGTCTGGCAGGAGGATGCGGGTGAAGATGAAGATGCCGAAGCTGGAGAGGAGCATGAGGCCGGCGTAGAGGCCGGCTCGGGGAGAGAAGGCGCGGCGGGCGAAGCCTTCGAGGAGGAGGGCGAGCGAGAGGACGGTGAGGGCGATGGGCAGGCGTGCGGCCGCGGTGTTGACGCCGAAGAGTTTGAAGCTGAGGGCCATGCTCCAGTAGAGGATGGGGGCTTTTTCGAGGTAGCGGATGCCGTTGGCGTAGAGGGTGACCCAGTCGTGGCGGAGGAGCATCTCGCGGGCGACTTCGGCGTGGACGGAGTCGGCGTCGTCGAGCAGCGGGGGGACGAAGAGGGTGAGGGTGGCGTAGAAGAGGAGCCAGAGGACGAAGAGAATGAGACGGTTTTTTGCTGCGGGCGACATGGCTGTCGGCGATCTTGATGTTTGCGACATGGGGGATGGGCGTTTCGTCTGCATGGTGGCGGAGGTGCGGGGCGTTAGGTGAGTTTATCAATGCGGTGTTGAGGCAGAGGTGTTCTGGTTGTTGAACACGCCGCTGATCGGAAAGAACGAGAAGTCGATGTTTTAGTTTGACGCGAAGACGAAATGCGGTGGTCTTGACGGATACCGCAGCATGAATCGGTTCGCTACAACTGAGAGCTGTGGCCGCAATCCGCTGCGTCGTGCGATAAACCGCACGACTTGGGTCGAGATGACGAATGTTTTTGGTGGTGGTCGCAAGGCTATGATGAGAAGCGTGTTGTTTGAGCGAGGCGTTCAGGTTGAGTGATGTGGTACGAGTTGCGGAGGTTGCGGGGCCGCCGACGGAGCTGATCTTTGGGGATTGGTATCCGGCGCTGCGTGCCGGGGAGCTGCAGGAGGGCAAGACGGCGAATGCGCTGCTGCTGGGGGTTCCGCTGCTGCTGGGGCGGAAGACTGGCGGGAAGCTGTTTGCGATGCGGGATCTTTGTCCGCATCGGGGGATTCCGCTGTCGGCTGGTTGGTTCGATGGGGAGACGGTGACGTGCAAGTATCACGGATGGAAGTTTGAGCCTTGCAGCGGGCAGTGCAGGGAGATTCCTTCGCTGACGAGCCATGAGACGCTCGACCCGACGAAGATCTTTGCGGGGGCGTTTCCTTGTGAGGAGCGCGATGGGTTTGCGTGGGTGTATCTGCCGGAGGCTGGCGCGGGGCGAGTGCAGGGGCTGGAGGCGCTGCCGCCGGTGCCGGAGGTGCCGAAGTTTTCGGCGAGGTTTCGGAGCGCGCATCTGGAGGCGGAGCTGCCCTGCAATGTGGATCACGGGATTATCGGGTTGATGGATCCGGCGCATGGGCCGTTTGTGCACCAGGCGTGGTGGTGGCGGTCGGCGGCTAGTATTCATGAGAAGACGAAGCACTTTGAGCCGTTGGGGGACCGGGAGAATAACGGGAGGAACGCGGGGTTTCGGATGTCGTCGCATGCTCCGAGCGCGAACTCGGCGCCTTATAAGTTGCTGGGAGTTTATGGCGAGCCGATTACGACGACGATTGATTTTGTGCTGCCGAATCGGCGGTATGAGACGATTCGCGCGGGGGATAAGTGGTTCTCGAGTCTGACTACGATTACGCCGGTGACTGCTTCGACTTGCAGGATTGATGTGGTTGCGGCCTGGAATGTTTTTTACTGGGTTCCATTTGTAACTTCTATTGCTACTTTCTTTGGGGCGCGGTTTGTGCGGCAGGATCAGGAGACGATGATCGAGCAAGCGGAGGGGTTGCGGTTTCATCCGGGGCTGATGCTGATCGATGATGCGGATAAGCCGGCGAAGTGGTACTTCGCGTTGAAGCAGGCTCGGTTGAAGGGGACGGGGGAGCATCCGCTGAGTGGGCCGGTTACGCTGCACTGGCGGAGTTGATGGGTTGGTCTTTGAGGGTGACCCCTACCGTCAAAGTTGCGCAAAGTCTTCTAAAAATTATGGTTAGGCTTGGACTCCAAGTTTGATCGCGCCGATAGTTGTGCGGAGGCCTGGGACAAAAAAATAAACTTAGTGGATCGGCGAGCGGTAGAAGGCGGGCGCCGAGCGAGATTCGCGGCGTTTGCCTTGTCGAGAGCATAAAATGTCATAAGCTCGGGTTGGTTCGCGGACCTGCGATTCCGCTTCCTGTAGCATCCTCCGGCCCCTCCCCGATAGAGACTCGGCTCCGCTCCAAAACAGTTCACAGGCACCCTCGGAATCACGGGCCCCTACGTTTCCTGAAAAGGAGAGCAGGCCATGGCATTTACGAGTTCAGGACTACCGAATAATGGGAAGACCGCCCATTATCAGATTTCGTATGACTCGACACTGTCGCCGGTGGATGGAGTGGCTCGCGCGCTGGATCTTTTTAACATATGCGAGGCGGACTTTGCGCTGATGTCGGGCTGGTTCGCCGGCGTCAATTTGATTTTTAATTTTCCATTGCCGGTGCAGATTGTGAATGCGTTTGGCGGAGCCAGCTGGAGTGATCCGAGTGGATTTCAACTTATCTTTGGTGCCAGTCCGACGATCACAATCAAACCGGGCTCTGGCACGTCAGTGAATTTGCTTCGGTACCTGCTGGTTTCGGAGGTGACGGAGATGTTCATGGTCTCGAAGAACAACCAGTGGGCGGAGCCAACTTCGCTTTTTCAGGGCGGAGACGAGGGGAGCATGGGCGAAGGCCTATCGCGTTTTCTTGGGGTGCAGTTCCAGTTGGCGAATGGGATCGGCGGGGTGCCGCCGCCGGGAGCCGGGGTGGTTCCGGTTTGGCTGAACGGAGCGCGGCCGGACTTTGTGAACAACGATCCAGACGATAACAGGCCGGATATAGTGACTGGTTGCACGACGCTGTTTATCTACTATCTTTTCAACCAGCTCAATTTCAGTATTCAGCAAATCATCAATGCGGGCGCGTCGAACCTGGCGGGCGTCTATCAGAATCTGACTGGGCAGCCTGATGGGTGGGGTTCGTTCCTTGATTTGGTAAACAGATATTATCCGCCTGTATTTTCTCCTTATACCCCGAAGGGCGACAACATCTTTCCGGTGTCGGATCTGAACGCGTTTTTTCCGCCGAATCCGATTACGTGCGGATATGGTCAAACGACCCTGATCTCGATTGATCGGCCTGCGATGGCGCAGGTCAATGTTGTGCTGACGAGCGATAATCCGGGGCTGGTTCAGGTTCCAGCGACGGTGACGATACCGGTGGGGGGCACGTCGGCTCCGGTCACGATCTCTACGACGGCGATTCCGATTCCATTCGCGCCTCAGATTGTGAATCTGCATGCGAGTTATGCGGGGAAGACGATCACGGTAGCGTGTGAGGTGGTTCCACCGTACCTTACGGGGCTTACGATTGCGCCGGCGAAGGTGACGTGCGGGACAATGCGACTGGAACGATTACGCTGAGCCAGCCGTCTCTTTCGGGGCCAGTGGTGGTGACTATGCTCAATGGGTCGACATTTGCAAATGTGCCTGCTACGGTTACGATTCCGCAGGGGGTGGCTTCGCAGAGCTTTGTGATCACGACGCCGAATATTCCGATTCCGTTCAAGACGGCGATTTGTTCGATTTACGCGATGTATGGGAGTTCGTCGGCTTCTGCGGTGTTACTGGTTGCTTCGCGGGTGATTGCGCCGATTATGAGTTCGTTGACGGTTTTTCCGACGACGGTGACGATTGGGGAGATCAGCCGGGGGACCGTGACACTGGTGGAGGCGGTGCCGATGCCGGCGGTGATTGCGCTTGAGGCGATGGACCCTACTGTGGGGCCGGGGGGTCCGCTGCCGCTGCCGGGCTCGAAGTCATCGATTGCGAGCGTGCCTGCTTCGATTACGATTCCGCCGGGGCAGACTGTGGGGATTTTTAATATCACGACGCATGGAATTGTTTCTCCGGGCACGCATCATTTTGTGAAGATTGTGGCGGGAGGGATTCCGCTGATGTATGCGGCTTTGACTGTGAATGCGTGAGGGTGATGGTTGTACGTGATTCGTGAATCCAATCAATCCTCGCAAAGGAGGATTAGGGGATTTGCGGAGTCGCGGCCTCGGGTCTGGGCGCTGGCTCAAAAAGGACCGCGATTGCTCCCGAGTGGTCGGCAATTTGGAAGCAAGAATGTGGACGTAAAAACTCGAATTGTCTGGAACCTGGTGGCTAGAAGGCGCTGACGCCCTCTTCTATGACTAGCTGGTCGACCTTGATGTTCATGGTCTCGCCTAGTTTCTTGAAGCCTTCCTTCCATTCATCGGTCCAGTAGTTGGTGTCGCTGCGGCGGAGGAGATCGTTCCAGATGTTCTGGGCCTGCCAGATGTTTACCTCGAAGGGCATCTTGTGAATGGTCTCGGCGACTTCGAGGGCAGCGGCGAGAGCATCGGCGGCCTGGGGATCGCCGGCGGCTGCAGCTTCAAGGCGAACCATGGCGCGCTTCATGCGCTGGCCGGTGGTGTAGCTGAGGAGGGTTGTGTCGAGGGGGATCTGGTCGGCTTCGGCGCGGGCGAGGAGCGCTTCGATGTCGGTGAAGTCGAAGGGGTCGGCCTCGATGGCCTGGCGGAGGCTGGCGTTGATGGCGAAGCGGGCGGCGGTGGCGAGGGCGGGGGGGGCGGTCATGCCGGACTCGGTGAGGAAGTGCATGAGGGAGGCGTGGTCTTCGTAGATCTTGCGGAGGGAGTGCTCCATCTCGGAGACGGTCTGGTTGAGGATGGTGCTGAGGATGCGGTGCTGCTCGTCGGCGAACAAAGAGGTGAGGGAGTAGGCGGTCGGGGATTGACCGGGGGCTTCGCCCTGGCCGAAGAAGCGGTCGATGAGGCGGATGACCTCGGGGAGGTTGGCGCGGCGGATGGCGGTGCTGATGTCGGTGGAGAAGGTGGCGAAGGCTTCGACCTCGGCGGGGTTGGTGGAGTTGTAGGCTTTGACGGCGGCGGATAGGTTCTGGTCGCCGAGGTGGAGGACGGCGAAGCAGAGCTCCTCGCTCTCTTCGGTGATGCGGGAGTAGAGGAGTGCGCGGCCGAGGGCGACGCGGCCGCGGCCGGAGTTGAAGACCTCCTGGCCTTCGCGATGGACGTCGAAGCAGAAGAGCTCGCCGTGCTCGGGATAGGCGCGGAAGATGGAGCTGATGGCGTAGTGGGCGCCGACTTGCTCGAGGCCGATCTTCATATTGGTGACGTAGCGGCGGTAGACTTCGGAACCGTCGCCCATCTCGGGGACGTTGCTCTTTGCGCGGGCGAGGCGGGTGAGGAACTCGGCTTCGAGGGCTGCGCCGGGAGGGCCAAAGAGTTTGGCGGCGAGCTGGAGGACGCGGCCGGCGTAGGCGATGATCTGGATGGTTTCGATGCCGGAGATCTCGTCGAAGAACCAGCCGCAGCTAGTGTACATGAGCTGGGTGTGGCGTTCGAGCTCCATGAGTTCGAGTGCGGTGACACGTTCGTCTTCGGCGAGGTGGCGGATGGTGTGGTCGGCGAAGAAACGGATGATGGAGGCGGGAGAGCGGTCGAGGACGACCTGAATGTAGGCGTCGCGGGCGAGCCAGAGATCTTTGAAGAGGGATTGGGAGAGTTGTTCGGCTAAGGGCGCGGTGGCATCGCGGAGGTAGTCGAGGGCGTCGCGCAGGGGGGCGCGCCACTCTTGATTCCAGCCGGCCTTGCCGCCGTTGCAGCCGCAGTTGGAGCGCCAGCGTTCGACGCCGTGGGCGCAGGACCAGGAGGTGTCTTCGGCGACTTCAGCCTCCCACTTGGGCGGGAACTTTTCGAGGAACTCGCCGTAGTTGGTGAGCTTGGCTCGTCCGCCTTCTTCGATCCAGTGCATGGCGTAGGAGAGGGCCATCTCTCCGTGTTTGTGGTGGTGGCCGTAGCTTTCGCCGTCGGTGGCGACGTGGGAGAGCTGGGCGATCTCGGGGTCGCCGGGGGATGCGGGGTGAAAGCCTCCGAGGAGTCGGCTGCCGAAGTTTTCTCCGCTGTTGAGGAGGCCTTCGAAGGCGATGGCGCGGGAGCCGGGGCCGTCGTAGAAGAAGACGGCGATGCTGCGGCCTTCGTCGAGTTTGACGAGGTAGGGATGGGTGGTATCGACGTTGGCGCTGGGGGTCTGGGCCCAGGGTTCTTCGGCTGGGGCGGCTGCTGCGGCGACGGGGTCGAGGTTTGGTTTGGAGGTGGTGCCTGCGGGTGGATCGAGTCGGCGGACGCGGGCGCACTGGACGGGAGCGAGGATGGTGAACTTGATGCCCTCCTGCGCCATGAGGTCGAGTACGCTGCGGTTGACTGCGGTCTCGGCGAGCCACATGCCTTCGGGTTTTCGGCCGAAGCGGGATTCGAAGTCGGCGATTCCCCAGCGGATCTGGGTGAGGGCGTCGCGGCGGTTGGCGAGGGGCATGATGATGTGGTTGTAGACCTGGGCGACGGCGGAACCGTGGCCGCTGTAGCGCTGGGCGCTGACCTTGTCGGCATCGACGATCATGCGATAGGTGCGGGGGGCTTTGTCTGCGAGCCAGCTGAGGAGGGTGGGGCCGAAGTTGAAGCTCATCCGGGCGTAGTTGTTCATGATGCGGATGATTTCGTTTTGCTTGTTGGTGATGCGGGAGGCCCCGTTGGGGGCGTAGCACTCGGCGGTGATGCGGTCGTTCCAGTCGTGATAGGGGGCGGCGGAGTCCTGGACTTCGACGGTTTCGAGCCAGGGGTTCTCGCGGGGCGGCTGGTAGAAGTGGCCGTGGATGCAGACGAAGCGGGGGGCTTCGGCGGCGGAGGGTTTGCTCTTTGCGGATGTCTTCGACTTTGCCATTGATCCTTTTGTCCTGCCGGACGGGCCTCCTGCGCGGAGGGCGGTCACTTCGTGACTTGTGTACCTTTTCTTGGCGCTTCTAGCTGCATGGGGCCTCCCGATGGTCGGCGTGAGGATGCTTTGCTCCGACCAACGGGAGGATCTATGCAGCTCAGTCTACCGGGACAGGGTATACCCGTCACGAAGTGACCGCCCTCCGCGCAGGAGGCCCGTCCGGCAGGACAAGGTGTTGGATGCGGTTCAGGGCCTGGAGTTCAGGTCTTGGAGTCGAGAGGAAGAGTGAGTTTTCCGGCTGCTAGGTCGCAGGCTCGCCAGAGATACCAGCTCGCGACCGAGGACCAGGGCTGCCATTTTTTTGCGCGGCGATGCATGACGTCGGGCTTGGGGAGATCGGCGGGGGTGACCTTGTCAGTGGGTTTGAGTTTGCCGAAGGTGAGGGCAAAGCCTTTGCGGACGCCATAATCATCGACGGGCAGGACGTTGGGTCGGCCGAGACGAAAGATGAGAAGCATCTCGACGGTCCAGCGGCCGACGCCGCGGACCTGGGTGAGGTGCTCGATGATGGCCTCGTCGGACATGCGGCGGATGCGGATGAGGGTGGGGACGGTGCCGTCGATGGTTTTGGCTGCGAGGTCGCGGAGGGCGAGGGACTTGTTGTGGGAGAGGCCGGCGGCGCGGAGCTGCTCGTTGGGGCAGTCGAGGAGGTGCTGGGCGGCGAAGTGCTCGTTGGCGGTGACGGGGTAGAAGCTTTCGAGCAGGCGGCGGTGGATGGTGGCGGCTGCTTTGCCGTGGAGTTGCTGGTAGATGATGCTCTCGACTAAGGCCTCGAAGGGCGATTGGGTGCTGGAGACGCGGAGGGTGAAGGGGCCGGCTCGTTCGATGAGCTTGCCTAGTCTGGGGTCGGCGGCGGATAGATCCAGTAAGGCCTGGGCGGCATCATAACGGGGAGAGCGTGGAGTGTGGTGTGGACGCGGCATGAGACTGACGGTATCGCAGGAGAGGCGCGAAAGTCTTGTGCGCGATTAGCAGAATTCGGACTAAGTTGGTTTGCATTTACAAGTCCGATACGTTTCGGGCAGGGTAGATGTAGTGGTCAGTTTCAGCCGGTGAACGGGCATGCACGAGATGTAGTGGATGGGATTTGAAGCGGGTTCGATAATCGGATGTTGCAGCAGGAAAAACAGTTGCGAGTTGTTGTGGATGAGTTGAGGTGGGGTTTTCCACTGCTATACTCTGAGTTTCGAAGACAGATATTTTTCGGGGCGGCTGCGATTGCGGACGCTCCGGTCGCCGCGTATGGATTGCGCGGCAAAGTGACAGCGCAGTATTTAATTTTTTGACAGCAACTTCTCAACCCCTAGCCGAAGGTAATGCAGAGGAAGCAGGAACGCACTCATGGCGCAAGTTTTTGACCGTAGTTCGAACGCGCTGGCTCGATTCAGCCTTGTCTTGACGGGCGTAATCGTCATCGCGCTCGGCGTAACGCTCGACCAGCTACAGCGATCACCGTGGGTGACGCGGCAGGGCCAGCGGCCGGATCAGCCGATACCGTTCAGCCACAAGCACCACGTTGAGGGACTTGGCCTGCAGTGCCAGTACTGTCACACGCAGGTGGAGAAGGCTGCGTATGCTGGGATTCCTCCGACGAAGACCTGTATCAATTGCCATGCGCAGATCTGGACCAACGCCGAGCTGCTGGAGCCGGTGCGGCAGAGCTGGGCGACGGGCGCTTCGATTCAGTGGATCCGGGTGCATGACCTGCCGGACTACGTTTACTTCAATCACGAGATTCACGTGAATAAGGGCATCGGCTGCGCGAGTTGTCATGGACGCGTGGACGAGATGCCGCTGATGTATCAGCAGAACACGCTGCAGATGGAGTGGTGTTTGAACTGCCATCGTAATCCGGCGGTGAACCTGCGGCCGACCAGCGAGATCTACAACATGGCGTGGGCTGGACCTTCGAGCGAGAGGCCGGTGTGGTGTACGAGCACGGTGACCGGCGGTGCTACGGCGCAGAATGTTAGCTGCACGACGACCAATCCTTCGGGCAAAGGGCCGGAGGTGGCGATGTTGCAGATGAACACCGAGGCGAATGGGCCGACGTCGAGCGATGTGCCTCCGCTGGGGATCACGATGCCGGCGAGCTATCAGAAGTTTACGAACCAGATGGATCTGGGCAAGTATCTGACGGCTCAGTACCACATCCGCAATCCGGAGCAGCTGTCGAGCTGTGAGACGTGCCACCGATGAAGACGACTGGGAATCAGATTGGGAACAAGACTGGAACAGACGAGACGATGGCTGAGATGAAAGCACCAGCAGCAGGACAACCCGTAGTGGTGACTCAGATTGCCGCTGCTCAGATTGCACCGGTGAAGTTGACGCTTGCTGAGGTCCATGCGAAGCTGGATGGCAAGACGGGGCGACGCTTCTGGAAGAATCTGGACGAGTTGGCGGATACGCCGGCCTTCCACGAGTTGATGAGGGAAGAGTTTCCGCGGCAGGCTGGGGCGGGCGAGTGGGTCGATGCGGTGAGTCGGCGCGGCTTCCTGAAGGTGATGGGCGCGTCGCTGGCGCTGGCTGGGTTGGCGGGTTGTACGAAGCAGCCGGATGAGCCGATCTTTCCGTACATCAAGCAGCCTGAGGACCTGGTTCTCGGCAAGCCGATGTACTTTGCTACGGCGTATCCGTTTCCGACTGGCGCTATTCCGGTGCTGGTGAAGTCGGATTCGTTCCGGCCGATCAAGGTGGATGGCAACCCTGAGCACCCGATGTCGAAGGGCAAGTCGGACGCGTTTACACAGGCGACGCTGCTTGATCTGTATGATCCGGATCGTTCGCAGCATGTGTTGCATCGCGGCGAGGTTTCGTCGTGGGGTGAGTTTCAGCAGGCGTTTGCTACCGCTGCGAAGAAGACCTCTGGTGGACAAGGCATCTATTTCCTGAGCGAGACGATTACCTCGCCGACGCTGGCGGCGCAGTGGAAGCAGGTGCAGGCGGCGTATCCGCAGGCGAAGATGGTGCAGTGGGAGCCGGTGAATCAGGACTCCTCGCGCGCGGCCTCGAAGGCGGCGTTCGGCAGCTACACGGATGCGCAGTACAAGATCGAAGAGGCTGACGTTATTCTCTCGCTCGATGCGGATTTCCTGGGTGGCATCGCTCATCCGGGCTTCCTGCCGCTGGCTTCGGGCTATGCGGAACGGCATCGGTATGAAGAGGGCAAGACGATGAATCGGCTGTACGTCGTCGAGACCATGCCGACGGTGACAGGGTTCAAGGCGGAGCATCGGCTGGCGCTGAAGCCTAGTGAGATTGCAACGTTTGCAACGGCGCTTGCGGCCCATGGGTCGATTGCGCAGGAACAGTATCATCAAGTGATTGATACGTTTAATCCGCAGTATGCCAAGTTCTTCCTGACGGTTCTTGCCGACTTGAAGAACAGTGGCGGAAAATGCGTCGTGATTCCTGGCGAGCAGGCTTCGCCGGCGGTTCATGCGGCGGCTTATGCGCTGAACTCTTCGCTGGGCGCTGTCGGCAAGACGGTGATCTACACCGAGACGGTGAACCCGATGCCGAGCGAGCAGGTCGCTGATCTGAAGTCACTCGTTGTCGATATGAAGGCTGGTAAGGTTCAGTGGCTGGTGATGCTCGGCGTCAACCCAATCTATTCGGCACCGTGGGATCTTGGGTTCAGAGACGCCTTCGCGAATGTTCCGGTGACGGCACAGCTTGCCTCGCATGTGGATGAGACGGGCGCGATCTCGAACTGGCATATCAATAAAGCGCATTACCTCGAGAGTTGGTCGGATGCGCGTGCGTACGACGGAACGATCTCGATTATTCAACCGATGATCGATCCGATGTATGGTGGCAAGTCGGCGCACGATGTGCTGCAGGCGCTGCTGGCGGATCCGCAGCAGTCGGCTTACGACGTGGTTGTTGCGAATGCGAAGACCTACTTCAAGGGCGATTTTGCTACCTTGTGGCGTAAGGCGCTGCATGATGGCTGGGTAGAAGGAACCGCGTTCACGGCTAAGGCTGGTGGGGCGGGTAAGAGCGCTGTGGCTTCTTTCCCGGCAGCTGCCGCTCCGAGCGGACTTGAGGTTTCGTTTCGACCTGATCCTTCGATCTACGATGGTCGTTTCGCGAACGTGGGCTGGCTGCAGGAGTTGCCCAAACAGGTGACGAGCCTGAGCTGGGATAACGCGGCCATCATGAGCATTAACACGCTGGCGGAGTTGAAGCTGGATGAGTCGGATCCGGTGAAGATTTCGTTGAACGGCCGCGAGGTGATTGCGCCGGCGATGATGATTCCGGGGCATCCGGATGGCGTGATCACGGTTCATCTTGGCTTTGGGCGTGGCGTTGAGGCTGGCCGTGTGGGCCAGGGTGTCGGATTCGATGCTTACCAGATTCGCACCACCGACGGGCTGTTGTCGGTCTCAGGTGCGACTGCGAAGAAGGTTCCGGGAACGTACGATCTTTGCATCACGAAGGTCCACAACATCGAGCATCGCGGCAGCTTTGCACAGCACGATCTGGAGAAGCCGCTCTCGGATAAAGACGGTGTGTACTCTTTGGCTGGGCATGAGGCGGAGGAGCGTTCGATCATTCGCTACGCCACGGTCGATGAGGTCAAGAAGAATCCGAACTTCGCTCATGAAGGCGGGGCGAGCGGCACGCTGATAGACAAAGTGGGTTACTCGCCGCAGGGTGAGAAGGTGCCGCACGACAACTCGTTCTTCCCGGATAACTGGAACTACGAGAAGCAGGACCCGTCGACGCTGAAGATTCAGAATGCCTGGGGAATGGCGATCGACCTGAACAGCTGCATTGGCTGCAATGCCTGCATCGTCAGCTGCTATGCGGAGAACAATATCCCCGTCGTCGGCCGTGAGCAGGTGAAGGTTGGGCGCAACATGCAGTGGCTGCGCATCGATACTTACTTTGAAGGCGATCTGCATGCACCGAAGGCGCACTTTCAGCCAATGGCCTGCCAGCACTGCGAGAACGCGGGCTGCGAACAGGTCTGCCCAGTGGGTGCGACGGTGCATACGCCCGAGGGCCTGAATACGATGGTTTACAACCGTTGCGTGGGAACTCGTTATTGCTCGAACAACTGCCCGTATAAGGTTCGCCGGTTCAACTTCCTGCTGTACTCGGACTATGACACGGAGAGCTTGAAGTTCATGCGGAATCCCGACGTGTCGGTTCGTTCGCGCGGCGTGATGGAGAAGTGCAGCTACTGCGTGCAGCGGATTGAAGCGGCAAAGATTACGGCGGATAAGGAAAATCGCGAGATTCGTGACGGCGAGATTGTGACGGCGTGCCAGCAGGCCTGCCCGACCAGCGCAATCACCTTCGGCAATATCAACGACAAGGCAAGCAAGGTGGCAAAGATCAAGGCTGAGGAGCGCGACTACCAGGTACTCGCCGATCTCAACTTCCGTCCGCGCACGACCTATACGGCCGGAGTCATCAACCCGCATCCGGAGCTGGCATAATGGCGACTAAAGGACCCATGCAGGACCCGAGCGTCGATCCCGTGATTGATCCCATGATCGACCCGCGTACTGGCGAGTACGCAGTGATTGCGCCGGGCCATAACTTCAAGTCGGTGACGCAGAAGATTGCTGGCATCGTGCTGACGTCGAACACTCCGCTGGGCTGGTTCTTCGGCCTGATCGTGGCCGCCGGTGTCACTATGGGGCTGGTGGTCGGCTGTACCTGGCTGTTCCTGAAGGGCGTTGGAATCTGGGGTGTTACGATTCCTGGCGCGTGGGGATTCGCGATCATCAACTTTGTGTGGTGGATCGGTATCGGCCACGCAGGTACGCTGATCTCGGCGATTCTGCTGCTGTTCAAACAGACCTGGCGCAACTCGATCAACCGGTTTGCGGAGGCCATGACGATCTTTGCGGTGGTCTGCGCGGGAACGTTTCCTCTGATTCACGTTGGCCGGCCCTGGCTTGCGTACTGGCTCTTCCCTTACCCGAACACGATGAACGTGTGGCCGCAGTTCCGCAGCCCGCTGGCCTGGGACGTCTTCGCGGTGTCGACGTATGCCTCGATCTCGATCATCTTCTGGTATATCGGAATGATTCCCGACTTCGGGACGCTGCGCGACCGTGCGACGATGCCGGCTGCGAAGTACTTCTACGGGATGCTGTCGCTGGGATGGCGCGGATCGACCCGGCACTGGATTCGCTATGAATCGGCTTCCCTGCTGCTGGCGGGTCTTTCAACGCCGCTGGTGCTCTCAGTGCACACGGTCATCAGCTTCGACTTCGCGGTGGCGGCACTGGCTGGGTGGCATACGACGATCTTCCCTCCTTACTTCGTTGCGGGCGCGGTGTACTCGGGTTTTGCCATGGTGCTGACACTGGCGATTCCGATCCGCAAGTTCTACCACATGGAGGATCTGGTTACGCTGCGGCACCTGGACAACATGGCCAAGGTGATGCTGGCGACGGGCTCGATTGTGGCTTATGGGTACGGCATGGAGGTCTTCATGGCATGGTTTTCGGCCAGCCACTGGGAGTTCTTCATGATGTGGAATCGTATGTTCGGGCCTATGGGATGGGCGTACTGGATCCTGATCCTGACCAACATCGCGATTCCGCTGACGACGCTCTGGTCGCGCAAGCTGCGGGTAAACGTGACGTTCCTGTTTATCCTGTCGCTCATCGTCAATACGGGCATGTGGTTTGAGCGCTTCGTCATCGTTGTTACCAGTCTTTACCGCGAGTATCTGCCTTCAAGCTGGGGGACCTACCGCGCGACGAAGTGGGACTACATGATCTACGTGGGAACGATGGGCCTGTTTACGTTCCTGTTCTTCCTGTTTGTTCGCTTCCTGCCGATGATTCCGATGTCCGAGATTCGAATGATGCTGCCGCAGACCAAGGTCACACGCGGCGTCGATGCCGAGACAGCCACTGAGGAGACCGCCTGATGCCGCCGCGCGAAGGAGTTTACGGATTACTGGCCGAGTTCAATACGCCCAGTGAGTTAGTTCATGCCACTGAGGAGGCGCATCGTGCGGGCTATCGACGCATGGAGTGCTATACGCCCTATCCGGTGGAAGAGGCGGCTGAGGCGCTGCACTTCCATAAGACGCGCGTCCCGTTGGTATGCCTGATCGGTGGCTTGATGGGGGTAACGACGGCGTTCCTTATGGAGACCTGGATCAATGTGTGGGCGTATCCGTTGAACATTGCCGGCCGCCCGTTGTTTTCCTGGCCTGCGTTTATCATTCCGGCCTACGAGTGGACGATTTTGTTTTCAGGGTTCTCGGCGGCTCTCGGAATGATCGCGCTGAATGGTCTGCCGCAGCTTTATCATCCTGTGTTCAACGCACCGAACTTCAGGAATGGCGCGACGACCGATAAGTTTTTTCTGTGTCTCGAGGCAGTCGATCCGAAGTTCTCGCTGAGCGAGACGCGGGCTTTCCTTGAGCAGTTCCCTGCGGTCTCCGTGGTGGAGGTGGATCATTAATACGCAAGTGAGATTGACATCCCGGCGTCTTGGCCTCGCCACCGCAGCGTTGTCCCTGCTGGTTGTGACGGGCTGCCGTCAGGATATGCAGAATCAGCCGAAGTTCTTTCCTCAGCGTGGCACTGACTTTTATGCGGACGGTCGCTCTGTTCGCCCGCAGGTTGAGAATACGGTTGCGCGAAATCAGCTGCATGAAGACGGCTACTTCTATACCGGGCTGGTGAATGGGAAAGAGGGCGATGGTATGCCCTTCCCGGCGACGATGCAGGTGTTAGAGCGCGGGCAGGAGCGTTACAACGTCTACTGCACGCCGTGCCACTCGCGGGTAGGCAATGGGATCGGCATGATTGTGCAGCGCGGGTATTCGAAGGCTGGTAGCTTTCATTCGGCTCGGCTCGAGACTGCGCCGCTGGGACACTTCTTTCATGTGATCTCGAATGGGTATGGTTCCATGCCTGACTATTCGTCGCAGATTGTGCCGGCAGACCGCTGGGCGATTGTCGCTTATATCAAGGCACTGCAGCTGAGCCAGAAGGCAACGCAGGCCGATGTGGCATCGGGCGCTCATGTTGAGCCGCTTGCCAGCATAGCCGAACGGGAGGGCTTGCCGGCCTCCTTCGCCGATGAGTGGGTGCTGCCTCCGACTGCTGTGACGGGTACGCCTGACAACGGACTTTATGTGCTCCCTGTTACGGGAGCTGGTGCTGCTGGAACGACGGCGGCTGCACCATCACGAAACAACGCAGCTGCGCCGGCGGCGTCTGCCGGACAAACCGCACCGAAGCAGTAACCTCGGAAGCTTCCGAACGAAGGCTTGAAACGCATGTCATCTGGACACGAACATAACGGCGGGCAACACGATCACTCCCACCACGGGCCGCGAGTACTGCCTGCGTCGCTTGCTGCGCCGGAGATTCTCTCGGCGTGGCGGATGCGCGCGCTGATTGTCTTTGCGGTCGCCACGGTTGTCTCCTTGGTTGCTTTCTCGTGGAGTCATGAGGGACGCAACCATATCCTTCGCGCGTACCTGTTGGGCTACATGATCTGCTTCACCTTCGCCGGCGGTGGACTGGCCATGCTGATGCTGCAGTACGTTAGCGGCGGTAAGTGGGGGCTGTTGCTGCGACGCCCGCTCGAAGCGATGACACGCACGATCTGGCTGGTGGGCCTGATGTTCGTGCCTATCATCTTCCTGTGGAAGCATCTTTATCAATGGGCGGCGTTCCCGACTGCTGGAGCGGTGGCTCAGGCTTTGTCGAATCACGCCGTGTCGCTTGAACAGGCGATGACGCTCAATGCCAAACGGGCCATGTTGAATCCGGCTGCTGCGATCTTTCAGACGGTCGTGATCTTTGCGATCCTCGGTACGTTCGTGTTTCTCCTCAATAAGTGGTCGCTTCAGCGTGACGCCGATCCGGAGCGTGGGACCGAGCCAAGCTTTGACCGCTGGCGGGTGAAGTTTGAGAACCTGAGCGGCATTGGAATTTTGATCTACGTGATCCTGCTCACGGATGGTGCGATCGTCTGGATCAAGTCGCTGGACATCACCTGGTACTCGTCGATCTGGGGGCTGCAGTTCCTGGTTGGACAGGGGTATGCGGTACTCGCACTTAGCATTCTAACGGTGATCCTGCTGTCACGGTTTGAGCCGATGAAGACGATGCTGCGGGCGACGGAGCAGCACGATTTGGGCAAGCTGGCATTCGCGTTTGTGATGCTCAATATCTACCTTTGCTTCGCCGAGTTTTTGATCATCTGGTCGGGCAACGTGCCGGATGAGATTCCCTGGTACTTGAATCGGATTCATGGTGGATGGTGGTATGTCTGCTCGGCGGACTTCATCTGTCACTGGCTGATTCCCTTCTGTCTGCTGCTGTCGCGCGACTTGAAGCGGAACAAGCAGAAGATGATCTGGCTGACGTGTTTCATGATCTTCGCCCGTTGCCTGGATATGTTCTGGCTGATCGAGCCGAACTTCGCGGATGCCGCGGGTAACCTCCACCTCACGAATAACGTTGGAATTCTTGCCTACATCACGGTCCCCGTGGCGGTGATCTCGCTGTGGAGCTGGATTTATATGAGAGAACTGCAAGCACGTCCTTTGCTCAATGTGAACGATCCTCACGTTGAAGAGATGTTGGAGCCTGAACATGCCCACTAACGATCACGAGATGCATCAAACGCCAGGCCCGCACGACCAGCATGTCCGTGATGCGGACTCGCCCGGATATGAGACGACCGATGTCAATGCCGGCGGTGTGGCTGTGTTTCTGGCTGGCCTGTTCGGGTTCGTGCTGGTCTTCTTTGTCTTCTGTTTTGTGATGGGTAAGGTCATCAACTCAGCGATTGAAAAATCGGATGGGCCGACGACCAAGTGGAACAAACTTTCGGACTTTGCTGGCGCGGAGACGACCAACGGCAAGCGTCAGGACCTGGCCAGCAACCCGGAGATGCAGCAGAGAGAGTTTCAGCAGATGACGTCGACCTTTCCGGAGCCACGATTGGATATTGATGACGGCAATCAGGCGACGGCGGATATGCACGCGCGAGAGGATCTTCTGCTCGACAACTACAGCGTGACTCCTGCGGAGAATGGTTCGATCCGGATTCCGATCTCTCGTGCGATGGAGTTGATCGCGCAGCGTGGTCTGCCGGTCAACAGTCAGGCGGCAGCGGCTACCACGGAGATGGCTGGAGACGAGAAGCCGGTGGTTTTGGCTCCGTTGACCTCTGGATTTGCCCGTACTGGTTATGAGCTTGAGGTTATCGAAGCGCGGGAACAAAAGATGAGCTATGGCAAAGCAGAAGCAGCTAGTCAGGCAGAGCTTGCTCCTGCGAAGTAAAGGATTTGCTCGGACAGATTTAGCATAGAGAGAGAGAGAGATGAGATACGGGCCGACAATTCGGGGTGGGTGGCAGGCGGCGATTCTCTGCTGCGCGCTGCTGGGCGGTCCCCTGTTTGCCCAGGTCTCAAGCTATGGGGATAAGCAGAGTGGCGATAACTCCGGCGATCAGTTGCCGCAGGTGCTGCAGAAGGTTGGAGTTTCGCAGCATCTGAACCAACAGCTTCCACTGGACGCTTCGTTTGTGGACGACACAGGGAAGACTGTGAAGCTGGGGGACTACTTTGGGAAGCATCCCGCGATTCTTTCGCTGGTTTACTACAACTGCCCCATGCTGTGCTCTGAGGAACTGGACGGATTGACCGGAGCCCTGGAGATGGTGAAGCTGACGCCTGGGAAGGATTTCGATGTGGTCATTATCAGCATCGACCCGAGCGAGACGCCAGAGACTGCAGCTGCGAAGAAGGCTTTTTATGTAAAGCGCTACGGGCGTCCGGAGACGGCTTCCGGTTGGCACTTCCTTACTGGACAGCGGCCGGCGATCGATGCGGTGACAAATGCGGTCGGCTTTGGATACGTCAAGGTTCCGGGACCCGATGGCAAGCTTACTCAGTTCGCTCATGCCAGCTCGATTGAGATTGTTACCACAGACGGCAAGCTAGCGCAGTACTACCTTGGAGTGGAGTACTCGCCGAAGGACATGCTGCTGGGGTTGATCGACGCTTCGGGCAACAAGATTGGTTCTCCGGTTGCGAACATTTTGACCTACTGCTATCACTATGATCCGCAGACGAATAAGCACTCCCTGATCATCGCGCGTGTGGTGCAGTTTGGCGGCATGGTGACAGTGGCAGGATTAGGCGGCTTCATGTTTTTGATGTTTCGACGAGATGTCAACTCCGCGCGCGAACACGACCTGACTAAGAAAGAGAACGGATAAAGGGTAACGATGCATATCAGTCCAGTCCTGTGGCAATTTTTGGTGAAGTGGCTCAACGCTTCGGCGCTCTTTCCGCGCGAGGCGTCGACCATCGCGCCCTACGCTGACGCGCTCTACTTCTTCCTGCTGTTGATCACGGTGGTTGGTCTGACGCTGGTGGGCATGCTGATCTTCGGTTTCTCGATCCGGTATCGCAAGGAGAAGCACCCGGTCGCGGTCCAGGTGGAAGGCTCGACTTTGCTTGAGGCGACCTGGACCATCATTCCTCTCGCTCTCTTTCTGATTGTGTTTGTCTGGGGCGCGTTGTTGTACTTCCGCATCTACAATCCCCCGACCAATGCGATGAATATCTATGTTGTCGGTAAGCAGTGGATGTGGAAGGCGGAGCATCCGGGCGGGCAGCATGAGATAAACGCGCTGCATGTACCGACTGGCCGTCCTGTGCAGCTGACGATGATCTCGCAGGATGTGTTTCACAGCTTTTCTATTCCTGATTTTCGCGTCAAGCGCGAGGTGATTCCAGGGCGCTACTCGACGGTCTGGTTTCAGGCCACGACTCCGGGGACCTACCATATCTTCTGCACACAATATTGCGGGACGAATCACTCGGCTATGATCGGCGAAGTCACTGTACTCAGCCCGGATGACTACGATAAGTGGACACAGGAGTCCACCAGCGGGATGTCGCTGGCTCAGAATGGCGAGAGGCTCTTTGCCAGCATGGGATGCAACGCGTGCCATTCGGGAAGTGCGGCGGCGCGTGGGCCAAATCTTGCGGGTGTCTACGGCTCGAAGCTGCAACTGGCCAGCGGGTCGCAGGTTCTGGTCAACGACGCATATCTGCGTGACGCGATCCTGAATCCTTCGCAACATATTACGGCTGGATATGCGCCGATAATGCCGACCTATCAAGGACAGATCAGCGAAGACGGCCTGATCGATCTAGTCGAGTACATCAAAGCTATGCAGACCAACTACCGTGTGCAGCAGACGCTGACCACGTCACAGTCGAACCAAACGGCGCCGACAACGCCAGGGACGGTGAAGCCATGAGTGCAACCCACACAATCGTCAACCTGCCAGATCAGAGAACGGCTACGATTCCGAAGCGTAACTATCTGAACAATGAGGATGGGCTGCTCAGCTGGTTGTTTACTGGCGACCACAAGCGCATTGCGATCCTGTATCTGATCTCGATCACGTTCTTCTTTTTCATCGGGGGTGCGTTTGCGGGCCTCATCCGGTTGGAACTGCTGACGCCACAGCCCGATCTGGTGGCTTCGGACACGTATAACAAGTTCTTCTCGATGCACGGCATTGTGATGATCTTTCTGTTTCTTGTGCCATCGGTGCCGGCGACTCTGGGGAATTTCCTGATCCCGATCATGGTTGGCGCGAAGGACCTGGCCTTTCCCAAGGTGAATCTGCTGAGCTGGTATCTGTACTGGATCGGCGGTCTGTTTACCATGGCCGCGCTGGTTCTGGGTGGCGTCGATACGGGTTGGACCTTCACGACTCCTCTGTCGACACATTATTTGAATACCCATGTGGTCACCGCCGCTACGGGGGTTTTCATCATTGGATTTTCGTCGATCTTTACGGGATTGAACTTCATCGTTACGATTCACCGGATGCGGGCGCCTGGAATGACGTGGTTCCGTATGCCGCTGTTCTGCTGGTCAAATTACGCTGCGTCGATTTTGATGGTGCTTGGAACGCCGGTTCTGGCGATCACGCTGGTCCTCGTTGCTCTCGAGAGGCTGGTTGGGATTGGCGTCTTCGATCCGACTAAGGGCGGCGATCCGCTGCTGTTCCAGCATCTTTTCTGGTTCTACTCTCACCCTGCGGTTTACATCATGATTCTTCCGGGCATGGGTGTGATCTCTGAGGTGATTAGTACCTTCAGTCGCAAGCGGGTGTTCGGTTATACGGCGGTCGCATTCTCGTCTGTGGCGATTGCTCTGTTCGGGTTCTTTGTCTGGGCTCATCATATGTTCATCATGGGTGTGTCCAACTACTCGGCGCTCGTGTTCTCGCTGCTGACGATGCTTGTGGCGGTTCCTTCGGCGATCAAGATCTTCAACTGGGCGTTTACGTTGCAGAAGGGGTCGATTACGTTTGAGACTCCGATGCTCTACGCCTTCGGGTTTCTTGGACTCTTTACGATTGGTGGAATGACGGGAGTCTTCCTGGGCGCGTTGGGCATGGACATTCATCTGACCGAGACCTACTTCATCGTCGCTCACTTTCACTTTGTGATGGTGGGTGGGATGTTGATGGCGTTTCTGGCGGGCATCCACTTCTGGTGGCCGAAGATGACCGGGCGTATGTATCCCGAGTCGCTCTCTAAGCTTGCAGCGGTTACGACCTTCATCGGATTCAACCTGACCTTCCTGCCGCAATTCATTCTTGGCTACCTGGGAATGCCGCGGCGCTACCATGCTTATCCGCCTGAGTTCCAGGTGCTGAACGTACTGTCAACGGCGGGAGCTACGGTACTCGGCGTTGGTTATATGTTGCCGCTGCTGTACCTGGGTTGGTCGCTGAAGTATGGTGCGATTGCAGGCAACAACCCATGGCAGGCCACCGGGCTTGAGTGGCAGATTCAGTCTCCACCGTTGACCGAAAACTTTATCGAGACGCCAGTCGTTGATCATGAAGCTTATGACTACGAATGGCTCGCCCACAAGACTGCACAAGAGGTGACGACCGTTGGATAATGCGATCGTAGCTACGCATCCGCACACGCACGAGACTGCGGTTGCGGCGGAACATGAGCACGTCGTTCTGCCACAGCACCGCCATCACTTCGAGACGAAGGAGCAGCAGCGCGAGGCTGCCACGTTTGGCATGTGGCTGTTCCTGCTGACTGAGATCATGTTCTTTGGCGGGTTGTTCTTCGCCTATCTGCTGTACCGCAACTGGTACCATGATGCGTTCGTCGTGTCCTCCAATCAGCTAAGCATTCCTCTGGGTGCGGCTAACACTGCCATTCTGATTACCTCGGGATTTTTTATGGCGCTCGGGGTGTGGGCTGCGGAGGTGCAGAAGAAGGGGCTTCTTGTTCTCTTTCTGGTACTCACGACCTTCTTCGGGGTCGCCTTTCTCGGTATCAAAGCGGTTGAGTACCACGAGAAGTGGGAGAAGCATCACATCCCAGGGGCGCACTTTGATGTCTCTCAATTCATCAATCCGCAGGCGTATGGGTTGAAAGAGAAGCCGCTCGCTCCTGACATGGCGCAGAAGACACAGGTCTTCTTCTTCCTCTATTTTGCGATGACCGGCATGCATGCCTTTCACATGATTTTGGGAATTGGGCTTTTGTTCTGGCTCACATGGCGCGCTAATCGAGGGGAGTTCTCGTCAGGGTATGTCGCGCCTATCGAAAACTTCGGATTGTATTGGCACTTCGTGGATATCGTCTGGCTCTTCCTGTTTCCCTTGCTTTATCTGATCAACCGACACCCCGGCTACTAGCCGCGACTGCAACGCCGTTTTGGCTGGAAGGAGAAGACCATGTCCGAGTATCACGATCCGTCAAATGTAATCAATCCAGAACACGCCGATCATCACATCATCACGCCGGTGACCTATGGAATTGTTTTTGTCACACTGCTGGTCTTTACCGGGATTACGGTAGGCGCGGCCTATGTCGATCTGGGGATTTTCAATCCAGTTGTAGCGCTGGCGATTGCAAGCTTCAAGGCAGTTGTCGTTATTCTGTTTTTTATGCACGTCAAATATCAATCCAAGCTGATCAAGCTGACAGTCGCGTCTGGATTTTTCACGTTCTTGGTATTGATCACAATGACGATGAGCGACTACATCAGCCGGGCGTGGGGACTCTGGTAGTGCAGGTGGTTTTTACAGGGATGCGGCCTTCGGGTCGTATTTTTTGTTGCGGTCAGATCACTACAGCAGCGCCTCGTACACTCGAGGTATGTCCCAAGTCCGATCTGCTTCGTTGGAAAAGTTGCGTGCCGGGTCGGAAGATCCCCGTGTGACGGTGCGACGAGACGCACCTCCGGATCCGGATGGAAGATGCGTCGTCTACTGGATGCAAAGGGCGCAGCGAGGTATTGATAATCACGCGGTCGATCTCGCCGCTAACGCAGCGAACCTGCTTGGCCTTCCGCTAGTCGTTTACTTTGCGGGGATCTCTAACTTTCCCCACGCGAATCTGCGCCACTACGCTTTTCTCAATCAAGGGTTGCCGGATATCGAGATCGATCTTGCGGCTCGAAATATCTCGTTTGTGATGCGTCGCGCGCCGCGTGAATCGCACGAGCAGTTCTTTGCTGACGTTCGTGCGGCGTTCTTGATTGGAGATGAGAATCCCATGCGCGTGCCAGAACAGTGGCGCAGGGAGTTGGCATCGAAGATCAAGATTCCGTTCTGGACTGTCGATACGGATGTCGTGGTTCCTTCGAAGCTGATGGAAAAGGCCCAGTATGGGGCGTACACGATTCGGCCACGCCTCTATCGCCTTCTCCCTGAGTATCTACATCCCTACGAGAATGTTCATGTGGAACGCGCATGGAAACGGCCGCGGGGATTCTATGCCGACTCTGTTCATGAGGACATGACACGCGATTGGAACGACCTCGATCGTAGCGTTCTGCCGGTTGCAGCGTGGAAAGGGGGAACTCATGCTGCGTTCCGACGTCTTGAGTTTTTTACGCGAAGGCTTTTGGAAGACTACGACACGCAGCGTAATCATCCTGAGACCGATGGCACTTCCTGCATGTCGCCCTATCTACACTATGGACATGTTGGCCCAATCACGGTTGCGCTTGCCGTAGATGCGGCTGCGAAGGCGAACCCGAAGTTGAAGCCTGCGCGCGACAGCTACTTCAATGAACTAATCGCCTGGCGCGAACTCGCTGTCAACTTCGTGCGCTACACGCCAAACTACGATTCGCCTGACTGTGCCGAGCACTGGGCAAAGGCGACTATTGCCGAACACGCACGCGATGAAAGGGAACATTTGTATACGCTTCAGCAACTAGAGAACGCGCATACTCATGACGATCTTTGGAACGCAGCCCAGATTCAAATGGTTCGATATGGCTGGATGCATAACTACCTGAGGATGTACTGGGCGAAGAAGATCAAGGAGTGGAGCCCGGACGTTACTACCGCGATGAAGTACTCAATCTATCTCAACGACAAGTATTTTCTGGATGGTCGCGACCCGAACGGATACGCGGGTATCGCATGGGCAATACTGGGGAAGTTCGATCGTGCCTGGGGAACGCGGCCGATCTTCGGCAAGATTCGCTATATGTCCGGCGCGTCAACGGGCAAGAAGTTCGATTCTAAAGAGTACATTCGGCAGATGAAGATCCTGCCCCAGCAGGGTTCGCTGGCGTTTTAGGCGTTCCAGAAAGTCTTTATCGGCAGACGGCTTTGTCCTCGCTCCATTTTGCGACTGCTTCCCTCGGGTAAAAAACCTACAACTATGATGAGATTGTGGCGTTGTCGCAGCTAATGGTAGATTCGAGAAATAGCGGATTTGCTTGTCCTCCGCTACTTCGTGCGATTTGGAAAGCTTTGAAGAGGCGGCCACAGAGCCCCGGTAACGTCCAAACACCGAACGTTTATGAGAGATTTCTCATCCCGTTCTGGCACTGTCTGTTGTACCTTCTCCTGCTCTAGCGTTGACTCATCCGATGTCAGCTTGCAGCATCAGTGTTAGCTGTTCTTTTTACGTTGCGGATCACACGCTATGGGCCTGGTTGTATCCTCACAACACGAGCGTCTCGCAGATCATCTCCCCTACTGGGCGAGTCGCTTCTTTTCTGCAGTCATTTTCTTTCTCGCGTTGACGGTGCCCGTTCTTGTCTTCGGTCAGTTGTCCTCCGTACCGACAGCTACGCAGCATGAAGGCGGCGTGCTTTCGGCTAATTCCCTCCCGTCGCACACGATCAGGTCGCGTCGCTTTGTCGATGGCCGTACTCTTGCTGGAGATATACCCGCTGCAGAAGCCATGGACGCCGCTCGTCAGAAGCACGCGGCGATGTTGGTAGATCAATCTGCTTCGGCGCAACCGTCGAGTTTGAGCGCGCCGTGGCAGGCAGTAGGGCCGAATCAGGTTGCCAGCATCGCCTATGGCAATGTGACCGGTCGGGTCACAGCGATTGCGATCGATCCCGCTGATCCAACTGGCAATACGGTCTATCTTGGGACAACTGGCGGCGGAGTTTGGAAGTCGATCAATGCGGCTGGACCATCGGCCAGCGTCACCTTCGTCCCGCTTACTGATACGCTGCCGGTCTTCAGCGCGAATGCGGGCACCGCGGCTATTCCGTCGCTCAGTATCGGCGCAATCAGCGTTCAATCTGGCGTGATTCTTGCCGGGACAGGGGATCCTAACGACGCCTCAGATTCTTTTTACGGAAGCGGACTGTTGCGCTCGGCAGATAACGGGGTGACGTGGACGCTCATTCAAGACTCGCAGGATGGCGTTGCGGGCAACCACCTCTTCAGTGGACTAGGCTTCGCAGGTTTTGCGTGGAGTACGGCTACGCCGGGTACTGTTGTTGCAGCAGTCTCGCAGGCTGCGGAGGGTGTTCTCGTTAATGCGCCAGATGCTACGAACAGCGTGATGGGGCTTTACTACTCGACCGACGCCGGGGTGACCTGGCAGATGTCCACGATCATGGACGGCAGTCAGCCGGTACAGAGCCCACAATCTCCGAGCCAACTTCTCGGCGGCAGAGCGGCGACGGCAGTTGTCTGGAATCCCGTTCGCCAACGTTTCTATGGTGCGATACGTTATCACGGGTACTACGAGTCGGCTGATGGCGTGACCTGGACGCGGCTGGCAAACCAGCCTGGGCAGGGGTTGACTGCGATGAACTGTCCACCGGATTCAACGTCGTTAGGAAGCACATCGTGCCCGATCTTTCGCGGGGCGTTGGCCGTGCAGCCCAATACCGGCGATACATTTGCGCTGACGGTTGATCAAAACAATCTCGATCAAGGGCTGTGGCAGGATGTATGCGGTCTTTCCGGGGGGAACTGTGGCAACGGAACCATCACCTTCGGTAAGCAGTTGCCATCGGCTGCGTTCGAGATTGGCAATGGCAGCACTGTTGTGCCACAGGCAGACTACAACCTGGCGCTTGCGGCTGCGCTGTCGGGACCGAGCGGCTCGACCCAGGACACGATTCTGTATGTCGGGACGACCGATCTTTTCCGCTGTTCTGTTTCCGCGGGATGCGTGCTTCGCAACACTACCAATGCGTTGAATGGATGTGCTGCGCCCGCACAGGTGGCACCTGCTCAACATGCGATTGCCACGCTGGCTACGGCCTCGCAACCGCTGATTTACCTTGGCAACGATGGCGGCCTCTGGCGGTCGACCGACGGTGTGAACGAGCAGTCGACTCCATGTTCCACCGATGATGCGACTCACTTTCAAAATCTCAACGGCGGTCTTGGCTCGCTGGCAGAGGTCATCAGCTTTGCGCAGCATCCCTCCGATGCCGGTACCGTGCTTGTCGGGCTTGGTGCGAATGGCACCGCAGCGACGGCGTCTCTCGGTGCAAGCTCGTGGCCTCAGCTTTCAACGGGCGAAGGCGGTACCGTTGGAATCGACCAGACGAATCCTTCCTTGTGGTACGTGTCCACTGCTGCCGGTGTGAGTATCCGTCAATGTTCCAAGGGTGCGGCCTGCTCTTCTGCGGACTTTGTGGGCACGCCGACGATAGGGCCTGCGCAGGTGGATGAAGATGACTCGGTCATCGATGCTCCGTGGCTGCTCGATCCCGCTCTCCCGTCCAATATTCTCATCGGGACTTGCAGGGTGTGGCGCGGCCCAGCGAGCGGTGGGTCATCGTGGCCTTCCTCGAACGCAATCAGCAGCCTTCTGGCCGGACCTCAAGGCACATCCTGCGTTAGTACAAATCCGGCTCTGCGATCTCTGGCTGCAGGCGGACTTATAAACAATGCATCGACTGTGCGAGACTCTGGTTCTCCGGTTCTCTATGCCGGTATGGCGGGGAAACTTGATGGAGGCGGCAGCGTTGGAGGACATCTCTACTCCATCACTACGGCTGGCACCGCAAGTAGCACAACGACCTGGACGGATCTTGCAACGTCTCCCGTTACAAATGGCCAAGGAACCAGCTTCAACTCCGGGGGCTTCGACCTCTCGGCGGTCGCAGCCGATCCTCATGATGCGACCGGGAAGACTGTCTATGCTACTGTGATGGGCTTTGCGGGAAACGGAATCAACGCAGCGCATCTCTATCGCTCCATTGATGCTGGTGCTCATTGGAGCAACATCAGCAGCAACCTGCCTGACGCTCCGGCCAACAGTGTCGTCGTTGATCCGAACGATGCCAATACGCTTTACGTTGCGATGGATACGGGGGTGTACGTTACGACCGAGGTTACGACGTGCACCACTGCTAATTGCTGGAGTATCTATGGCACCGGCTTGCCGAATGCTCCTGTCGTGGAACTTGCGGCCGCACCAGCCATGCCTACCGGTGACGGACGCACTGGTGAGTTGCGCGCTGGAACCTACGGTCGCGGGTTATGGCAGATTCCTCTGGTGACGGCGGCTATTGCAGCACAACCGATTATCAGCTTGAATCCCACCTCGGTTATCTTCAACGGCCAGTCGATCGGTACCGCGAGTGCGACGCAGACTATTACAGTTACAAATACAGGACTTGCTCCGCTCACGGTAAGCCTGGTGGCAGTTACAGGGGATTTCAACGAGACTGATAACTGTACGGCAGCACCTATCGCTATCAACGTGACGTGCACGATTCAGGTCAGCTTTCTACCTACCGCGACGGGGGGGCGTAGCGGGATCCTTACTATCTACGGTAATGTTGCTGGCGGGCAGGCGACCGCGACACTGACGGGTACTGGACTGGCTGCTGCCGCGATTGTTCTCGATCCCATTGTGCTTACTTTTCCTTCTACAACTCTCAACGCAACCAGCCCGGTTCAAAACATTACTATTTCCAATACGAGTAATAGCGCTGTGGGCTTGCAAGGAGAGATCGTAAACGGGGGAGATTTCAGAATCACGGTCAATACCTGTGGTCCGAGCCTCGGGCCAGGGGTTGGATGCACGGTTGGGATTGCATTCACGCCTAGCGCGTCTGGAACTCGAACTGGAACATTAACCGTGACCGATGATGTGGGGACCCAGACGGCTTCGCTGAGCGGAATCGGAACATCTCCCGCAACGGACGCACTCTCGCCGCTGACACTCACGTTTGGGGCACAGCAGGTAGATACTGCTAGCGTCCCACAGCAGATTACTCTGTCCAATACCGGCGATCTGCCGTTGACTCTCATCGCGGCACAGATCACAAGCGGAGACTTCACGGTTGTGAATGCCTGCGGTAACTCGCTGAACCCGCACTCCACTTGCTCCGTGAACATCGCCTTCGCTCCGAAGAACGTTGGCCCTCTCACCGGCTCGCTCTCGGTGTCGGACCAGTATCGAACCCAGACGGTCGCGCTAAACGGCATCGGCATCGCACCGCCCGGTGTGTCACTGGCACCCTTCTCAACGGTTGTGTTCCCTCCTACAGGCGTTGGCCTTCAGTCTGCTTCGCAAGCCATTACGTTGACCAACAACGTTGGCACTCCGCTCTCGATACAAGGCATCTCGCTTACGGGAGACTTTGTGATTTTGCCGAATAGCAGCACCTGCGGCGCGAACGTTGCGCCTGATGCTGCTTGCGTGTTGCAGATCGCCTTTGCGCCGACAGTTGGTGGGCCGCGTACTGGATCGCTTACGGTGACAGATAGCGCGGGCAACTCGCCTCAGACACTCTCGCTTACGGGACCGGGTGTGGACTTTACGCTCACTACCAATGGGACTACCAGCGTCAGTATCACGAGTGGTCAGAATGCTGTGTTTCCATTGCTGCTCAGTTCGGCGTCCAATGTCTCCGGCACGGTAACTTTCACCTGTGCGGGAATGCCCGCTAACTCGACCTGTACTGTCACGCCTTCCAGCATTCCGCTAGGTAGTACGACTACCATTTCTGTAACCGTGTTGACGGGCGTAGCCTCTGCTTTGTCCAGCCGTCCTTGCATCAGTCGCTCGGGCGTTATTTTATTTGCGACTTTGTTCCCGCTTGGTTTGCTGGTGCTGCGTCCAGCGCGCCGCTCAAGTGTGACTGGTTTTGCTCTGCTTTGTTTACTTCTAGCTGCGAGTGGCTGTGGTGTGGGACGGGAGATTCCTTTGACGAGTGGATCGAATCCAGGCGGGCCGTCAGGCCCGGTGACGACGGCGGGGACTTACACTGTCGTTGCGACGGCGACGAGCGCTGGCTTGACGCGAAGTGTCAACCTGACGCTGATCGTTCAGTGAATCGTAGGGGTTTCGATGCCGCGAATATTCAGGCTGACTGTCCAGCGCTTACTCCAGAGGCCCATGCCCATTGGAAGTTGTAGCCTCCCAGCCATCCGGTCACATCGACGACCTCGCCAATAAAATAAAGGCCCGGCACCTTGCGACTCTGCATGGTCTTTGCGTCCAGTTCTGCGGTATCCACGCCACCCACGGTGACCTCGGCCTTGGCATAGCCTTCGGTGCCGGCGGGAGTCAGGTGCCACTCATGGATATGCTGTTCCATCTTCGCTAAGGATGCGTTTGTCCAGTCGACTAGCTCGTGGAGCACAACCCATCGCTCTGCCATGCGGGCCGGCAAGACAGCGCGTATTGCGTTCGCTGCTGCGGAGGCATCTCTTCGCGCGTTTCTTGCCAGCAGTGGGGCAAGGACATTTAGATCAGGCGCGAGGTCTACAGTCACGCTCTCGCCTGGCTGCCAGTATGACGACATCTGCAGGATCGCAGGGCCGCTCAGTCCGCGATGCGTGATCAACATCTTTTCGCGGAAGCTTCCTTGGCGGGGGTTGGTTCCTGCTTGAGCCACGACCTCGGCTGAGACACCTGCCAGGTCGCACCACTGTTCGCGATCCTCGGCGCTGAAGACTAGGGGGACGAGGCCCGGCCTGCACGGTACGATGCGTAGGCCAAACTGCTCGGCCAGTGTGTAGCCGAGTGCGGTTGCGCCCATCTTCGGGATGGAGAGGCCTCCGGTGGCGACGACTACGGACTCGGATTGAAAGACTGCCTCCGATGTATGAACTTCGAGATGGTCGTTGCGCTCGACGGAGATGGCTTTGGCGCCGAGGATGATGCGGACGCCGGCCTCTGCGCATTCACGCTCGAGCATCGTGACGATGTCGTGGGCGGAGCGGTCGCAGAAGAGTTGTCCCAGCGTCTTCTCGTGGTAGCGAATGCCGTGTCTTTCGACCATGGCGATGATGTCTGTCGGGGTGAAGCGGGCCAGGGCGGACTTTGCGAAGTGTGGATTTTCCGAGAGAAAGTTCTCTGGGCGGCAGTGGATATTAGTGAAGTTGCAGCGGCCGCCGCCTGAGATCAGGATTTTTTTTCCGACGCGCTCGGCGTGATCGAGCAGGACCACCCGGCGTCCGCGCTTGCCGGCTTCGATGGCGCACATCATTCCCGCCGCGCCAGCGCCGAGTACTACGACATCAACCTGCTGCACGTGCGGTTTTGTTGTCATTCTCTATCGGAGATTCTGATGCTTCGGAGATTCTGTGGCTTCGTGTGATTTAGATTCGTCTCCGTCCGGGCCGATGTTGAGCTTCTTCGGGGGTTTGGTCACGGGTTTGGGGATATTTTTTCTTACCCCACCCGGCAGATGAGGCACTTGAGGTAGCTGGTCTCGGGGAGGGTGAGGACGGCGGGGTGGTCGGGGGCGGCGCCTCGGGTCTCGAGGAGCTGGACGCGGCGGCCTGCGTCGGCGGCGGCGGCGGAGACGACCTCGGTGAACTCCTGCAGGGGGACGTGGTGGGAGCAGGAGCAGGTGATGAGGGTTCCGCCGGGGCGGAGCATCTTGATGGCGCGGAGGTTGAGCTCCTTGTAGCCGCGCATGGCGCCTTCGGCGGCGCGCTTGGACTTGGCGAAGGCGGGCGGGTCGAGGACGATGGTGTCGTACTGCTGGCCGGTGGATTCGTACTCGCGGAGGAGCTCGAAGGCGTCGGCCTCGATCCACTCGACCTGGGCGGGAATGCCGGGGTTGAGCTCGCGGTTGCGGTCGGCTACCTCGAGGGCGCTGCGGCTGGCGTCTACTCCGGTGACCTGGCGGCAGTTCTGGGCCATGTGGAGGGCGAAGCCGCCTTGATAGGTGCAGATGTCGAGCGCGGAGCCGGTTGCGTATCGGGCGGCAGCGGCGTAGTTGAGGCGCTGGTCGAGGAATGCTCCTGTCTTCTGGCCGGAGCCTGCGTCGAAGTGAAAACGAAGGCCGTTGATGGTGAAGATGGTGGTGAGTTGTGGTGTTTCGGTGGTGCTTGGGTGGAGTGGGCCTGGTGCTGGATGGGCGAGTTGCTCGAGTTCGCGGATCTTGGGGTCGGGGCGCTCCCAGAGGGTGATGCCCCCGGTGTCGGGGCGCAGACGGTCGGTGAGGACTTCGGTCAGGAGGTTGCGGACGTCGTCCTGGGCGGTGCCCTGGGTGAGGAGTTGGAGGATGACCAGGTCGTTGTAGCGGTCGGCGACGATGCCGGGGAGGTTGTCGGCCTCGGAGAAGAGGAGGCGGCAGGCGTCGTCTTCCATCGACTCTGGCGCTACTTGGTCGCGCAGGGCGAGGGCGGAGAGGACGCGTTCGCGGAGCTGCTCGAGGTAGGCGGCCCGGGGAAGTGCGGCTTCGTTCGAGACGATTCGGACTGCGATCTGCGAGGCGGCGCTGTAGAGGCCGGTGCCGAGGGGTATACCCCGGCTGTCCATGACCGTGAGGAGGGCTCCGGGCTGGATCTCGGTGGTCCCGATTGCGGGGACGAGGGACTCGATGTCTGAGCGGTAGACCCAGAGGTGTCCGGCTCGGAGGCGGTCTGCGGCGCGGCGGGTGATGGCTGCGGCTGGGCCGTGGGGCTGGGCCGCGACCACTCGCGGGGACCGGTCTTCTACTTTTCTCAGCATCTTTCCATGGTCGCATAGCGTTTATGCCGACGGGACCCCTCCCCCCTCCCCCCTGAGGGTATTTTGGAGGGAAGTTGTTTTGTTTCAGTTGTTTGGCGAGGAGTGGTGTCTGCAGGGTATTGATTCTAAGTTAGTTGCGCGCAAAATACTTTAAATGAATGAGTTGCGGGATCATTGGGAGAGGCCCTCGCTTTGTCAGGGGGCCTTATATCTCTCTGCTTCCAGTATAGCGGTTTGAGGGTAACTGATACGCCACGCGAATGTGCTGGATTGACGGGGTGATTCGTGGTTTTGGGGCTTGACAGAACTGACCGACAATAGATGCGAGTCCGCTTGGCATCACTTAACAACGCCTGCGAAGTCTTCACTTCGAGGAAGTGGGATAAGGCAGCAAGCATTACTTGCCAGAAGCCGACTTCGCAGGACTAACCTTGCCTCAGACGACCCGGCCTTCACGTCGATTCTGTACAAGAGTTCGGGCCATCTTTGTCTACTTGTTGTAGTTCGACAAAGATGGCCGCGACACTCAGTCTTCGTGGTGATCGTTCTTTCCTGCCTCTACCTTCGTGAAGTGAATCGTGAGCACCTCGGCGGAATTGTTAGCCATCAGGTCCACTTCCTTGCCGCCGGCAACAATTACGAACGAGTGAGGACCAGCCCCGACAACGTCAGCGATGCCAGTGCAGTTGCGATTCACCGTATAGCTTCCGGTGAGTTGCTCTTGAAAAACATTGCCGTTGACATTAGCCGTCTGATCCGCGACAAAGTGACCTCTTCCGTCGAACGTTGCGGCCCCAACAGCTACGATAGGTCCCAGACCCAGGACCTCTCCTTTGAGCACCAGCCCATAAGCTCCGCTCAGGGAAGCTACTGAGCAGCCTTCAATCTCATGTGCCTGCACTTTGGGAATGACGCTGTTAGAGAAGGTGAGTAGAACCAGGAAGCCTGTAGCGCCGAGTGCGCTCAGCTTGAAAGCAGAAGGAACATTCATAATGAACTCCGATAATGCGAGATAACCGGTAATGAAGGGCGATCAACCGGGTTCAGCACGCACATCAAAACTCAAACGGCCCACAAGGTCAAAGGAACTGGCCGTGAAGACTTCGTTAACTGCTAAGTTCATGTTTCTCAAGTGGGTAACGATGACCTGTTAACCGTGATAGCGCGGTGGTAGACTCGACTCCTCATCGATCCTCTACGGCTTGGGGTGCCTAAGTGTGCAGACACATCCCGAAATTGTCTATCAATTCGGTCCGTTTGAGGTAAACGTCGCCTCGGGAGAGCTCCTGAAGAACGGCAGACGCATTAAGCTGCAGGAGCAACCCTACCGCCTCCTCGTCGCCCTTTTGGAAAACCCGGGTAAAGTTATCAGTCGGGAGGAACTTCGAAGCCGTCTCTGGCTGGACGATACCTTCGTTGATTTTGACGGTAGCCTTCGGGTGGCGGTTCGTAAACTTCGAGAGGCGTTGGACGATGACGCCGAAGATCCCCGATACATCGAGACGATTCCAAAGCGAGGGTATCGATTCCTCGTTCCTGAAGTTCGCCGGATTGAGTCCGCTCCTGAAGCTGCGGAACCGGAAGCCGCTACATTTGGCGACCATGCACGGCGCGACGATCTGGAGCCTTTGAAAACGGGCGCGAAAGCCACTCGATGGTGGCTGGTCGCTGGTGCCGCGATACTGATGATCGGAATCGGACTGACTGTCGGCAGCCGGATGTTTTTTCCGCACAAGGTACACGCGTTAACGGACAAAGACACGATCGTCCTTGCGGACTTCGCCAACGCCACCGGCGACCCGGTCTTTGACGGCACGCTGCGACAGGGGCTCTCCGTGCAATTGGAACAGTCACCCTTTCTCAGTATTATCCCTGACGAGAAGATCCAGCAGACCCTCGGCCTGATGGGCCAGCCCGTGGATGTGAAGCTGGTACCGGCAGTTGCGCGGGAGGTCTGCCAGCGGACGGCCAGCGCCGTGGTGCTCGACGGTTCGATTGCGAAGATTGGCACCCAGTATCTTCTGACGCTCAAGGCGGTCAACTGCAAAAGCGGAGAGACGCTGGCGAGCTCAGAGGCACAGGCGAGTGACGAGAACCATGTGCTTAATGCGCTTGGAAAGGTGTCCGTCCAGATACGGAATAAGCTGGGCGAGTCTCTCAGCACGATACGGAAGTTTGATACCCCTTTGGAGGAGGCGACGACACCTTCGCTGGAGGCTCTGAAAGCTTACAGTTCCGCCATGCAGACTGTCAGGACAAAAGGTCCGGACGCGGCGACGCCGTTTTTCAAACGAGCCGTCGAACTCGACCCCAACTTTGCGGTGGCATACGCCTACCTGGGCGTCATGGCTACCACTAGTCTTGAACCCAGCCTCTCTGTGGACTACCGCACAAAGGCGTATGAACTGCGCGGCCGGGTCAGTGAGGCGGAGAAGTATTGGATTACAGCCACCTACCATAAAGGCGTCAGCGGCAACATCCCAAAGGCCATTGAGGCCTGCGATCTCTGGATCCAGGCTTATCCACGCTCCGAGATGCCGCGCATTTACCTGGGGGCGGCGGTTTTGCCGGTCGTTGGACAGTATGAAAGAGCAGTCGAAGAGTCCTCCGAGGCAGTTCGTCTGCGTCCTGACTTTCCCCTCGCCTACGCTTTCAACATTCGTGCGCATGCCGCTCTCAATCGTTTCGATGAGGCGAAGGCCCTCTACGCAAAGGCTCTTGAACGCAGACTGTCTAACCCTTTCATCGATGTCGCGATGTATGACCTTGCCTTCGCGCAGAACGATACGGCGGGGATGGCCCAACACGCTGCAAAACTGAAGGCGCTGCCGAGGTTGGGACACCAAATAATAAATATGGAAGGCGATACTGCCGCCTATTCCGGGCACCTTATAGACGCCCGCGAGCTTAGCCGCCGCGCGATGGATAACGCCCAACGCGCAGGAGAGAAGGACGCGCCGGCCGTCTACTCTGGCACCTCCGGACTGAGGGAAGCCTGGTTCGGCAACACCGGCGAAGCACGGCGACGCGGCAGTTTGGCATTGAAGCTCTCGAGCGGCCGCGATCTGCAGTATTTTGTTGCGCTCACGTTTGCCTATGCCAGAGATGATGCGCGAGCGAAAGCGCTGGCCGATGATCTGGACAAGAGGTTTCCGGAAGACACAATTGTGCAGTTCAACTATCTGCCGACCGTCCGTGGAAAGCTTGCGCTCAACAAAGGAGATGTCTCTGGCGCGATTCAGAGTCTTGGGGCCGCAGCACCTTATGAGCTTGGGGCGACGAGAACCACTGATTTGGATTGGACCGCGATGTTTCCAGTCTTTGTGCGTGGCGAAGCCTACCTGGCTGCGCGTCAGGGTAGCCAGGCTGCCGCCGAGTTCCAGAAGATTCTCGATCATCGCGGCCTCGTCCTGAACCAACCCATCGGTGCGCTCGCCCATCTCGGTCTGGGTCGCGCTTACGTGTTGCAGAGCGACATCCCCAAGGCTAAAGCGGCCTATCTGGATTTCCTTACGCTTTGGCAGGACGCGGACCCGGATATTCCTGTCCTGCAACAAGCCAAAGCGGAATACGCGAAGTTGCAATAGCAAGAAAGATTTCGCATCATCTCTGGGCTTTCTCGCTTGTCGCAACTTAAAAGTCGTACTTTCGCCAATCCTCCGAGCTGATTTCAGCTGGCGATAACTGGGCAATACACTCATCGATCTCGGTTTACGAATTCACAACTGGATAAGTAACGAGAAACGCGCTTAGCGGCAGTTACTCCTCGCTTGGGCCGGACGTGACGCGGGATCGATATTTCAAACCAGTTGCAGAACAGAAGATTGGTTGTAACTCCTAACACCGCAAGGGGCATGTAACGAATGTCTCAGGTCCCGACCTAACGCGTGTCCCGGTACACTCACCCCTCTGATTACGGGGCTACTCGGTGCGGAGGGCTTGCATGGGTTCGATGGAGGCGGCTCTGCGGGCGGGGAGGACTGCGGCTAGTGTGACCATGACTGCGGCTAGAAGGACTGCTCCGGCCAGAGTGATGGGGTCGGCGGTGGTGACGCCGTAGAGTTGGCTGCGGAAGAGTCGGGCGACGAGGACGATGGAGGGTAACGCGACCACGATGGCGATTGCGGCGATGATCGACATCTCGCGGAGTACGAGCATGACGACTCCGCTTCGCTGCGATCCCAGGGCGAGTCGGACGCCGATCTCGCGGGTGCGCTGTTCGGTGGAGTAGGCGAGTACGCCGTAGAGTCCGACAGCTGCGAGCAGGATTGCGAGTGCGGAGAAGCCGACTGCGAGGAGAGCCAGCGCGCGTTCATCGGCGGTGACGCGATCGACCTGTTCGTCCATGGTTCGCATGCCGTCGACGACGAGGGTGGGATCCATTCCGTGGATGGCCTGGCGGATCGCTGATTCGACCATCTCGGGAGACTGGGTGGTGCGTGCGTAGATCTTGACTCCGAGGGGATGCGGCATCTGCGGATAGGGGCGATAGACGGCCATGCCCATGTCGGTGCGCAGATTCTGATGTTTGATATCGCCTACGACGCCGATGATGGTTGTGTCGGGAGGAGTTGGAGTGTCTCCACCTTCGGAGATCATGCGGCCGAGGGCGTTCTGCGCGGATCCGAAGAATCGCTTCGCGAAGGTCAGGTTAACGACGGCTACCTTTGGAGCATCGTGCGAGTCCGCGACGGTGAACTCTCTTCCGACGAGTAACGGCTGCTTCAGCGTGGCGAAGTAACCGGCTGTGATCCAGGGAGCTTCGAAGTCTTTCTTCTCGTCCTCTGTGGTTTTATGGCCTTCTACTGAAAAGCCGCTGAAGTGGGAGTCTCCGGTAAGCTCTGCATCGTTGGTGGCCGCGACGGAGAGGACGCCGGGAATGCGCTGCACGGCATCGAGGGCGTTGGTCACGGTGGGGATCATGCGGTCCGCTCCATAGCCGGAGTCTGAGGGATCGAAGCTGAAGGTGGCCAGATGGCTGGTGTCGAAGCCTACCTGCTGGTGGTGAAGATTGTTGAGCGTTCGGACGAAGAGACCTGCGCCGCCGAGCAACAGTACGCTGAGCGCGATCTGTACGCCGACTGCGACCTTGCGGAATCTCTGCGAGCTTTTGGAGGCGGTTCCGGTGCTTTGGCGCAGCGCGTTGGCGAGGTCGGGACGGAGGAAGTGCAGCACGGGCGCCATGCTGAAGAGCAGGCTTGCGACCAGAGCTACGGACAGCGTGAACAGGAGCACGCGGGCATCGATGGCGCTGGAGTATGGCTCTTCGCCGGGATTGGCGCTGGTGAGAAGACGTACCAGGGTGTTGGTAACGAGCGGAGCCATGAGCAGGCCGGCTGCTGCGCCGACTAGTCCGAGGAGTCCGCCTTCGAGCAGAAGCTGCGCGACGATCCGGCTCTGCTTTGCGCCGAGGGCGTAGCGCATGGACATCTCGCGGGCCCGGCTGGAGGCTTTGAGGAGCAGGAGGGTTGCGACGTTGATGGCGCACATCGCCACTAACAGCCCGGCCATGCTCATCAGGATGATCAGGGGTGTCTTGAGATCCATGCGGTCGGGGGCGAAGCCGGTTGAGTCGTCGAGAACCTTGAGATTAGAGTCATCGAGGTAACGTTTTTTGAAGTGCTCTGTTCTGTTCTTGTAGAGCGTGAGCTCGTACGCTCGCAGATTGTGCCATAGAGGTGCGAGCGATGCCTGGGCTTGAGTGGGAGAGACTCCCGGCTTGAGGCGAGCGACGAGTGTGAGCCAGAGGGACTGGTGATTGTTCAGGTTGTCGCGGGGAGCGGTTCCGGGCAGGACGATCTCGACCATGCTGATCGGCATGAAGGCGCCGGGCTTGTAGCCTCCGATGGCGGACTGGAAGTTGGCTGGGGCGACACCCAGGATGGTGTAGGGATGGCCTTCGATGAGAACGGTCTGGCCGATGACGTCGGGGGATGCGGCGAAGCGAGTCTTCCAGTAGTCGTAGCTGAGAACCACGACAGGATTGGCGTTCTTCGCGGTGTCGTCCTGAGCGTTCATCAGCCGTCCGAGGGCGGGCTTGAGACCGAGCATGTCAAAGTAGTTTCCGCTGACGAGTTCGACATCTTCGTCCTCGGCCTGATTGTGCCAGGAGATGCCGCTGCTGGCTCTGATCGCCGCAATCATTCCGGAGAAGACTTGATTCTGATCGCGGAGGTCTTTGTACATGGGGTAGGAGAAGTAGTTGTTGAGATCGCCACCGAAACTGCTGGCCGAACCGGAGAAGCCGCCATGCCACTCGAAGCGGACGAGCTCTTTAGGGTGCTGGACGGGCAGCATCCGGAGCAAGGCCTGGTCGAAGAGGGTGAAGACGGCTGCGTTGGCGCCGATGCCCAGGGCCAGGGTGAGCACGACGGTCAGGGCGAAGCCTGGCGACTTGCGTAGCTGGCGGATGGCGAAGCGCAGGTTCTGGAGCAGGGTCTGCATAAAAAGAATCCTCCGGACGGACAGGGGCTTACGCAAAGATGGTGGCACGTTTTCTACCAAACAGGTCGCGCTGTAAGTTATTTATTTTCTGCGGATGCGGGTGGGCTGCGGTGGTGGTGGAGGTGAATTTGTCCGGAAACGGACTACTTCGTTCGCAAGTGAACAGTGGTTCGGGCGGGGTCTGGGGTGGATCGAAGCAGCGGTGCTGGTTGAGGAGCTTTGGTTCGGGGATGCTTTGCTTCTCTTGTATTGCTTTCCAATAGAGGCGAGTGCATACTCCTATTTGAAGGCAATAGGAGCGCTTGGAATGGGTGAGAAGGCAGATGTGTGGCAGGGGACGCTGGCGTTGATGGTTTTGAAGACGCTGGAGAGCATGGGCGCGCTGCATGGGTACGGGATCGCGCGACGGATTGAGCAGACCAGCGGCGATGTGCTTTCGCTGAACTATGGGACGCTGTATCCGGCGTTGCTGAAGCTGGAGCAGGAGGGGGCGATTGTGTCGGAGTGGGGGGTGTCGGAGAACAATCGCAAGGCGAAGTTTTACAAGCTGACGCGGGTGGGGCGGAAGCAGCTTGAGCGAGAGACCAGCAACTGGGAGCAGACGACGGCGATCCTGGCGCGGTTTCTGGGAGGGACGGAGGATCCGGCATGAAGAGGTTGCGTGCGGCGTTGCGACGATTGGTGGGGATGTTCTCTGCCGGGCGGCGGGAGCGGGAGTTTGCCAGCGAGATCGAAGGGCATCTGCAGATGCATATCGACGACAACGTGCGCGCGGGGATGACGGCGGAGGAGGCGCGGCGGGATGCGCTGCTGAAGCTTGGCGGTTTGGAGCAGACGCGGCAGGCTTATCGGGAGCGGGGCACGGCTCCTTTCTTCGAGACGCTGTGGCAGGATCTTCGCTTTGCGCTGCGGCAGTTGGGGAAGAATCCGGGGTTCACGACTACGGCGGTGCTGATGCTTTCGCTCGGGATTGCTGCGAGTGTCGCGATCTTCGCGTTTGTGGATGCTGCGTTGTTGAAGCCGCTGCCTTACCAGGATCCACGAACTCTGGTCGATGTGACGGAGAGCATTGCGGTGTTTCCCCATGCAAATCTCTCTTATCCCGACTATCTCGACTGGAAGAAGATGAATCACAGCTTTCGTTCGCTGGATGCCTACCAGGGGGCGGGCTATCTGCTGACCACGCCGTCGGGGGTTGAGCCTGTTCCCGGCCTGCGCGTGACGGATGGTTTCTTTCATACGCTGGGCGTCGCTCCTTTGCTTGGACGCGACTTTTATGCCGGGGAAGATTTGCTGAGCGCCCCGCGAACGGTGATCTTGAGTTACTCGGCGTGGCAGAGGCGGTTTGACGGGCGGAAAGATATTGTGGGGCAGGTTGTTTCTTTGAGTGGCACGTCATACACGATTGTGGGCGTGATGCCCGACAGCTTCGAGTTTGCGCCTCGTAATAATGCGGAGTTCTGGACAACTATGCATGCGGGTGGTTCAAACAGTTGCGATCTAAGGCGCAGTTGCCATGGGCTGGTGGGCGTTGCGCGGCTGAACGATGGAGTTTCAGTTGCGGCGGCCCTTGCAGATACGAAGGCCATTGCGCAGCAACTGGAACGACAGTATCCCGATTCAAACCGTGGGCAGGGGGCGACGGTGCAGACGCTAACTGAGGCGTTCGTTGGGGATATTCGTCCGATTCTGCTTCTTCTCTTGGCGGGTGCGGGGCTGCTTCTACTGATCGCGTGCGTGAATGTGGCGAGTCTGCTGCTGGTGCGGTCGGAGAGCCGCAGGCGGGAGATTGCGGTGCGGGGAGCGCTGGGGGCTTCGCCGCTTCGGCTGGCTCGGCAATTTGTAACCGAAGGTGTTCTGCTTGTCTTCGGGAGTACGCTGCTGGGGCTGGTCTTTGCGGTCCTTGCCTCACAGGCTTTGCTGCGACTTATCCCGAAGGACATGCTGCTGCAAATGCCATATCTTCGCGGGCTGGGACTGAACTTTCACGCTGTGTGCTTTGCCCTAGCGATTGCGGCGCTGGCCACGGTGATCTTTTCGCTGACGCCGATTGTGCGACTCTCATTCAGCGAGATGCGGGAGGGTTTGACGGAGTGTTCGCGGGGGTCGGCGGGAGTGCTTTGGCGGAAGATCGGCGCGAATTTAACTGTGCTGGAGCTTGCGATTGCGACAGTGCTGCTGGTGGGCGCTGGGCTGCTGGGCAAAAGCTTCTACCATCTGCTGCATGTCGAGTTGAACTTTCAGCCCGACCACCTGGCGACGCTTTCGGTCGCTTTGCCGGAGAAAACATATACGAAGGATGAGCAGATAGTGGCAGCGCGCAGGCAACTTCTGAATGGCATCGCGGCTCTACCGGGCGTGACTTCAGTGGCGACGACGAGCGTGCTTCCGGTCACCTACAACGGCAACACGGATTGGATACGATTTGTTGGGCGTGATTACAACGGGGAACATAATGAAGTGAATGAGCGCGACGTGACCGCGACCTTCTTTTCGACTTTGAAGACGAAGCTGATTCGTGGACGTTTCTTTAATCCGGACGAGGATGGTACAAAGCCTCGTGTTGTGATCGTCAACCAGGCTCTTGTGAAGCGGTATTTTCCCGGTCAGGACCCTGTGGGCGCGAGGATTGGCGATACCACGTTGTCGCCTAAGTCGATCAAGGAGATTGTTGGGGTGGTGGATGATCTGCGCGAGTCAAAGCTCGATGAGGAGACTCTTCCTGCGGTCTACTATCCCGCGGATCAGAGTCCTGATACGGACTTCAATCTGATTGTTCGTACGACTCAGGATGAGAGGACGCTACTGCCTACGCTTGTGTCGACGATTCACCAGTTTGACAGAGGGATCGGCACTTCGGAGGAATCGACAATGTTGCGTTACATCAATGAGTCGGAGACGGCTTATCTGCACCGCTCGTCGGCGTGGCTGGTGGGTGGGTTTGCGGGGATGGCTCTGCTGTTGGGGATGATTGGGCTGTATGGGGTGATTGCTTACTCGGTGAGCCAGAGGACGCGGGAGATTGGGGTGCGGATGGCGCTGGGGGCACAGAGGGAGATGGTGCAGCGGATGGTGTTGAAGGAGGGTGGACGGCTGGCGGTGGTGGGGATCGCGTTGGGGCTGGTGTGCTCGCTGGCGACTACTCTGCTGCTGCGCAGTGTGCTGTTTGGCGTGCAGACCTGGGATGTGGGAACGTTGGGTGGAGTGGCGCTGCTGCTTGCTGCCGCGGCTCTGCTGGCCAGTTATATTCCGGCGCGAAGGGCGGCTTCGATCAATCCGATGGAGGCTTTGCGGGCGGAGTGATCCGGGGGTTGTTTTGCAACGGATGGGGCACACGATCGAAACGCAATTGAGATTGCATTAGTGTTTGCGAAATCGTTGTGGATATACTGCTGACACTGGAAATATGCCTTTGGGAGAGTGCGAGGATGTCGAGGAATCTGGTTCGGACCAGTGTGTCTTGTGGTGTGTTGCTTGCCTCTGCGATGGCGATGGGGGCTGGGCCGCAGGAGAAGAAGGACAGCGAGAAGAAGAGCGATAAGAAGCTGGTGGTGACGGGGACGCCGGTGGTCGAGCCTGCGGAGCCGCCCTCGGACTCGACTACGGATGGTTCGGTGACGGTGGGTGGGCAGGCGATCGCTTACCGTGCGGTGGCGGGGACGCTGACGGTGGGGTCGAGTGACGCGCAGGACGCGATGCTGGGGCTGGACGGGAAGCTGCTGCCGGATACGGGAGAGAAGACGCCCGATCCGGACAAGCCGGAGGAGGCTCCTGCGACGGCGCGGATGTTTTATGTCGCGTACTTCAAGAAGGATGCGCCTGTGGGACGGCCGGTGACGTTTCTGTACAACGGCGGACCGGGGTCGGCGACGATGTGGCTGCATATGGGCTCGTTTGGGCCGAAGCGCGTTGTGACCACCGATGCGCAGCATGATGAGGGCGCGCCTTACAAGATCGTCAACAATGAGTACAGCCTGCTGGACGTGAGCGATGTGGTGTTTATTGACGCGCCAGGAACCGGGTTCAGCCGGATTATGGGCAAGGACAAAGAGAAGGCGTTCTGGGGCGTGGACCAGGATGCGCATGCGTTCGACCGGTTCATTCGCAGATTTTTGACCAAGTACAACCGGTGGAACTCGCCGAAGTATTTGTTTGGCGAGAGCTATGGGACGCCGCGTAGTGCGGTGCTTTCGGCTGCTTTGCAGAATGTGGATCTCAATGGGATTGTTTTGCTGTCGCAGATTTTGAGCTTCGACAACAGCATCGATGGGCCGAAGTGGAACCCTGGTGTGGATCAGGCTTATGCGCTGGGGCTGCCAACGTTTGCGGCGAGCGCGTTCTATCATCACAAGCTGCCGACACAGCCTGCGGCGCTGGACCCGTTTCTGACTGAGGTGGAGCAGTATGCGCTGGGCGACTATATGAGCGCGTTGCTGCTGGGGTCGGAGCTGCCGGAGACCAGGAAGCAGGCGGTGGCGGAGAAGCTGCATCAATATACGGGGCTGCCGGTGACTTATTTGATGCGCGCGAATCTTCGGGTGTCCGGAGCTGCGTTCAGCAAGCAGTTGCAGTTGGATGATGAGACGACGACGGGGCGGCTGGATACGCGGTACAAGGGGCCGGATATCGATCCGCTGAGCGCGGATGCGGAGTATGACCCGCAGAGCAATGCGATCTCGTCGGCGTATACGGCGGCGCTGAACCAGTACATGCGGACGGAGTTGAAGTATGGCGAGAACCAGACGTACAAGCCGGGGGCTTATGTGGATCCTGACTTTTCGTGGGATCTGCGGCACCAGCCTCCGGGGGGACCGCCGGCGAATCAGCAGGAGGGTGGGACGAACGTGATGCCGGACCTGGCGTACACGATGAAGTCCAACCCGAAGATGAAGGTGATGCTGGCGGGTGGGTACTTCGACCTGGCGACGCCTTACTTTGAGGGCAAGTTCGAGATGCACCATCTGCAGATTCCGCAGAAGCTGCAGGCGAATATCAGCTACCACTACTACCAGAGCGGGCACATGGTGTATGTGAACGAGGACGTGCTGAAGCAGTTCCATGCGGATGTGGCAGGGTTCATCCGGGGGACTGAAGACGGGAAGTAGACTCGTGCCGCGCGCTGCTGCTGAGGAGTGGAGGGTTAGAGGGGTGACCTGTTCCCGTTACGATTTATTCGCCACTTCGACTTGGTGATTATCTCTGTGAGAACGCACGTCGGGCGCAGGAGGATGGCCAGCGTTGCACTTCCGGCGGTTAGGAGATACCTTCTGCCGGCGAAGTGTCCCACCGCTGCTTTGTAGAAGATTTGTGCGAAGTCGACTCGATCCTCATTGATCCTTTTCAGAAATGGAGACTTGCGGTTGAAGGCGAGAAACTGCTCCCAGGTGAGCTCAGGTTCGTCTCTTCGGCGGCGCAGCATGGAGTCTTTGAGCCAGCGCATCTTGATTCGCGTGAGGCGCGCGCGAGAGATTGAGGCTGAGCCGTCGTGGATGCGGTAGTCGAGGAGGATCTCGGGCTGGACGAGAATCTTGTGACCCTGCTCGGCGAGGCGATTCCAGAGGTCGATGTCTTCTGCCGGCCAAAACTCCTGGCGATAGCCTCCGGCGCTCTGCACTATGCTTTTGCGAAGGGCGACGGCGGGATGGTTGAAGCCGATGAGCTTGTTGTGGCGGATCCTTGTCTCGATCTCCTTATGGGTAAAGAGAAAGGAGTTGTCGTGGCCGATGACTCTTCCGCTTTTGTCGATATGGCGGACGAGACTACTGGCGACAGCCAGTTCGGGGTGATCGTGGAGAAAGGCGAGCTGGCGCTCGAGACGATTTGCATGCATGATGTCGTCGGAGTGCATGAGGAAGACCCACTCCGACGACGCGAGTTCAATCGCACGATTGAGGGTGGAGGCTGTGCCCACGTTTCGCTGGCTGAAGACTTTAACTCGACCATCGGTCTGCGCAAGAGATTCTGCCAGGGCGAGCGACCCGTCGGTTGAGCCATCGTCCACTACGATAAGTTCGAAGTCGGTCCAGGTCTGACGGAGCACACTGGCGATGGCATCGTGGAGAAAGGCCTCAGCGTTATAGAGAGGCATTACAACTGAGAGGGTCATCCAGTTCCCCGGCAGCCTTGCCTGATCGGCGGGACGCTATGAGATGTGAACTACAGAGACGAGACCCAAGGATTAGTGCAGAAAATCTTGTCCGGGTGCGACTTTAAACTGCTCAGATTTTATACCGCCGTGTGCAGCAAATACTTCGCAAGGCACAGACGGATTTTGAGTTAGCAGCTAACCCTGTTGATGTCATTTTTGGCTCGAGGCTCCCCTCTATCAGGGGATTGGTTTCGCGAGGGCTTGAAGAGAGCGGAGGATGACGAGGAGGATGGTTCTGTAAGCGAGAGGGCCGGTTGCCAAAGCGTAGAGCGATTTCGGTCTTATCTGCCGTTGTTTCCTGGCCGAAGCCATGCTCGGAGAGCATAAAGGTGGTCGGATGTGGCGCGTGGAATATGAGTGACTTGTTATCAGATTTTCGCATCCTATAGGTGCGCTGATGCGTCTAATTTAAGCGAAAAGCTAAAATTTGTTGAGGAGATAGGGGTTATGGCGATCAAGTGGGATCGATTGACGTTGAAGTCGCAGGAGGCGGTGCAGGCTGCTAGTGGACATGCCGCGGAGAATGGCAATCCGGAGGTGATGCCGCTGCATCTGATGGCGGCGCTGCTGGAGGACCGCGAGGGAGTGGTGATCCCGGTGCTGGAGAAGATTGGGGTGCCGGTGGAGCAGCTGTTGGCGGGGGTGAACTCGGCGATTGAGAAGCTGCCGAAGGTGCAGGGTGGAGGGCAGCCCGGGCTGTCAAACGCATTGCAGAAGGTGTTGGAGCAGGGGTTCAAAGAGGCGGAGAACTTCAAGGACGAGTATGTGTCGACGGAGCATCTGCTGCTGGCCTTGTCGAAGGCGAAGAATGATCCGGTGCAGCTGGCGTTGGCGGCACTGGGGGGGACGCATGAGGCGATCCTGAAGGCGCTGAGTGCGGTGCGGGGGAGTCAGCGGGTGACGGATCAGAATCCTGAAGGGAAGTTTCAGGCGCTGGAGAAATACGCGAAGGACCTGACGGATCTGGCGCGGCGTGGGAAGCTCGATCCGGTGATTGGGCGGGACGAGGAGATTCGCCGTGTGGTGCAGGTGCTGAGTCGCAGGACGAAGAATAATCCTGTGCTGATCGGTGAGCCGGGCGTGGGCAAGACTGCGATTGTTGAAGGGTTGGCGCGAAGGATCTTTCTGGGCGATGTGCCGGAGATTCTGAAGAACAAGCGCGTGTGCTCGCTGGACCTTGGCGCGATGATCGCCGGGGCGAAGTTTCGCGGGGAGTTCGAAGATCGGCTGAAGGCAGTGCTGAAGGAGATCGAAGAGTCGAACGGCGAGATCATTTTGTTCATCGATGAGTTACATACTCTGGTAGGTGCTGGTGCGAGCGAGGGTTCGCTGGATGCGAGCAACATGCTGAAGCCTGCGCTGGCTCGCGGCGGCCTGCGGGCGATTGGCGCGACGACGCTGAGTGAGTACAAGAAGTACATCGAGAAGGATGCTGCGCTGGAGCGGCGGTTCCAGATCGTGTATGTCGGCGAACCGAACGTTGAGGATACGGTTGCGATTTTGCGTGGGCTGAAAGAGAAGTATGAGGCTCACCACAAGGTTCGGATTAAGGACTCGGCGATTGTGGCGGCGGCGGTGTTGAGCCATCGGTATATCTCGGATCGGTTTCTGCCGGATAAGGCGATTGACCTTGTTGATGAAGCTGCGGCGGCGTTGGCGATTCAGATCGGCTCGGTGCCGGTGGAGATTGATGACCTGGAGCGGAGGGCTACTTCGCTTGAGATTGAACGTGCGGCGTTGAAGCGGGAGAAGGACGCAGGCTCGCAGGAGCGGCTGGAGATTGTGGAGCGTGAGCTGGCCGAGGTGAAGGAGGCGTCGGCTGGTCTGCGGGCGCGCTGGCAGAAGGAGCGCGGCGCGATCGGGAAGATGGCGGAGCTGAAGGAGCAGTTGGAGTCGCTGCGGTTCCAGATGGGCGAAGAGACACGGAAGGGCAATCTGCAGAGGGCCGCGGAGCTGCAGTATGGCGAGATTCCGAAGCTCGAGGCGGAGCTGCGCGAGTTGACGGCGGAGCAGGATGCCGCGGTTCGCGAGGATGAGGAGGAGGCGAAGTCGGGCGCTGTTGCCGGCGTGACGAAGCGGCCTTCGCGGATGTTGAAGGAAGAGGTCGACGAGGAGGATATCGCCGCGGTGGTGTCGAAGTGGACCGGGATTCCGGTCTCGAAGATGCTTGAGGGCGAGACGCAGAAGCTGGTGCAGATGGAGGAGCGTCTGCGCGAGCGTGTGGTTGGGCAGGATGAGGCGCTGAGTGCCGTGGCCAATGCGATTCGGCGTTCGCGTGCGGGACTGAGCGATCCGAAGCGGCCAATTGGTTCGTTCATCTTTCTTGGGCCTACGGGCGTGGGGAAGACGGAGACGGCGAAGGCGCTGGCAGAGTTCCTGTTCGATGACGAGGCCGCGATGGTGCGGATCGACATGAGCGAGTACATGGAGAGGCACGCGGTGGCGCGGTTGATTGGAGCGCCTCCGGGGTATGTTGGGTACGACGAGGGCGGACAGTTGACCGAGGCGGTGCGACGCAGGCCGTATTCGGTGATTCTGTTTGATGAGATTGAGAAGGCGCATCCGGATGTGTTCAATGTGCTGCTCCAAGTGCTCGATGATGGACGGCTGACGGACTCGAAGGGCAGGACGGTGGACTTCAAGAACACTGTGCTGATCATGACTTCGAACGTCGGCGCGGGGCAGTTGTCGACCGCGTGGGCGCAGGGCGAAGAGGGATTTGAAGAGGCGAAGGTCCGCGTGATGGATGAGCTGCGCAAGCACTTCAAGCCGGAGTTCCTGAATCGCGTGGATGACATTGTGATCTTCCATCCACTGGCCGATGAGCAACTGACTCACATCGTCGACCTGCGGCTGAAGGATCTGGAGAAGCTGCTGGCGGATCGAAAGATTACGCTCGAGCTGACCGATGGCGCGAGGAAGGCGATCTTCAAGGCCGGGTACGACCGGGCTTATGGGGCACGTCCTTTGAAGAGAGCGATCCAGCGGCTGGTGCAGGACAAGCTGGCGGTGAAGATTCTGGACGGCAGCGTGCTGCATGGGGACCATGTGGTGGTGACCGCGGGGAAGAATGGCCTTGAGTTCGAGGTGCAGGGGCGCGAGGTTGCGGTTTCGTGAAGTGAAGTGCGTAGTAAGGATGATGGGCCCGTCTGCCATGGCGGGCCCATTTTTTTTGCTTGCTGCGAGTGAGTTTTTGCGGCGTTATGTTGAAGCTCCATATTGGTTCTCCTGATGGCGTGTGACCGTTTGATAGAGTGAGAGCGTGACGGTCAAAACAGTGGACAACTCCAGCGGGGGCACGCACAGCAGAAGGCTGCTTCTTTTTGTGGTGTGCAGTCTTCTTCTTGCGAATGTCGTTCAGTGGGGGCTGTGCCGCGCGCTGCATCTGGGAAATCCTGGCAGCATCAAGGGTGATGTCGCTGACTTTATCCACCTGCGTCAGTGGACCGACTCGTGGCTGCCGATGATGAAGTCGCTGGATTACTTTGACGCGAATCCTACGAAGCCGATCTATGCGGCTCCGCTGTATGACACGCTGATCTACTCGCTGGCGAGCGAGCTGCCGCTGGTTGCGTTGCGCAGGCTTGGGGTGGGCGATGCGGCGATGCTTCGTCTACTGGCTGTGTTTTCTTGGCTTTCGGTGGTTGGGGTTGCGGCGGCGTCGCTGGCGATGGGGCGCAGGTTGTTGCGGAGGCGCGGCGCGGATCTGAGCTGGATGGATATCCTTGCTGTGATCCTCGCTTGCCTGGGATGTTATCCGCTGATCAAAGGATATGCGCTGGGGAATGCCCAGACGATGCTCTCCTTTGGCTTTGCGTGGATGCTTTACCTATGGACGTCGGGGCGCGAGCGCGAGGCGGGTGTGGTGGCAGCGCTGCTTGCGTTTGTGAAACCGCAATATGTGCTGCTGCTGGTGTGGATGGCGGTGCGCAGGCGATGGGGCGCGATGTGGGCGTTCCTGATCTGCTCTGTTGTTTTGGTGGCGATGTCGGTGGCGGTCTTTGGTTGGCATAACAACCTTGATTATGTGGGCGTGCTGGCGAGTCTGAGTCATAAGGCGCAGTCGCATGATGCGAATCAGTCGATGTTCGGGACTTTGAACCGGATGATCTTCAACGGCGAGAACCTGGGGTACACGCCGCATGTTTACACCCCTTACGTTGCGTGGGTGTACCGCATGACGGTGCTGACTTCGCTGGTGCTGGTGGGTGGAGTGCTGCTGTATCCATGGAGAAGGCTGCGCGGATCGACGGCGGATATCGCTGCGATAGGGCTGGCGTCGGTGGCGGCCTCGCCGATGGCGTGGGAGCACCACTACGGCATTGTGTTCGGAATCTTTGCGTGGTTCTGGTTTGCGTATGGGTGCTGGGAGAGTAAGAGGCCGTGGTTGTGGGGGCTGTCGTTTTTTCTTTGCGACAACTTTCTGGCGGCGACGAATCTGCTGGCAGGCAGGCGCGGGTGGAATGTGCTGCAGTCGTACATGTACTTTGGTGCGCTGCTGTTGGTTGTGTTGTTGATGCGTCTGGCTCATCGTGCTGAAGCTGACGAGACTGTGCTGCTTGATGGCTCGTCAGTGGCTGAAGGATAGATTATTTTGAGGGTTGCGATTGGGAGCCGGGTGCGAATTGCACGGAGGCTGCGTCGCCTCCCACGGCGGGCCCTAACGGAGTGATCTCGGCGTGCGCGGCGGCGAGGGCCTGATCGGTCCAGTTCCAGCCGCTGTGCAGGAGCACGAAGACGTGGTTGCCGGGTTCGGTGGCGAGCTGCTCGTAGGAGAGGATGGGAAAGCCGGTGAAGTGGCGCATGTGCTCCGCCGTGAGCGACTCGGTGTCGCGCCGGCTCCACAGCAGCTCCTGTGGGCTGGAGTAGACCAGGGCCATGTGGGAGCGTACGTCGGGGTCGGGCTCGTAGTAGCTGGCTACTTCGAAGGTGCCCATCTCCTGCAGGTAGAGCAGACCGCTGGGGCTGGAGAGAATTGCGGCTTTGATCTGCGGGCTTAGTGTGAGCGAGGCCATGAAGTCTTTGGTCTTTGCCTGCTCGGCGTGGATGCGAATGGCTCCCGTGAATACGATGGCGATCGCAAGCGCGGACAACGTAAGGATGGCGGTGTTGGTGCGGCGAAGTAATGGGAAGAGGGCGATCGCCAGGAGAATGCTGAGCGCGAGGATTGCGCCGAGGACGTAGCGGACCTCGATGGAGTGCGTGACGAAGAAGGCTAGCAGGAAGCCGAAGAAGGGCAGTCCGGCGAGGACGAGGACGAAGACCAACTCTGCGTCTGGGAGATGGAGTTCTTTGTTGCGTAGTTGCCGCACGCTGCCGAAGACGAGGAGTGCGGCGAAGACGATGAGGCCGATGGCGGCGAGGTGCTGGATGCTGAGGCTCGCGTGGGTGTAGTCCAGGAAGAGCGAACGATAGGCCTGGGTGATGGCGTGGTAGCCGACGTCTCCGGCGTTGTAGTAGTTCTTGCGAAACTCGGCGGCGGACTTTTCAAACGGTAGGGCGAAGCCGATGCAGGCCATGCCGAGGAGGATGGCGGCGGCGACGGGAAGGTCCAGGCGGCGGCGTTGGATGGTGCGAAAGAGCTCTGCGGCGCAGAGGGGAAGGAGCAACAGGACGCCGAAGTAGTGCGTGTTGAGCGTGAGTGCGACGGCGAGTGCGAGGACGATGAGGGAGGCGGTGCGTTGCGACTGGCGACGGGTTGCACACTGCCAGCTCACCATGGCGAGGCCGTAGAAGCCGAGGAGCAGACCGTAGGGGCGGCCTTCGGCGGAGTAGAAGAGAGTCGCCGTCATTGCGGGAAAGGCCATTGCGAAGATTGCGGCGTGGTCGTTGGCGATGCGGCGCACGAAGTAGAAGAGGCAGAGCTGCATGAGGAGATAGCCGAGCAGCGAGGGCAGCCTGAGGGCGAAGGCTCCTGCACCGAAGATGCTGATCGCGAGGTGCGCGAGGGTGTGGTAGACGAGGGGATCGAGCGAGATGGGATAGCTGCGTTGGATGTGGAGGAGTTGGGTGTAGCTGGGCACGCTGTCGGTCTGGAGGACGAAGAACTCGTCCTGCGACATGAGCTTGTGGTGCGACCAGAGGAGGGAGAGGGCGGCGGTGAGGATCAGAAAGGCGACGGCCGTCCAAGGGAGAGCAAGGCTGTCGGATCTGCTTTCAATGCTGGAACTCTGCGACGAAATCATATCTTTACGGAGGTTCTAAGCCGCTGCTGCTCTGAGCCGTGCTGAGTGTATCTGACCGGCGCGGGCTGAAGTACTGGCGGCGTGGCGGAGGGTAGCGTGGGGGTGAAGAACATCTCGAGGCGTGGGATGCGGATGAAGAGGAGGAGGCCCATGACGAGGGCAGTTGACGCGAAGGAGGCCATGAGGAGAGGTTCGCGATAGAGCTTTTCGGGGTTCTGGACGGCGCTGTCGTGCTTGAAGGCGAGCTTGAGATAGATGGCCATGGTGAAGGCTACGAGAGGAAAGCCGAGGATGAGCTCGATGCGATAGCGGATGATGAAGGCTCCGAGGAAGAGCATCGCGGTGGAGGCGTAGAAGACTACCGATACGAGCAGCGACTCGGGCGTGTAACGCTTGAAGGATGCGCGGTAGGCGCCTGCGACGGCGCGGTCGCCGATCTCGGAGAGCTCGCTGAAGCGCTTGAGGCCCATGAAGTAGCAGCCGAGCATCCAGTAGGCGATGAGCAGCGATACGGGTGGGACGAGGACGCTGGTGACGGCGTACCAGCCGAGCAGCATGCGGAGAGGATTGTTGATGGACTCGGTGAGGACGTCGAGGTAGGGCACGTCTTTGGTGCGGATGGGGGGAAAGTTGTAGAGGCAGCCCATGATCCAGAGGATGAGCGCGACGAGGGCGAACATGCGCGAGATAGTGAGGCCGATGGCGATTCCGGCGACCATCATCAGGAGCCATTGCACGTAGGCGGCGGGGATGTTGACGAGGCCGCGTGCGGCGGGGCGGTTGCGCTTGGTGGGATGAAGGCGGTCGAAGGGTGCGTCGAGGACTTCGTTGATGACGTAGTTGCTGCAGGCGATGAGGGTGACCGCGGCAAATGCCAGGAGCAGCGTAATGAAGAGATGAGGCGTGAAGAGCGCCGGATAGACGCTCAGCGGCACGATGACGCCGGGCAGAACGAAGAGATTCTTGATGGAATGATCGAGTCTGGCGATGGCGAGATGGGCGCGGAGTCGCTCTGACAAGGAGACGTTGAGCGGGGGAGGCTCGGGCATGTTTTTTGTAAGGGCTCCTTCGCCAGCTGCCTTGGGGCTACGGGCACAGTGTAGCAAATGGCGATGAAGCCAGTGGATGATGTTGACCTCTGGAGTGAGCGATTTGTTTACGATAAGCTTGGGTTTGGCGCGGTGTGCGCGTCTGGAGCGGGGCAGGCGCATGTCGCGGAGAGCAGTGATTATCGGAGCGGGGCCTGCAGGGCTAACCGCAGGGCTGGAGCTGCTGAGACGGTCGGATGTGAAACCGATCATCCTGGAGGCGAGCGAAGAGATCGGTGGAATCTCGCGCACGATCAAGTACAAGGGCAACCGGATGGATATCGGTGGCCATCGGTTCTTCTCCAAGAGCGACCGCGTGATGCAGTGGTGGGTGGACCTGATGCCGCCTGATGTGGGCGATGCGGGATCGGAGCCGGAGATCTCTTATCAGGGGAAGAAGCGAGTCGTCGCAGTGCCGGCGCGTCTGATGGAGGAGCCTGTGCTGCGCGGAGTGGGGCCGATTGATCCGCATGCCTCGGAGGAGACAGAAGACGAATCAGAGGGAGCAGCTTCGGTGGAGATGATGGTGACTGCGACGCCTGATCCTGATCCGGACCTGGTGATGCTGATTCGTCCACGCAAGAGCAGGATCTACTATCTGCGAAAGTTTTTTGACTATCCGATTACGTTGACCGCGACTACGTTGAAGAATCTGGGAATCGTCAGGACGTTTCGCGTTGGCACGAGCTACATGAAGTCGCAGGTGAGCCAGATTACGCCGGAAAAGAGTCTTGAAGACTTTTTGATTAACCGGTTTGGGCGGCAGCTCTACCTGACGTTCTTCAAGAGCTATACCGAGAAGGTCTGGGGCACGCCTTGCAATGAGATCTCGGCGGAGTGGGGGGCGCAGCGGATCAAGGGGCTGAGCCTGACGACGGCGGTGAAGCACTTTTTGAAGAAGGCGTTTGGAGGCAAGGCAAAGACGAGCGACCTGGCGCAGAAGGGCACGGATACAAGCTTGATTGAGCGGTTCATGTATCCGAAGTTCGGGCCGGGGCAGTTGTGGGAGCATGTTGCGGACCTCATTCGCGACGGCGGCGGCGAGATTCACATGGGTTGGAAGGTGGATCGGATAATTACGAAGCGTGGCGATCCGAATACCCATGCAGCGCGACAAATCGTCGCGATTGAAGCCGTAAATATTGCTGGCGGTCGGCGACGATTCGAAGGGGACTATTTCTTTTCGACCATGCCGATGAGAGAGCTCATATCTGCGATGGATCCGGGAGAGGTAGAGATTCCCGAAAATGTTCGTGAGATAAGTGCAGGGCTGCAGTATCGCGACTTTATTACGGTAGGGCTGCTGGTGGACCGGCTGAAGGTGAAGGAGCCGGATGGTGGGCTGCTGAAAGATACTTGGATCTACGTGCAGGAGCCGGATGTGGTACTGGGACGGTTACAGATCTTCAACAACTGGAGCCCGTACCTGGTGGCGGACCCGACGAAGGTTTGGATTGGACTGGAGTACTTCTGCTACGACACCGACGATCTGTGGAAGATGCCGGATGAAGAGCTGAAGAAGTTCGCGATTGACGAGGTGGCGAAGATCGGGATTTTGAATGCAGAGGATGTTTCGGATGGGCATGTGGTGCGGGTGCCGAAGACCTATCCGGCGTACTTTGGCACGTATGACCGGTTCGACGAGTTGAGAGAGTTTACCGATGGGTTCGACAATCTGTTTCTTGTGGGGCGAAACGGAATGCATAAGTACAACAACCAGGATCACAGTATGTTGACTGCGATGACGGCCGTGGATGGTATTGTTGCTGGGCATGTAGATAAAGCTGCGCTGTGGGGGATCAACACGGAGCAGGAGTACCACGAGGAGAAAAAGTGAATAGGATTCTGGTCGGTGGGACGTTGCTGCTGGTGATCTTCGTGGGGGTGTTCCGGCAGCGGATCTTTCTGCGCGATCCGCTGGGCAAGATGGAGCGGAATGGCGTAGCAGTGGATGGGGCACGGCTGTATATCAACTTTTTGAACGATGTGCTGGTAGAAGAGCCGGGGACGGAGCGGCGATACCTGGTGCAGAGGTGGAGTGGGGTTCCGGGGGTGCCGCAGATTCTGGGTTGCGTCCAGGGGCTGGCGTGCTGGACCGATGCGGATCATGCGACCGTCTTTCTGCTGGATGGACGTGGGGCGGGGGCCCGTGCGGTGATGAGCGCAAAGGAGATTACGTTTGTGGATGAGACGGATGCTCGGATTCGGGTGCAGTTGAGGTAGGTCAGCCACTACACAAAATAAATTCGCGTAACCTTTGCCGCGAGAAAAGCTCTAACGATGCGGAAGTTCATGGGTTGAAAAGCTGTGCGCGAGAGTGCACGATGGGAGCTCAAATGCCTGAGAAATCTACAGACAGACGTGAGCCGATCGAGGAGCTGCCGCCGGCCGCTGAGACTACAGATGAGAGGGTCGAGGCTGCGCCGGAGATCTCTGCGGCTCCGATAGTGGAGGCGAGTGATCAAGCGGCGGATGAGTCTGTTGCTGCGGCTGTCTCTGCACCTTCGACGGATCCGGCTTCGCCAGTTGTAGCGGATGCTGTCGTCACGCCGGTAGAAGCAAGCGAGCCTGCGGTGGCGACGATACGGCTTGAGAAGAAGCATCCTCTGGCGATTCGGTGGATGCACTGGGTGAACTTCCCGGTGCTGTTCACGATGATCTGGAGCGGGCTGCTGATCTATTGGAATGATTCTGATAACGCCTATCAGCATCCCCATGCGGTGTATCGGGTGGGCGTTAGATCGCTGACGGTGGTGCGGCTGTTTCCTCCGTGGTTCTGGAAGCTGATCAATGCGCCCTATCGGGTGACTGAGGGGCTGGGGTATCACTTCTTTTTTATGTGGATCTTCGCGATCAATGGGATCTTGTATGTGTTGTATCTGTTGATCTCGGGGGAGTGGCGGGTGCTGGTGCCGGAGCGCAGATCTTTTCTGGATGCGATCCAGGTGACGCTGGTGGATCTGCATCTTCGCAAGGGATTGCCGCCGCAGAAGAAGTACAACGGCGCGCAGAAGATTGCTTATACGTCGGTTGTTCTGATGGGGCTGGGGTCGCTGGTGACGGGGCTTTCGATCTATAAGCCGACGCAGGTGCACTGGATTACGTCGCTGCTGGGCGGCTATGAGATGGCGCGGTGGGAGCACTTCTGGCTGACGATGGGCTTCTGCGCGTTCTTTGTGGTGCATGTGGGTCAGGTGATTCTTGCGGGGTGGAATAACTTTCGCTCGATGGTGAGTGGGTATGAGATTGTTCCGGTGGCGAAGGCTTCGCTAGAAGAGGAGAGGAGGGCGGGATGAGCGACGGACGGGAGGAGCGCGAGGAGCAGGAGGAGAGGCGCAAGTGGGAGAAGGAGAAGAAGGATCGCGGCGACGATCTGGACCGCAGCTGGGAACGTGATTGGGAGCGCGATGGGGAGCGGGAGCGGAGAGATTCGCGCGCCGCAGAGGTAGAGGCGCTGGATGCGGAGGTGAGGGCGCAGTCGGGGCAGAGGACTCGCAGGAGTTTTCTGGTTGCGGCTGCGACGGCTGCGGGAGGGTATGGATTTTACCGGTGGATCGATCGTAGCCCAATGAATATGCGGCTGCAGGAGCCGCTGCGCCACATGCTCCGGCTCAATGCGAGGGTGTCGCGTGCGGTCTTCGACGAGCGCGGGATGGCACCGACTTATCCGGTGGCGCGATCGATGGAGCTTCGGACCAACGGGAACTATGGGTTGAAGATGGACTTGGTACCGGAGAGTTATCGGCTGCAGATGGTGGGGGTGGAGGGCGCGAAGAGGCTTCCTCAGTACGTGGAGGACGTGACGGCGTGGGAGTATCAGTACGAGATGAAGAAGGAAGCTGGGCCGGTGGAGCACGATACGAAGGTTCGCCCGAAGAGTGCGACGGCGGGGTCTGTAGATGCGACGGTGAAGCCCGATCCGAACGGAGACGGAGGTGCCGGATTGGGGCCGATGATGACGGGTGGCCAGGCCAGCACGATGGTGGGCAGCGGTGCGAAGGGGAAGCCGCAGAGGATTTCGTCGGAGCTTGAAGCGGCGATGAAAAAGATGAATAGAAGACCGCGTGGACAGGAAGAGGCGGGCATGTCCCGCAGCACGCTGATGCCGGGTACGCCGGGGCTGCTGTTGCAGCTGGACAACATCACGAGCCTGCCGCACCATGAGCTGGTGACGGAGTTCAAGTGCATCGAAGGATGGAGCCAGGTAGTGCACTGGGGTGGGTACCGGCTGGCGGATTTGATTGCGAAGTATCCGCCGGAGAGGAAGCCGGATGGATCGCTGCCGAAGTACGTCTACATGGAGACGCCGGATGGGGACTACTACTGTGGGTTCAGCCTGCAGGTGTGTATGCATCCGCAGAGTCTGCTGGTGACTGAGATGGCTGGTCGGCCGCTGGCACAGTGGCACGGTGCACCGATACGGTTACATATGCCGATCAAGTACGGTTACAAACAGATCAAACGGATTGGACTGATCGCGTACACCGACAGGCGGCCTGACGACTACTGGACGAAGCTGGGGTACGACTGGTACGCGGGGCTTTAGAGGGACCTATGTCCTGCCGGACGGGCCCACTGCGCGGAGGGCGGTCACTTCGTGACGCGTGTCCCGGTCTGGGCAGGGTGAGCTTCTATGGTCCTCCCGCTGGTCGGAATCAATTTTTCCCTCCGACCAACGGGAGGACCAATGGTGTTTGGTCAAACGAAACAGGGTATACAAGTCACGAAGTGACCGCCCCACGCGTAGTGGGCCCGTCCGGCAGGACACTGTCAGCTGGCGATAGTGCCTTGATGGAAGAGGAGCTGCCAGCGGTTATCGCGAAAGACCCAGAGGGAGGAGCGGTGGGAGACGGCGACTGAGGTGGTGGCGCGATAGGTGGCGTGGACGACATCCTCTGCAAGTTGTGCGATGTAGAAGTGGTGGATGGTCGCGGCGCGAGCTGTGCTGGACAGGAGCACGTCGATGGTCTGCTGGCGATTGAAGACACGGCCAGAGGTGCAGAACTCCCTGTACTCCTCGGCGAAGAGCGGGACGAGGGCGGTGCGGTCAGCCTCTCGGTCGGGATGGAGGAGACGCTCTTCGAGTGCGTAGAGATGGTCTTGAAGTTCGGACTTATTCATGAAACAAGGACTCCAACTGTTGATACGAACGACAGAGTCGTGGGTTTCATTGTGACAGATTTTATCGGTTCGGGTCGAATGGGTTCGGCTTGCGCGCGAGGGCGACACGCGGAATCTGCTGGAGATCGTTGAGGAAGGTGACGTCGTTCCATCCGGCGAGCAGACGGGTGAGCGACTGTTGCTGGCCGTGGCCAATCTCGAGCGCGAGTATGCCGTTTGGTTTGAGCGCGCCGAGGGCCTCCGGAATGAGCCGGCGGTAGAGGTCGAGGCCGGTTTCGCCTGCGAAGAGTGCGGCGGCGGGCTCATGCTCGCGAACCTGGGGGTGCAGTGTGAGGCTGTCGGATGTGGGGATGTAGGGTGGGTTGCTGACGATGGCGTCGAAGGTTTTGCCGTGAGATTCGACGGCGGCGAGTAGATCGGAGGGAAGGAACTGGATGCGGTTGGCTACGTTGTGCTCGCGGGCGTTTTGCTCTGCGATGGCGAGAGCATCGAGGGAGAGGTCGACGGCGGTGATCGTGGCCAGTGGAAGGTGGACGGCGAGTGCGATGGCGATGGCTCCCGACCCGGTGCCGATATCGACGAGCTTTACACCCCGGTCTGTGGGGAGCAGCTTGAGGACGGCCTCGACGAGATGCTCGGTCTCGGGGCGGGGGATGAGGACCGCGGGGGTGACGTGGAGGCGCAGACCGTAGAACTCCTGCTCGCCGGTGATGTACTGGATGGGTTCGAACTGGATACGGCGTCTGATGGCGATCTGATAGAGCGCGTCTTGGGCGGGGGAGAGGTCGCGGTCGGGATATGCGATGAGGGTGACGCGGGAGATCTGTAGCGTGTGGAGGAGAAGAAGTTCGGCGTCGCGGTGGGCGTGTTCGCTGAGGTGTGGGTTGGCGGCCAGCTCGGCTGCGGCGTTGGTGATGGCCTGGCGGAAGGTCATGCTGCGGCTACCTTGACTGGGGCTGAGTGGAGTCTGAGGTTGTGGGGAGGATAGTGGAGCTGGCGGCGAAGCGATGGTAGTTGCTGTACTTCGCGGTGAAGCGGAAGGCATTGGTCTTTGGAGTCTCGGTGGTGAAGGCGACGACCGTGATGGGTAGCCAGAAGGATCTTCCATTGAGGGTGACGGGTGCGAAGTCAACAGAGGCTGTGCCTAGAACTGCCTGATCTTTACCGATGGGATGCGGAACCGTGCGCTCAATGTGTGTGACCTGCGCGGTGGATGAGTCGATGACGAACTTGCCGGTGGTTTCGGGCCGAATCGTGACGCAGGCGGGTTGTTTCGCGGCGGATTCGCGGGCGGTGAAGGTGAAGGCTTCGGTGCCGGGAGATGCTGGGGAGGAGCGATCGGCCTGGTAGTCGAAACACTCGCGGCGATCGGCGGAGAGGAACTTCGCGAGTGCGCCGCTGAAGCCTCCGTTGAACGAGATGGGCATATCGAGCTTTTTGCTGCTCGATGGTTTGCCGTTGATCGCCTTCACTTCACGAGACTCTTCGAGGGTGCCGTCTGGCGAAGGCGATCGCGCGACTCGGAAGAGTGCTTCGACGGTGGTCTCGTGCTTGAGCTTACCGTCATGGATCTCCTGAGAGGTGATGTGCTCGTCACAGAGAAAGCTGGGGACGGTGGACTTGTACTGCTCGGTGTTGGCTTCGATGCGGGAGAGGATCTGTTCGAGTGCGGGGGCGGGCTGCTGGGCCAGGACAGCGGCGAAGCAGCCAAGAAGGCAGACGGGAGACAGGCGTGCGAGAAGTGGAGAGAGGCGCATGCGTGACTTTACGTTAGCAGAGGGGAGATGGTTCGCTAGCGGGTTTCGAGGATCAGCACGTTGCCGTCGGGGTCGATCACGGTGAGGGTGGCTCCGTTTTTGACGGCGAAGATGCCTTCTTTGTGCAGGTGGCGCGCGGCCTTGGCGAGGTTGCTCGATTCGAGCGTCATACGAGCGTGCGTGCCGGTGGTTGCGGGTATGATTTCAAGCTCCTGGCCGCTCTCGCCAGGCATGTGGAGGCTCATCGGATCGTTGGCGATGGGCTTGAAGTTGAGCTGGTTGATGTAGAAGTCGCGAGCCGAGGCGGGGTCTGCCATTGGGACCGAGACAGCGATCAGCTTTTCGCCGACGCGGTCGGGGCCGAGGTGCTTGCCCTGGTCTTCGCTATGGAGCGAGCCAGCGAGGTACTGGGTGTACTCGATGGTCTGTGGGCTAGAGGTTTGAAGGGGGCCACCCAGGATGAAGCGGAGATTCCCAGCATTTGTTTTAAGGATGGGCGTGGGGTTAAGGCCGTGGCTGCGGTAGTCGTCGTTGATCGCCTGAAGATCGGCGCCTTCGAAGCATAGGCTCAGGAGGCCGGTATCGGGCTCGGTTGGGGCGGCCGCGTGGAGCTCGATGAACTGGGTGTCGTTGATCTTGAGGAAGGACTCGTAGGGGACGTTGTCTTTGCGCAGGTCGAAGGCCTGTTCGAAGCCGAGCTTCTCGTAGAAGGCTACGGAGGTGGCAAGATCGTGGACGCGAAGGGCGACGTGGGCGATGCCGTTGAAGGGTGGTGTCCTGGTATCGGGCTGTGCGTGAAGAAGGGGTGCTGAGAGGGCTGAAACAACGGCGAGAATGACGACGTGCATTGCGGTACGGGCAGAGCGGTGGGCGCTCCGGTGCTGCCTGATCATAGGTCGATCCTCTGGAAGAGACTGACGTGAAATCCTCCTCTCAAGTTTTAGGAGTTTCAAGTCAGCCGTCTCGTCGTTCTTTGCCATGCTCCTTGCCACGTCGGTGGGAAGCAGCCTCAGGCAGCCTCTGCGTCGGCCTTGAGTCTTTCGGCGGTGTAGTGCGCGATGAGGGCGTCGATGGTGGGCTGAATCTGGCCCTCCATCACCATCGCGAGCTGGTGGTTGGTGAGACCGATGCGGTGATCGGTGAGGCGGTTCTGCGGAAAGTTGTAGGTGCGGATCTTCTCGCTGCGGTCGCCGGAGCCGATCTGCTGCTTGCGATCCTTGGCCTGGAGCTGGTGAATGCGTTCGGCCTCAACTTCATAGAGGCGGGCGCGGAGAACACGCATTCCCTTCTCGCGATTCTTGATCTGCGATTTTTCATCCTGACAGCTGACGACGGTGTTGGTCGGCAGGTGCGTGATGCGCACGGCCGAGTAAGTCGTGTTTACCGACTGGCCGCCGGGACCGGAGGAGCAGAAGGTGTCGATGCGCAGGTCCTTGGCTTCGATCTTGATGTCGACCTCTTCGGCCTCGGGAAGAACGGCGACGGTGATGGCAGAGGTGTGGACGCGGCCTTGCGTTTCGGTTGCCGGAACGCGCTGTACGCGATGGACACCGGACTCGTACTTGAGCTGCGAGTAGACGTTTTCGCCTTCGATGATGGCAGTGATGTCCTTAAGGCCGTGACCGATGCCGGACTCGGTCTGGGAGAGGATCTCGACCTTCCACTTGTGCTGTTCGGCGAAGCGCATGTACATGCGGAAGACCTCTGCGACGAAGAGTGCGGCCTCGTCGCCGCCGGTGCCGGCGCGCAGCTCGAGGATGACGTTCTTCTCGTCGTTGGGATCTTTGGGGAGGAGCAGAACCTTGAGCTGCTCCTCAACTGGCTCGAGGCGCGGTTCAAGGGTATCGAGCTCGGCCTGCGCCATCTCTTTTACCTCGGGGTCCGGGTCGGCGAGCATGGCTTTGGCATCGGCGATGCCGTCCCTGATCTTGCGGTACTCGCGGAACTTCTCGACGGTGGGCTCCATGTCGCGGTGCTGCTTCGCGATGGCTTGAAACTTCTTCTGGTCGTTGACCAGCGTGGGGTCGGACATCTGCCTGCCGAGGTCTTCGTAACGGGCTTCAAGTTGATCGAGGCGGTCGAACATAGCTACTCCATTGAGTAAAAAGGGATTAGGGGATCAGAAGAGTCGGGGTCGAGGAGAGGCGCAGCTAGGCAAAGTCGTGGCGGTCGGGAGACTGGGCCACGCGGGAGAGAAACACCGTATTTGCGACTGCGTTCATATCTGTTTAGATGTTACTCCTTGTGCGCAGGGTGCAGCCAGCCCCTTTTTGGCATCTTTACTGGAGTGGAATCAGTTGATACCAAACGGGGAATCGGGCACGCGGGGCGAGGTTGAAGGTATGGCGTTGTTTGCGGTGGTCGCGGAGCTGGCGGACGAGTTGGCGAAGGAGGCCGGAAAGCTGAAAAAACGCGCGGCGATCGCTGAGACGATCTCGAAGGTGCACGCGGCAAGCTCGGAGAGTGGGCCGGAGAGCGACGACTCGGGCTTGTTGGCGCTCTATCTTGCTGGAACGCCGTTCGCTGAGGCGGATTCGCGGAAGCTGAACGCCGGCGGGGCTTTACTCTCCAAGGCGCTGCTGGCGGTCAGCGGAGCCAGCGACCAGATGCTGACTGCGGCTTACCGCCGCCACGGAGACATGGGTGCGGCGGCCTTCGATCTGCTGTTCGCTGCGAGGGCAGAGAAGACCGCAGAGCTGACGCTGGCCGCCGTGGCCGAGGCGTTTGCTGCGATGGCGGTGGCGAAGACGACGGCGATTCGTGCGGCTCTGGTCGAGGGCTTGCTGCGGCGGGCGACTCCGCTTGAAGCGAAGTACCTGCTGAAGCTGATGCTTGGCGATATGCGGATTGGAGTGAAGCAGAGCCTTGTGGAGGAGGCGATTGCCGTTGCGGCTGGAGCTTCTGTCGACGCTGTGCGGCGAGCGGTGATGCTGGAGGCGGATCTCGGCGGCGCAGTGCGGCGAGCCTTCTCTGGAACCCTGCATGAGTCCAGGATGCGGCTGTTTCATCCACTGGGATTTATGCTGGCCTCGCCGGTGGAGACGCCGGAGGAGGCGGTGGAGCGGTTCACCGAAAAGCCTGCGAAGGTGCCGGTGGTAAAGACAAAGAAGCCTCGTAAAGACAAGAAGGTGGTCGTCGTGGAGGCAGCGAACCATAAGCCTGGAGAGGCTGTGCAGGCGCAAAGCTTCTATGCCGATGCCGAAGAATTTGCCGATGCTCCGCCGGAAGATGTCATTGCAAAAGAGACGCAGGCGGGGGGTGATACGACGCTTGCGAACGCCGCAGCCACACAGGGCGTGGAAGCATTTCTCGAAGACAAGTACGACGGGATGCGGGCGCAGATACACTGCGGAGACTCCGGTCAGCCGGGGCGCGTGGCGATCTACTCGCGCAATAAAGAAGATGTGACCGAAAGCTTTCCGGAGCTTGAGGAGGCGTTTGCGCAGATTCGTGCGGAGACGGATGCGGCTGCGGGCTCGCTGATCCCGAGCTCCCTGATCCTGGATGGAGAGATTCTGGGGTGGGACTTCGAGCAGGGGCGCGCTCTGCCGTTCGCCGTGCTGGGGCAGAGGATTGGACGCAAGCGCGTCTCGAACGAGTGGCGGCAGCAGGTGCCGGTCGTCTTTGTGGCCTTCGACTTGATGTGCGCCGACGGTGAACTGTTGCTGGAGCTGCCGTTGCGGGAGCGGCGCAATCGGCTGGAGGCGGTGGTGGAGCGTCTGGTAGAGCGCGTGGCCTCTCCGCTGGTGGTGGACGAGCGGGCGCGTGATTCGCAGGCGGTGTTATTTGCAGTCGAGGAGAGTGCCCCAGTGGAGAGGCTGATGATCTCGCCGTCGCGGCTGGTGGAGTCGGCCGAAGAGATCGACCGGGCCTATGCCGATGCCAGGGCCCGGGCGAACGAGGGAGTGATGTTGAAGGCTGCGGGGTCGGTCTATCAGCCGGGCCGGCGCGGGCTGGCGTGGGTAAAGCTGAAGCGCGAGCTGGCGACCCTGGACGTGGTGGTGACGGGGGCGGAGTTTGGGCATGGGAGGCGCGCCGGTATCTTGAGCGACTATACGTTTGCGGTGCGCGGCGATAAGGGCGAGCTGCTCAACGTCGGCAAAGCTTATTCGGGCCTGACGGACGTCGAGATCGGCGAGATGAGCGCGTGGATGATGGAACACACTCTCGAAGACCAGGGGTTCTTTCGCACAGTGGAACCGTTGATGGTGCTGGAGGTAGCGTTCAACAACATCATGCGCAGCGGTCGTCATGCGAGCGGATTTGCGCTGCGTTTCCCGCGCATCCTGAAGATCCGGACGGACAAGCCGGTGAGCGAGATTGATACCGTCTCGCGGGTGGAAGAGGTATATCAGTCTCAGGTCGACAAACCGGTGGAGTAGAGCGAACGCGCGCCGGGAAGAACTTGAGCGAAAGAAGTCTTCGGTGCTCGCCGATCGTAATGACGGAAACCTATTTCCTGGTTGCTATAGCTCCCTCTGCCTGCTAGAGTGCGTTCCACAGCCACCTAGTTCGCCGGGGAGACGATGATCGAAGACAGTCATGCGCCAGGCAGGGTAACGCAATTTGTCGTCCTACTCGCCAGCTTCGTCCTGCTGGATCTTCTCTCGTTGCCCATCTTTTTTTCGTACTACCTCTGGGTCTTTGCGGACAGAAGCAACTTCCTCAACCTCGACTACATGCTGGCCGAACATCTTCGCCTGGGGGTGGATGCCTTTTATCAGTACGGGCTTCTTCCAGTCCTGATTCAGCGCGTCCTGTTTGCGATCTTCGGCCGCGGCTACTGGCCGATGATCGGTTGCACGGTCGTCGTGTTGATCCTGATGGTGGTGTTCTGGGCGTCTTTCCTGCGTGGCCTCTCCTCGCGATGGCTGTATCTCGCTGCGGTGGTCGCGGTTGCTCCTCTTCTTCTGTGGGTCAATCCCAACTTTCCTTACTCGCTGGTGCAATTGTCGATGTTGTTTGCCCTGCTCCTTCTCGTGGAAGGACGAGCGGACGCGGCACTTGCCGTCTCCGTGATTGGCTGCTTCAGCGTTCCCTCGCTGCCGCTGCTTCTCACCGGCCTTCTCGCTGTCTATCTCGCAGCGGATTGGTGGTTCAACAGCGACCGTTCGATCCGGCTTCTGGTTCGGCGCTTTGCTCCCGGCGTTCTAACGTACGTTGTCCTGTTCGTTGGTCTAAGCGCCTACTTCGGGGTTCAATCCACTCTGGCAACCGCGCTCCCCATGCTGGGACTGAAGTTTTACTACGGGTCGGCGGGCAAAATGGATTACAACGACCTGAAGGGCTTCCTGCACCCCGCCGGCCACAGTTTGAAGTACTACCTCGCGTATTACATCGTCACACCGATTACATGGTGGATCCTCAGCACGCTCGCACTGGCTGTTATGGGAGCCCGGGCGATCGCCGTAATGATCCGCAGCGGTAGACTCGATCCCAGGCACGCCGCCGTCGCATTTTGCGCTGCGCTGCAGATCTTCTTTGCACTCGCGGCTTACAAAGGTGACGGGCAGCACATCATCTACGATCCAATCGTTGTGGCGGGCGTGCTCCTTGGCATCTCGCTGCTCGCGGCTCCTCGCTGGCAAAATCGCGCTCTGATCCTCTTTATCGGCATCGGACTCTGTGCGCAGCTGTCGCAGGCTCGGCTCACTCTGGCCGCGTGGAGGGGCACTCAGCGCTCCCCGATTACAAAGAACCTCTACGCAGAGCCCGAGTATGCTGCGCAGATGGCGAAGATTCTTGAGATTGCCTCGACGAATAAGGTCCTGATGATGTCGAACGCGACGGGAGTCCACGGCTACTATCCAACGATCGGCTCTCCGGACGCATGGTTTCTAATGCCGCACCAGCAGCTTCCTGCGGACCGCGAGCGCATCCTCGCCGGTGTTCGTGCGGCCGAGGTGGTGGTCGAGGACACCACGCACGTCCCGTACTTTACCGACCGTGATCCGGATGTTCAGGCTCAGCTTCGCTCGATGTGCCTGACCGACGTCACCCGCGACTTCCAGATATGGTGGCGGCATCCGCCGGAGTCCGCCACCTGCAAGATCAACATGCGCAATACGCGAAGTGGCTCGGAGCAGCCGAATTAGTTGCACGCCGACGGAGTTTACTCCTAGTGTGGCTGGTGACAGATGTGTCTGCTCAGGCGGATGATGTTTGAGTGAGAGCTGGGATTTCCAGGCGCGCGTTATTGCAGGGGGGAGCCGCCGTAGCCGCGGGCGAAGCGCTGCACAGAGTGGGGTTCGCCGCGGTCGGTGCACAGCCGCTTGAAGAGGTGGGCTACGGTCAGGTGACGCTGACTAGTACGCCGCATCTAGCCCAGATCGAGAACGTACGTACTGTTCTGATGGGGCTTAGTGATGACAGTCTGCTGATGCCGTTCCGAAAGATGGTGGGACAGGATGCGCCGGGCGAAGATATCGGCGGGTGGTATCAGTACCGGGCGGACTACGACTACAAGAAAGAAGACGCGGGGCTGGCGCCGAGTGCAACGTTTGGACAGTGGGTCTCGGCCTTGTCGCGAATGCATGCGATCACGGGCGATCCGGCGCTGCGTGAGCGAGTAGTGCATCTGAACCATCTTTACTCACAGACGATTGCAACCGAATATTTCGCGAAGAATAGATTTCCGGCCTACTGCTTCGACAAGCTGGTCTGCGGCTTGATGGATGCTCATAGGCTGGCCGGCGACGAGGACGCTCTCGCGATTCTTGAGCGCACACGCAAGGCCGCACTACCTGAGCTGCCGGGGCACGCAGTGGATCGCGAAGTGACCTGGCGGACGAGGAAGGATGTTTCCTGGACCTGGGACGAGAGCTATACGCTTCCGGAGAATTTGTATCTCGTATCGGCACAGATGGGAGCCGAGGGAGGCGAATATCGTGAGATGGCGAAGCGCTATATGGATGACGCGACCTACTTCGACCCTCTCGCGCGCGGAGAGAACGTGCTCGGCGGCAAGCACGCATACAGCTACGTGAATGCGTTGTGTTCGGCCATGCAGGCTTATATGGTTGGAGGAAGCGAAAAACATCTGCGCGCCGCGAAGAATGGCTTCGATATGCTTCTTGCTCAGAGCTTTGCGACTGGCGGGTGGGGACCGGATGAGATGTTGCAGGCGCCGGGTTCGGGCAAGGTCTTTGAGAGTCTCGCGACGAGCCATAACAGCTTCGAGACTCCCTGTGGATCGTATGCGCACATGAAGCTGACCCGTTATCTGTTGCGATGCACACGCGAAGGACGCTACGGCGACAGTATGGAACGGGTGATGTACAACACCGTCCTCGGAGCGATGCCGCTACAACAGGATGGGCAGGCATTCTACTATTCGGACTATCACTCACGTCCTTCGTCCGGCGACGTCGCTGGCTCATCGAATAAACAGGGATCTGGCGGGGAGAGAGTTTATTCGGTCCACCGATGGCCCTGCTGTTCGGGTACACTGCCGCAGGTTGTCGCAGACTACTGGATCAACGGTTACTTTCATGAGCCCGGAGCAGTGTGGGTGAATCTCTATCTTCCTTCTACTCTGCGGTGGGCCGAGGGTGAAGCAAAAATAGAGATGGAGCAGGAAGGAACTTACCCGGAGTCGCCGGAGATTCGCCTGCGGATGAAGACCTCGCAACCGGCCTTGTTTGGGCTGAAGCTGCGAATTCCGGCATGGGCGGATGCAGCCTCACTAGAAGTAAATGGAAGCCCTGTTCCGATGACGGTCAGGTCGGGCTTTGCGACGGTTCAACGCAGATGGCGAACGGGTGACACGGTGAAGCTGCAACTGCCGATGAAGCCACGAATCGAGATACTGGATGAGGTGCATCCGGAGACTGTAGCAGTAATGTTTGGACCGAGAGTATTGTTTGCACTGGCCTCTGAGCTGGTGATAACAAGCAAGGCGCATGTGCTCGCAATACAACAGTCCGCGCGTGATGAGTGGACGATCCAAAGTGCCAACGCCCCGGTAAAGATGGTTCCGTTTACTTCGGTCGGTAGCCGCGCCTATTCGACGTATCTCAATATGCCTGGTTGACCCGGCGGTAAAGTAAAAACTCAAATACGGCAGCCGAAAATTAACAGCGGAAAGGGCGTTGGCTGCATCTTAATCCGCATGGAATATAGACAGCTTGGTAAATCGGGTTTGAAGGTGCCGGAGCTCTGCTTCGGTGCGGGTACGTTTGGCACTGCCAACGAGTTTTTCAAAGCTTGGTCTGAGACGACGCAGGAGGAAGCCAATCGGATCGTTGACATCTGTATGGATGCGGGGATGAACCTGTTCGATACGGCAGATGTATACTCCGATGGCGAGAGCGAGAAGGCACTGGGCAAGGCGTTGGCCAAGCACAATCGCGACGATGTGATGATCTCGACCAAGGCGACCTTTCGGCTTGGCAAGGGGCCGAACGATGTAGGCTCGTCGCGCTACCATCTGATTCAGTCAGCGGAGCGCTCGCTGAAGCGGCTCGGCACTGACTACATCGACATCTATCATCTGCACGCGTTCGATGCGACCTCGCCGGTGGAGGAGACGCTGCGTGCGCTCGATGACTTGGTGGGCCAAGGCAAGGTTCGCTACATCGCCTGCTCCAATTTTTCGGGATGGCATCTGATGAAGTCCTTGAGCGTAAGCGAGCGCTATGGCTGGTCGCGTTATGTTGGCCATCAGGTGTACTACTCGCTGGTTGGACGCGACTACGAGTGGGAGCTGATGCCACTAGCCGCCGATCAGGGTGTGGGCGCGCTGGTATGGTCTCCGCTGGGTTGGGGACGGTTGACCGGCAGGATCCGCCGCGAGACCGGCATCCCAAAGGACAGTCGTCTGAACTCAAACATCGTGAACGATGCGGGGCCGCAGGTTCCTGAGGAGTATCTCTACACGGTGGTCGATGCCATCGACGAGATCGCAAAGGAGACCGGCAAGACCGTGCCGCAGATCGCGCTGAACTGGCTGCTGCGCAGGCCTACGGTTTCAACTTTGATCGTCGGAGCAAGAAACGAGGAGCAGTTAAAGCAGAACCTCGGAGCCATCGGCTGGGAGCTCACCAAAGAGCAGGTGGCCAAGCTCGATAAGGCGAGCGAGTTGCCAAAGACTTATCCGTACTGGCACCAGGTTCAGTTCCATGAGCGGAACCCGTTCCCGGTTTAGACACGTCAATACTTCGCTCCACCAGTGAGATCGTTCCAATAAAAAGAGAGAGCCTCTGGCGCGTTGCCGGAGGCTCCCTTGAACTGCATTGCGGTTGTATCTGCGATTAGAACTTCATCAGAAACGCAAAGGTAACGCGGTTCTCGCTGTTGCGAAGATCCGGGCTCCAACCTGAGACGAGAGAACCCGCCGCGCCGGTGTTGCCTCCGGGCGGAGTGACGCCACCGGGTCCGGCGAAGTAGGGGACGTTCGCCGCACGGTGGTTGTACTCCAGCCGATAGGTGAAGTACTGGCTCGGCATGTAGTCGGCTGTCACGGAGGCGTCCCACGCTTTGAACGGATCACCCGGGTTCTCGGTGAAGTAGGGTGTTCCTGAAGCCGCAGTAGCTCCATTGATCGGCGGGAGAAGGACGAGGTAGCGGCCAGGGTTGTTGATGCGTCCTCCGCCAAGGGTCAGGCCAAAAATGTCATGGTCAAACCAGAGGCGATTGTAGGCCATGAAGCCGAGAAAGCTCTGTTTTGGCCCAGTCTTCCCGTTGCCAAAGCAGCTTACGCCGCCTCCGCTCTCGCAGCCTGCATCGCCGGTCAAAGTTGCGGCGGCCTTACTGACGAAGGAGTTGGGCCGCTCGTAGTACTTGTACTGAACACTATCGTCGGTGTGGTAGCGGGTACGTGACCCTACGCCCAGCGCATCCTCTCCATAGCCGTACTGATTTCCGACGATCGACCAATTTCCGTTTGGCCGATAAAGGATCGATCCGCCCAGCCCGGGCCGATTGTTGAACCGGCCGTAGGACTGCCAGCCGTTGATGAACCAGGGTTCGATCTTCAGCTTGGCAGTGGGAAACCATTGCACGCGCACACCATTGAAGAACCAGGGCGTGTTGGACGACACGTAGGACGGCTGATAGGCCCAGTTATCGAACTGGTAAAACGAGAACAGGCCGATGTAGGAGAGGAAGATGCCCGCATCTACGTTCAGGCCGTGTTGCACGTTGAAGTGATAGCCGGCGTTGGCCTCACCTACATAACGATAGGCGTTGGCAAGGTCCCACTGACCGCGCGAGGGGCTGGCATCATTGCGCGGCGTGGCCGTGGCGTAAAGACCGATCTGGCTCAAAACGCGGGCGCGCACGTTGTTATAGTGGAAGTCGCCGCCGATGCCAAGGTCCGTCAGAGCAACCTCGCTGGAACGAAACACTTCGCTCGACCCGACGATCGTGTCGTCCTGCGGATGGCGGAAGTCGTAGGTGTAACTCACGTCCGAACGTATATCCGGCGTAAAGAACTTGGTGGCATACGGCGTGTCCTTGGTCCGTGGGTTGCCGGTGAGCCAGGTGAAGTCGGCAAAGGCGAACGGCTCTGAGTGCGGGCTGGCTGGGTCGGTGACCTCCGGCTCCGTTTCACTCAGATCGGCCGCGGCAACTGAGGCCTTCGCCGTCGTGGTGTGATGGGTCTCCGGAGCGGAGGAGCTAGCCTGTTTGAGCTCCATCAATTGCTTCTGGATCTCCTCGAGCTTGTCCTGCAGTTGCTGAATCTTTTGATCCTGAGCTGTCTGATGCTCCGGTGTGGCCTGAGTATTTTCTACGGCCGTCTGCAGATTCGGCTCTGTCGTCTGAGCCCGGAGATCGCTTGTACAAAGAGCCATCCCCGCTGCAAAGGTGAATGCAGCGAGACCGAATCGCTGGCCGCATGACGTTATCCTGTTTTTCACTGACGCTCTCCATTCCTTACAGCCGCTGTGGCTGGTAGAAAGGAGCTGCCAGGCCGCAGGACGCTGATATTCAGAGCCTAACGAGACGGCTATAACGAGTTCGTCAAGAAGGCATAATGAATTCGTAAAGGACTGCTCGCCTACGGAGTTGCAATCCAATCAGGCCGCATCAGTCTGATACACGACCTATTGGTGCAATACTGCGATTCCTGATAACGCAAAGATGGTGCGCTTCGCCGAGAGGAATGTCAATGTGGAGCGTCTGCTTCGGATGAGAGAGGCTGTCGGCGTTGGCTTCGAGGGGGAAATGAACGCGGTCTTGGGAGGTGGGTTTGCGGGGGCGGTTCCCTCGAAGGTGCGATTTCGTGCATACAATCTTGCGATCAGCCTTTACCGGGGCTGCTAGCCGCGGCTCTCGACGGAGAGCGAGCCGCCGGTTCTGAGGGCGTAGAGTTATCCCGGGCTAGGAATCGGCAATTTGTAACTTGCACAGGTCTAATGGCCGGCGGATGGGCTCGCGTGTTTAGGCGGCCGCGGGATGAAAAAGAGCAGAGGCAGCATGCAGGCGCAGAAGACTGCCATGTACTGGATGATGTCGAGATAGGCGAGCATCCCTGCCTGACGGTGCAGCTCGTTGTAGAGATAAGCCTGGGCGGTGTGGGAGCCGGTGCCTGTCATGGGGTTGCCACTGGTATGGCCGCCGAACATTCCTTTCAGCTTTGCCACACGGTCCATGAAGGAAGCATTGCCCGTCGTAAGATTGCGGACCATGTTCGTCTCATGGTTTGCCGTGCGGCGTATCAGCATGGTGGCGACGAACGCCGTTCCCACAGAGCCGCCGATATTTCGCGCCAGATTCGTCAGGCCGGACACATCATTGTTCTCCGACTGCTTCACGCCGATATAAGCGATCGTGTTGATCGGAATGAACAGGAAGGCGAGTCCCGATGCCTGGAAACAACGCACGAAGACCAGATAGCCATAGCTGACTCCAAGGTTCAGCGTATGCATCGTGATGAGTGACAGCGTCAGCATAACGAAGCCATAGCCAATCAATTTGCGCGGATCGACCTTGCCCACCAGAACGCCGACGATCGGCATCATGCACATCATCATCAGGCCGGCGGGCGATAGGACAAGCCCGGCCAGTTCGGCGGTGTAGCCTAGCAGTGTCTGGACGAACTGCGGGATCAGGATCGTCGTTCCATAGAGTGAGAAGCCCAGCACGAACATCAGCAGAAAACTGATGGCGAAGTTGCGGCGTTTGAAGAGCGTGAGATTGAGGATCGGGCGATGGCCTTCGCGCAGTTGTTTGAGCTCCCACCAGATCATCGCGATGAACGCAATGACCATGGTCACCGCGAAGAAGGTGATGAGGTGAGAGGAGAACCAGTCATCCTCCTGGCCCTTGTCGAGAATGAACTCGAGCGAGCCGAAGGTGAGACCCAGCAGGCCGAAGCCAAGAAAGTCGAGCTTGATGCCGCCCTTCTGCGAGAGCTCGACCTGCTTCTTCACATAAGGCGGATCTTCGACGATGCGCGAGGTAAGGAACAGCGAGATCAGGCAGATGGGGACGTTGAGAAAGAAGATCCAGCGCCAGTCGAAGTTGTCCGTGATGTAGCCGCCCAGTGTGGGCCCGATCGCAGGCGCGCAGACGACAGCGAGGCCATACATCGCAAAGGCCTGCCCGCGCTTCTCGGGAGGAAAGGTGTCGGCAAGAATCGCCTGTTCCGACGGCGCGAGACCGCCGCCGCCAACGCCCTGAAGGATGCGACAGAAGATCAGAATTGGAAGCGAAGGAGCAAAGCCGCAGAGAGCCGAGCTGATGCCGAACAGCGCGACGCAGATCATGTAGAACTTCTTGCGCCCGATGAACGTCGTCATATAAGCGCCGGCGGGCAGGATGATGGCGTTCGCGACCAGATACGCGGTCAATACCCACGTGGCCTCGTCCTGCGTAGCGCCCAGACCGCCGGCGATGTGCGGCAGCGCGACGTTGGCGATCGATGAGTCAAGCACCTCCATGAACGTCGCCAGGGTCACCGTCATGGCAATGATCCACGGGTTGATCCGCGGACGCCAGAGGCGTTCGACAGCTGGGTGGTGCTCGGGACTACTCGCTTCAGAGAGCTGGGCCTCGGGGAGGTCGACTACTGTAGCTGCCATGTGTGGAGATTAGATTGTATCGACCAGGCCGGGATTCAGAGAGTTTCGGACAAAATGCTGAGCGGGAGCCGTTTTAAAGCTGTGTCCTGCCGGACGGGCCTCCTACGCGGAGGGCGGTCACTTCGTGACTTGTATACCGCTTCACTTGGCGCTCCCGTTGGTCGCGAGGCAAATGGGGTGCACTGCCACGGACAAGACTGACCGCACAAACGCCCGCTTGAAAATATCTCGCGCTGACCGCTGCCGGTATTATGCTTGCTGGTTTTAGAGCGATCGAATAATTGACGCCGCTATGCTCTCTACTGGAACCGTCTTGCGCTGCGGAGCGTCCCGCGCCGGATCGTAGTAGAGCAGGCGCCCACAGCTCTCGCAGGTCATCATGGTCTCGTCGTTGCCTCGGTCGCGAAGGTCATTCCAGCGCTGCGGCCGAACCATCATCTGACAGGCCATACACTTCTGATTGAGTGCCTCGGCTACGGCCGTTCCCTTCGCCTTTGCGATGCGGTCGTAGGTGGAGAGCGCGGCCTCGCCGATCTCAGCACGCACGGCGATGCGCTTCTCCTCAACCGCAGCCAGCAGTGTCTTATCCGCGGCGATGGTGTCGGTCGCTCGGACTCGCTCGCCCTCCAACGTGGTGGTCGCGTCGGTGACGGCATCGTCCGCGAGTTTTTTCTGCGACTCCAACCCCTCGCTGCGCTCCATGCTCTCGATCTCGGCGTCTTCGAGCTTGCTGATCTCTGCCTGCGCAAAGGCAATCTCGTGCTCGAACGCGGTCACCTGCACGGTCGTCGTGGCGAGGTCCATGTGTTTGCGCGTGCGGTCGATCTTGGCCCTCTGATCCTTCACGTCGGACTCCTGCCGTCGCCGCAGCGCCTCCTCTTTGGCGATCAGGTCGACGATGACTGCGCGCTGACCCTGGAACGCCTTCGCCTTGGCTTCCAGCGCCGCCACGTGTTTCGGCAAAGCCACCATCTCATCGCGAAGCCGTTTGGCCTCGACGTCGTGCGCCTGCAATACGATCAGCTTTTCAAGATCCGGATGCATTTGACGTCTCTCTTTCCACTCACTTCGATCGCTGAAAAAACTCAACTACAGCGGAAAACTCGAAGTCTAGCACTGCTCTCGCTAGTTGTTAAGTATGCGCCCTACTGCTTGTAGACGTTGATGTAATACAAATCGGTCGCCACGTCGAACTGATCTTTGGTGAGCGGCGTCTTCATGGTCTGCCACTCGGTGGTGGGATGGATCATCTCCCAGTGTTCCTTCAAGCCTACGCGCACCGGCATGGCGAAGTCTTTTTCGTCGGCCTGCCAGCGGTATTGGACCGTGCCTGCGGGCTCGTCAAACTTCAGCTCCAGCGTGGGGATCGCGGTGTGGCGCAGATACTGATCGAAGACCGGCGTCAGGTTCATGCCGGTCTGCTGGTTGAAGTATTGCTCGACATCTTCGATCATGATGTTCTGATATTGGAAGTGCTGATAGAAGTCGTGGATCAGTGCGAACCAGCGGGCGTCGTCATCCACAATGCTGCGCAAGGTGTTGATAAAGAGCGCGCCCTTGAAGTACTGGTCCTGCGGGGGCTCGGCGTTGGTGCCACGTGCGGTGATGATCGGCCGGTCGTTCTTCACCTTTTTCTTCAGCGCGTTGACGTACTTCACCTCGTCCTCGTGGCCGTAGTTGTACTCGACGTAGAGACACTCGAGGTAAGTGGTCCAGCCCTCGTGGATCCACATATCGGACTTGTCGGCCGCTGTGATGGCGTTGCCGAACCACTCATGGCCGCTCTCGTGAATGATGATGAAGTCGAAGCGCGGGCTGATGCCGACGCCTGTCCAGTCGCGGTCCAGATAGCCGTTGTGAAAGTGGTTGCCGTAGGCGACGGCGCTCTGGTGCTCCATGCCCGCGTACGGAACCTCTATGAGTTTGTACCCGTCCTTCTTGAACGGGTACTCGCCGAAGTAGTGGTAGTACGTCTTCATCATGCCAGGCACCTGCGCGAACTGGCGCTTCGCTCCTTCGAGATCCTCGGGCAGAACGTAGTAGTCGAGGGGGAGGTCGCCGAACTTGTCGTCGAAGTGGACGTAGTTGCCGATGTTCAGCGCCACGTCGTAGTTGTTGATGGGGTAGTGCACCTTCCAGTCCCAGCGCGTGTAGCCGTCGCCGAGATCCTTCTTCCCCATAAACTTTCCATTCGAAACATCCATCAGGCCGTTCGGAACGGCGACGTTGATCTCCATTCCTTCCTGCGGCTCGTCGCGCCACTGATCTTTGTTGGGCCACCAGACGCTCGCGCCGGTCTCTTCGCAGGCGGTGTTGATCCAGGGATGCCCGACGGTGTCCTGCTTGAAGGTGAAGCAGCCGAAACGGCCTGTCTCCACAGGGCTTCCCGAGTAGCGGACGTCGATCGAGTAGGTGTGGCTGTTGCGCAGCGTCCTGGGGAAGTCGACGAAGAAGGTCCCGCCGTCTCGCTCATACTTCAACGTGGTCTTGCCCATGGATATCTTGTCGATCTGCAACGTAGCAAAGAGTTCAAGCTGGATGCGCGTGCCATCGGCAACCATCTTGAAGCGGATGGTGTTCGTGCCGCTGATGAACTTTTTTTCAGGATCGACGCGCAGGTCGAGTCGATAGAAGAGGAGATCGTTGTTGGCGCGATAAGGCCCGTAGGCTCCGCGCAGAAGGTCGGCGTGGGTGGGTTCTTTGTGCGTTGGTTCGTTGATCGCAGGCGTCGTCGTTGCGTTGGCAGCAGGCTGTGACGTCTGGGCGAAGAGCGGCGAGAGACTTGAGGACACCAGGAAAAGCCTGAGGAGCCGGTTGCGGAGGACGATCGTGAGCATTGACTTTAGCCTATCGCGATTTCCGCGCGCGCGAAGCAACCAAAGAACGGGACACGAAGGGCACGCGTCCGCTTTTTTGGACACCTGCGCGGACACCTGCTAAAACAAAGACTGGAATGGCACTCTCCCGAATTTGTATCGACATGGACGAGGTGATGGCGGATGCGCTCGGCGAGCATCTACTGCGCTACAACCAGCACTTCGGCGAGAACGTCACCCTCAAAGACCTGCAAGGTAAGTGGTTGTGGGACGTCGTCTCAACAGACCGTCACGCCATACTCGACGCCTATCTGCGGTCCGACGACTTCTTCGAGGTGCTGGCCGTGATGCCGGAGTCGCAGCGTGTCCTCGAGCGGCTGCACGGCAGCTACGAGGTCTTTATCGCCACCGCCGCGATGGAGGTGCCCACCTCTTTCCAGGCGAAGTACCGCTGGCTGGCGAAGCACTTCCCGTTCATCCCCGCATCCAACATCGTCTACTGTGGCGACAAAAGCATCCTCCGCGCAGACTATCTGATAGACGACAACCCGCGGCAGCTGCGGCGCTTCATGGGCGAAGGCATCCTCTACAGCTCACCCCACAACGCCGGGGTCACCGGCTACAAGCGTGTCAATGACTGGCTCGACGTGGAGAAGTTGTTTTTGAGCTGACCGCGAAGCTGTTTCTAAGCTAACCTCGAAGCCGCTTCCTCACGCGTACAGACTCGACTCAAAGCGCTGCAACGCGGCATCCGACCAGGCATGGCTCGACTTACGCCACGTATCGCCCTGCTCCGACATGAAGTTCGGAAAGTCCATGCGGCAGTATCCGCAGCGTGCCTGAAAATCATAGAGTGCCTGCGCGGTTCCATCGAGATAGAGCACGGCCTGCAGGCCATCGCGCGACCACTCCACCGAGGCGATGCGTTGCGGCTCAGGGCGGTTGAGCTCGGCGTCGCTCTTAGCCAGCGCGGCCACGTTGTAGATCAGCATCGCGTCCATAATGCTGTGTTCATGCACCTCCTGCGAGCGATCGCAGGCATAAAAGTATCCAGCGACACCTTCGTCTTCAAAGACCACGGTCCACGGAACGACGGGCGAGTTGACTGAGAGAAAGGCACGGCCAGGGGTAAAAGAAAGCGACTGCATATCTCTCACGATACACTCGATGAGGCGGCTGCCGAACCCCTCCGGCGGTGCAGGTCACGCGGCAAAGTGCACGCCAGTTGCACCCGGACAGCCGGATGCGAGATCAGACTCAAGGAAAGATAAAGGCCGGCATACCTCAGAATGGGAATGAAGCTCCCCCGCATCAAGTTCGGACGACCGCAGCAGTTGGCTGCGCTGCTCTTGCTCGTCTTTCTCGCCGAGTGCCTCTGGGTCGTCAGCCGGCAGCAGCTCTCCCAGCAGGACTACCGCTACGCCGAGTGCGGCCGCGAGATGTGGGAGCGCCCCTCGCCGCTCGCCGGCTACTTCACCACCTGCGGCAATCTCAACGGCGACGGCACCTTTGCGTATCGCGTAGCCGGCTTTCCCCTTACCGTGCAGCGGCTGGTGATGCTCGGCGCGGATAAGCTTCGCAAGCCGGAGAACCGGCTCTATGCGCAGGGCTCGCTGAACGGCTCGACGTGGGAGGCGCGGCACGAGCTCTTCAGCGTCAAATATCTTCTGCATCTGCCCTTCCTCTTCTTCGCCATCTGGCTTGGCGGCGGCCTGTGGTGGGTCTCGCGCAGGCTCTTCGGCAACGAAGGCGGATTCTTCGCGCTCGGGCTCTACTGCTTCTGTCCCGCCATCGTCCGATCCGCCGTAACACCCAACAACGAAGTCCTGGCGATGTGGGGACTCTACGGGCTCGTCTACACCGCAATTGGGGTCGCTCATGCCATGCATGGTCCACGGCGGAAATGGCGACCGCGAATCGCACTGCTCACCCTCGCCCTCGGACTCACCGCCGCCGCGCATCTGCTGGCGGCGATCATCGGCTTTGTCATGGCGGTCGTGTGGATGATGTATCTCGCCGAGCGCCGGCGCAGCTACGTCATGCAGATCCTCGTCTTCGCAGCCGTCGGCGCACTAGCGATTCTCTTCGCGTTCTATGCCTTCCGCCTCGCGCCGTTCAGCTACATCTTCACCGGCGGCGGAGCGCGTCTCTGGTTTGCGCTTGATGGAGCAAAACGCTTCTTCCTGAGCCCAGCGAATGCACCCATCATCGTGGCCACGCTCGTGGCGCTCCTGCTCTACGTCTCCGCCCGGCGCTGCCGCTACTTTGGCAATACCGCGCCGCTGGTCATGGTTCTGCTGCTCTTTCCGCTGGTCACCACGCAGACGGTATCGCAACCCTGGCTGTGGGCGCTGCCATTTCTCTTCACCTTCGTCGGCGGAGTCTTCGCGGACGTGCTGGAGATGCGCCAGCGCAAGATGTTTCTCGCGCTCTCCGGTGCAATCCTTTTCATGCAGGCGATTCTCTGCCTCTCGCTGCTGCCCGAGATCGCGCGTTAGAAACTGGTCCTGCCGGACGGACCCCCTACGCGTGGGGCGGGCGTTCGCACGCCTTTTTAGAGCTTCGCGTGGTCCTCCCGTTGGTCGGAATGATCATCCTTCGCGACCAACGGGAGCGCCAACCGAAGGGGTATACCCATCACGAAGTGATCGCCCCGCGCGCAGCGGGCCCGTCCGGCAGGACCCGGCAGTTGCGAAGCCGAACTGTATCCGCATCGCGGAATTGTCGGGAGATACGGCATAATGGGTCCGCACCCTCATAATTTGCTGCGCCCTGAAGGATGGTCTAGTCCGCAATGATGAAAGTCTCTCTCCGCACTGCCTGCACCGCATCTGCCCTTACCGTTCTGCTGCTGGTGGGCGGATGCCACCGTCACCGCAAGTCGAAGTCGCAGCCCAACACGACGGCGTACGCGGACAAGCTGCACGAGATGGTCGAGAAAAAAGTTCTGCCGCCCGAGAAGGTCGACACCACCAAAGTTCCCAATCTGCGCTGGCCGAACTTCTCCGACTACCAATCCATCGTGGCCACCTTCTACGACGACCGCAACTACGAGGTCGCATGGACACGCGACGGAGCACCCACCGACTCGGCGAAGAGCTTCATCCAGGCCTTCCAGGGCGCCGCATCGAAGGGCCTGATCCCCGAGGACTACGACGCGCCTCGCTGGGCCGATCGCGTTCAGGCCCTCAACAGCAAATCTGAAGACGCCATCTCGCTCTTCGACGTCGCGATGACGGTCAACGTAATGCGCTACATCTCCGATCTGCGCATAGGCCGCGTCAATCCATCGCACTTCAACTTCGAGATCCCCGTACAGGACAAGAAGTATGACCTCGCCGAGTTCGTCTCCGACAACGCCGTAGACGCCACCGACGTGCCGAAGCTCATCGCAGGTGTCGAACCCAACTCCGAAGAATATCGCCAGACCGAAGCTGCCCTGGCGCACTACATGGACCTTGCAAAGCAGCAGGCGCAGTCAAACGAAGACCCGCTTCCAACAGTGGCCAAGGCCGTTTCGGTAGGCGGCACCTATCCGGCAGCGAGCGCTCTGGTGATGCGGCTTCGACTTGAGGGTGACCTGCCAGCGCCAGGCGACCCCGTACCACCCTTGCCCATGACGTTCGACTCCACCCTCTCGGACGCCGTCAAGCACTACCAGCATCGCCACGGCCTCACCGAAGACGGCAAACTAACTGCGCAAACCATCAAGTCCCTCAACGTCCCCATGGACCTCCGCGTAGCCCAGCTGCAGGACTCTCTCGAACGCTGGCGCTGGCTCCCCGAGCCCTATCTGCACGCCCGCCTGATGGTGAATCTGCCGGAGTTCGTCTTGCGCGGCTTCGACCCCGACCACAAGCTCGACTTCACCATGCGCGTCGTCGTCGGCAAAGTGATGGGCCAGCACGAAACCCCTGTCTTCACGCACATGATGAAGTACCTCGTCTTCCGTCCCTACTGGAGCGTTCCGGTCGACATCGCCCGCAAGGAGCTGGTGCCGCACATCGAGTCCAATCGCGGCTACCTCGCCAGCAAGAACTTCGAGGTCACCAACAACAAGGGCGTCATCCAAACCGACTACACCGCCCACCAGGTAGCCCAGGGCGCCGTGATGGTCCGCGAAAAGCCCGGCCCCAAGAACTCGCTCGGCCTGGTCAAGTTCATCTTTCCCAACCAGTACGACATCTATCTCCACTCCACGCCGGCCATCTCGCTGTTCGAGCAGACCCGCCGCGACTTCAGCCACGGCTGCATCCGCGTCCAGAAGCCCGCCGACCTCGCCGCCTGGGTTCTCCAGGGTCAGGGCGACTGGGATCTCGACAAGGTGAACGAGGCGATGAACAGCGGCCCGGACAACAAGACCGTCAGCCTCAAGACGCCTCTCCCGATCGTCATCTTCTATCTCACCGCCATCGTCGAAGACGACAACGAAGTCCACTTCTTCGACGACATCTACAACTACGACACCGAGATGCAGAAGGTCTTTTCGAAGGGGCCGCCGTACCCGGTCAAACCCGAACCCATCGTGCCCAAAACCAAGGAGGGCGAGACGGTCTAGCACCAAGGTTATGAGATAAGTTTTGAATTTAAAGCCGAAACTACAACTGACTTGGCTTGGATTCAGTGAGGTTAAAAATGAAGAACTGTGTTTATCTCTTGTGGTTTCATACAAAGGATGATGTGGACGAGGATAACGGTATGTTGATCGGGGTTTATGCAACTGAAAAGGATGCAGAATCAGCTATTGAGCGTTTGAGTAACAAAGCTGGGTTTAGCGAGTTTACGAAAGGCTTCCAGATCCATTTGCGTGAATTAGGAGAGGACAGCTGGACCGAGGGATTCATCGTCGATTAGTGGATGTGAGGTCTCTATTCATTGCCCCGTGTAAACTGCTGTCCTCGAAAACAGGGAGACAAAGCATGCCCGCTGCAAACTTCAACCCCAGGGTAGACATGTACGTCGCGAAGTCGAAGCCCTTTGCGCAGCCAATCCTCGAGCATCTACGCAGTCTCATCCACAAAGCCTGTCCCAACGTCGAAGAGACCATCAAATGGAGCATGCCCTTCTTCGAGTATGGCGGCGTCAACCTCGGCAACATGGCGGCATTCAAAGAGCACTGCAGCTTCGGCTTCTGGGGCAAAGAGATCGCCGCGGTCCTGCACGAGGCAGGCATCGTCCAGCGTGGTGGCATGGGCACCCTCGGCCGCATCACCACCGTCAAGGACCTGCCCTCCGACAAACAGATGCTCTCCTTCATCCGCCAGGCCACCGGCTTCATCGACCGTGGCGAGTACACCAGCCCCATGGCAGGCAGAAACAAACTGGTAAAGCATTCGAAGGCCGCGGTCGAAGCCCCCGAGGAGCTCGCCGCCGCCCTGAAGAAGAACAAGAAAGCCGCCGCAGTCTTCGCAGCCTTCAGCCCCAGCTGCAAGCGCGAGTACACCGAGTGGATCGCCGACGCCAAGCGCCCTGAGACTCGCGAAAAACGCGTCGCAACTGCAATCGAATGGATCGCCGAGGGCAAGCAGCGCAACTGGAAGTATCAGAACTGCTAGCGTCCCGATACGGTCTGTTCTTCTGCCTCTAACCCCACGAACGCACCGTGGGTTATCTCCTCCATTAAGTTTTCAGTATGCATCCTTCCACGAAGCTATAGACTTGCAGCGATGTCTTCCCTACCCAGGCCAGCAATCATCAACGAAGATCGAGTGCATCCCAGAAGCTCACCCCTCGACGCCGCCCTCTTCCGGCGAAGGCTGATGAGCTGGTACCGCACCCACGCACGCGAGCTCCCCTGGCGTCACGTCAGCGATCCTTACCGCACCTGGCTCTCCGAGGTCATGCTGCAGCAGACGCGCGTCGCCGCCGTCGTCGAACACTACCAGAGCTTTCTCCGACGCTTCCCCACCATCCTCGCTCTCGCGCTCGCGCCCGAGGCTGAAGTTCTCGCCCTGTGGTCGGGCCTTGGCTACTACCGCCGGGCGCGTATGCTGCACAAGGCTGCGAAGTTCCTCATCGAAGAGCGTGGCGGCATCCTGCCCGGCACCGCCGCGGAGCTGCGCACGCTTCCCGGCGTCGGCGAGTACACCAGCGCCGCGATCGCTAGCATTGCCTTTGGAGAGAGCGTTGCCGTAGTTGACGGCAACGTGGAGCGCGTCCTGTTGCGCCTCACCGGAAGGCCGGAGCAGAGAGACGCCGCCGGCCGGGCCTTCGTCCAGCAACAGGCCACTGCCCTTATGCCGAACCGGCGCATCGGCGAAAAGACCAACGCCGCCGGCGATCACAACCAGGCCATGATGGAGCTCGGCGCAACCATCTGTCTGCCCAAGGCTCCGCTCTGCCTGCATTGCCCTGTCTATGCGATGTGCAAGACCCGCGGCGAGCACCTCACACCGCCTCGCGTCGCGCAGCTTAGCCGTCCCGCCGCGTATCTGCTCAGCCTGCGAAAGCGCGGCACCCTCACCGAAGTTCTCCTCGAACTCCGCGCCGAAGACGCCAGCCTGATGCCGAATATGTACGAGCTGCCGCCGCTCCCGCAGGATGCAGTCCAGGGCCGCGAACCTCTGCTGCGCCTGCGCCACGCCATCACCAACACGAACTACTATGTGCAGGTCTACGCCGCCAGTGGACCGCAGGACCGCGGCCTGCGCCGTTCCGTTCCCGCCGCAAAGGGCGATCTGCACTGGGTCCCGACCAGCAGGCTGAACTCCAGGCCGCTCACTGGGCTGGCTCGCAAAGTGCTTCAGCGCCTCGACGTCATGAAGGTCAACCTTCCCAAGCTACCGGCAGTAACGAAGCTACCAGCGGCAAAGCCGATCTCGCAGGCCCGCTGAGAGACCCTGCTCACAAAGCCTGGCCGCACCACGCCTTCCGAGCCAATGCCACCGCGAGCCCCTAGTGCATCTGTGGAGACGCCTTCTTGGCGGCAGCAGCCTGCGGCAGCATCGAGCCCGGAAGACCGCGAACCTTGCCATTGGCTCCATTCGCTGCCCGCGCTCCACTCCCAAGTTGCATCAGCAGCGGATGCTGCAGTGTCACGATCACAGCCGTCGCCGCTGTCTTGCCCGTGCACATGTAGCTGTGGGTCGTGTTCGCGTCGAAGTAGACCGCATCCCCTGCTTCCACGTGGTGAACCGTCTCGCCATGCCGGACCGCGAGCGTGCCCGAGAGCACGTAGAGAAACTCGCAGCCAACGTGCTGGTGCGCGCGCGGCGAACGGCCCTCTTTCTCCGGCAGAAACTCCGCGAAGTAAGGGTCAAGCTGGCGGTCGGGAACCAAATATCCCAGGCTCTCGAAGAAGTAGGCGGGGTCGTCGGCGCCGGTCTGCGGCAGGCGCACCCGCTCGTCGCGGCGATGCACCCGGAACAGCGTCTGCGGCTCCGGATCGAAGAAGTAGCTCAGGTCTTTCGAGAACACCATCGCAATGCGCGCCAGGTTACGCAGCGTCGGCACTACGCGCCCGGTCTCCAGCTGCGACAGAAAGCTGGCGGACAGTCCTGTGTGGCGACCCAGCTCGACCAGGCCCATCGACTTCTTCAGCCGCAGGTGCTTGATGCGCTCCCCAATGCGTTTTTCGGCGATGAACGACTCGGCTGCCTCTCCATCGATCTGAAGAGAGCGAACGCCCTGAAGGGAGCGAACGCCTAACGACGGGTTTGCCTCGCCGCCTGGAATCAGACTGTCAGTTAGAGCGGGAATCTCAGCGGGGGGCAGAAGGGGGGAGGAGATAGTTTTGCTCATAGATTTTATTCGCTACGCCAACAGACGTTGATACCCAGTCAAAAGATGTACGGATGGCCTCATTTCTTGGATTGGATGCAGGTTTTTAATCTGCACACGGCGCTCTTCGGAAAAAGATCTTCCGCGAAGTGCCAGTCCCAGCCCCCACGCTCTCCGACGCTCCGGTCTATCGGACTCGACGCTCTAGCCTATGACCTATGATGGTCACAGACCAATGAAGTCTCTGCTCATCCCCAGCCGTTCGCAGACTCGGCGATGGCTCCCCCTCGCAGCCGCCGCGCTGCCGATCGTCTTCGCCCTGGGTTGCGCCAGTCCCGGCCCGCCCCATGCCCCCTCCCTCAATCTGCCCGAGGTCGTAAAGGACCTCACCGCCGAAAGAGTCGGCGACAGCGTCACACTTCATTGGACGACCCCCGAGAAGACCACCGATCACCTTGCAATCAAAGGCATAATCACCGCGGAGATCTGCCGCGCCACTCTCCCAGCCCCCACTTCCACTCCTGCCTGCACGGTGGTGAAGCATCTGCCGGTAAAAAGTGGACCGAGCCAGGCCGACGAGGCCCTTCCCCCCGCGCTGACGGCGGATCCGGCCTCGCTCCTCGCCTACAAGGTCCAACTCTTCAACGCCCACAACCGCTCCGCAGGCTCTTCCTCCGAGGCCTTCGCCGCCGCCGGCGCTGCCCCGCCGCCAGTCGAGCAGCTCCGGGCGACGTCCGTCCGGGAGGGCATTCAGCTCGAGTGGCAGCAGCCGAAAGGAGTCTCCCCAGGCAACTCGCAGGTACAGCTGGACCGCCATCTGGTCGCGTCCACCACCACCACTCCAACTCCCGCCCCAGCTAATTCAGCCTCCTCCACCGCACCGAAGCCTGCACTGCGAAGCAAATCCAGAAAGGCCTCGCCTCCCTCCGCCTTCGCCTCCGCCAAGCCTCAGGCGACACTATCAACCTCGCCGAAGACCCCGGACGACGTGAAGCTGGAGACTCCAAAACAAGCAGCAGACGCAGGCGGCACCATCGACCAGACCACCCAGAAGGGCGGTAGCTACCGCTACACGGCCAGGCGCATTCGCACGCTATCCCTCGCCGGCCACGCGCTCGAAGTTCGCAGCGAGGTCTCCGCCCCCATCACCATCACCATGCTCGACACCTTCCCCCCCGCCATCCCCACCGGCCTCGAAGCCGTACCCGGAGGAGCCACCGCATCCGACCGATCCATCGATCTTTCATGGACCCCCAACACAGATGCCGATCTCGCCGGGTATAGTGTGTATCGACAGGAAGTTACCCCGACAGGCCAAGTTGCGGGACCAGCAACGCGCCTGAACCCATCCCCGATCGTCGGTCCTGCCTACCGCGATCAAACCGCCATCCCAGGGCATCGCTACGCCTATCGCGTCACAGCGGTCGATGCCACAGGAAACGAGAGCGCTCCAAGCGCCGACGTGCAGGAAACATTAAGGGAGCAATAAAAAAACACATGCGTTACTGTAAGTATCTGTCGTCTGAAAACGGCACCTTTCTCCCACGTTATGCCCTGGTAGAGAAGCGAAACGGCATCCTCTGGGCCACGCTTCCCATGCAAGCACCGCAGGAAGACCTCAACACCCGCATCCTCGGCGGCGTCCCCATCCCCACCCTCGCGGTCGACTTCGAACCCACCCCGCTCGACGACCTGCATCTCCTGCCTCCCGTCACGCCCTCGAAGATCCTCTGCGTAGGCCGCAACTACCGCGACCACGCCGCCGAGCTAGGTAACGAAGTCCCCAAAGAGCCGCTCCTCTTCCTCAAGCCGCCCTCCTCGCTGCTCGGCCCCAAAGGCACCATCCGCATGCCCGCCATCTCCAACCGCGTTGATTACGAAGGAGAACTAGGCATCGTCATCGGCCGCCGCTGCTACCGGATCGGCCCCGACGAAGACGTCCGCCCCTACATTCGCGGCTACGTCTGCGTCAACGACATCACCGCCCGCGACATCCAGAAGTCCGACGGTCAGTGGACCCGCGCCAAGGGCTTCGACACCTTCTGCCCCGTCGGTCCCATCGTCTCGGACGAGATCGACCCCGTCGGATTCGCCGACAAAGCCCCGTCCCCGGTCACCATCACCACCCGGCTCAACGGCGTCGTCAAGCAGCAGGGCAGCACCCGCGACCTCATCTTCCCCATCGCCGACCTGCTCCGCTACATCACCGCCACCATGACCCTCGAGCCCGGCGATCTCATTCCCACAGGAACTCCCGCAGGAGTAGGAGCCGTTCAGCCCGGTGACCGCATCCAAGTTGAAATAGACAGCTTGGGTGTCCTCGAAAATCAATTTGCCGCCGGTTAACACCCACCGAGCATCCTAGAGACAACGCAATTCCTGAGAGCTTGATAAAATCTGTACAACAGCCAAGGAGAAAGATTATGGCATCGTTACTCGAACAGCTTCGCGGATACACTACCGTCGTCTCCGATAGCGGAGACTTCAACGCCATCCAGCAGTTCCGCCCACAGGATGCGACCACGAACCCATCTCTGATCGCCGCAGCCGCCGAGAAATCTGAATACCAGGCCGTCGTCGACGATGTGCTCAAAGCAGTACGCAAAGAAGCAGGCCCCAACGCCTCGGACAAAGAAGTCGCCGCAGCCTCCTTCCGACCTCTCGAAGTCGCCTTCGGTCTCAAGATCCTCAACATAGTCCCCGGCCGCGTCTCCACCGAGGTTGACGCCCGCCTCTCCTACGACACCAAAAAGTCCATCGACGAGGCCCACGCCATCATCGCTCTCTATGACAAGGCCGGCATCTCGCGCGACCGCGTTCTCATCAAGCTTGCCTCCACCTGGGAGGGGATCCGTGCCGCTGAGATTCTCGAGAAGGAGGGCATCCACTGCAACATGACGCTGCTCTTCGGTCTTCACCAGGCCATCGCTGCGGCCGAAGCCAAGGCTACCCTCATCTCGCCCTTCGTCGGACGCATTCTCGACTGGTACAAGAAAGACACCGGCAAGGACTACGCTCCTGCCGATGACCCCGGCGTTCATTCCGTCACCACCGTCTACAACTACTACAAGAAATTCGGCTACAAGACTGTCGTCATGGGCGCGAGCTTCCGCAATATCGGTGAGATTACTGAGCTCGCCGGTTGCGACCTTCTCACCATCGCACCGAAGCTGCTTGACGAGCTTGAAAAAGCCCAGGGCTCGCTGCCTCGCAAGCTCGATCCCGCCAAAGCACAGAGCTTGGACATCAAGAAGATCCCCATGGACAAAGCCACCTTCGACAAGATGCATGCCGAAGATCGCATGGCCACTGACAAGCTGAAGGAAGGCATCGACGGCTTCTCCAAGGCCATTGTCGATCTCGAAGTGATCCTCGAAAAACGCCTCAGCGAGATCAGCGAACCAGCCGCAGCAACCCGCTAATCCTCAACCGATTCAACGTTTTTCCTCTCGGCGGCCTCTCATAAAGGGGCCGCCGAGTTGCCTTGAACAAAACTTTTTTTCGGCCAACCTCTCCCACCTTTGCCTCGCTCTAAACGAAGCGAGGTGAAAAATGCACGCCACAAAAATCCTTGCCGCAACCACAATTGCTGCTGTCAGCTTTGCGGTGGCACCTCCCAAAGCGCAGGCTCAAGTCACCGTCAACATAGGGCCCGCTCCTGCATGCCCCTACGGCTACTACGACTACGCGCCCTACAACTGCACTCCCTACGGCTACTACGGCCCGGAGTGGTTCACCGGCGGTGTCTTCATCGGCGCGGGCCCCTGGTTTCACGGCCCCGATCACTTCTACGGTCACGTCGATAACCACTTCCATCCCGAGCACGGATATCGCGGCCCATACCCAGCCCGTGGCGAGGCCGCACGGCCCGAGAACCACGTCGACCACATGGAGAACTTCCACGGCAATGAGGTGCGCGACGGCCGCGGCCATACAGGCGGCGGACACCATTAATTCGATTCGTTACCAAAGCAGTTACATAAAACCAAAGCAGTTACATAAAACCAAAGCAGTTACATAAAACCAAAGCAGTTACATAAAACCAAAGCAGTTACATAAAACCAAAACAGTTACAAAAAGGTTTGCGACCAAAGAAAAGGGCAGGGACCGTTCAAAGTCCCTGCCCTTTTCCTTTCACCTCGCACATCTCACAGTGCTGAAACTCGACCTCTGCCGCTCGCCACCGCAGCCATCTGCGAGTCCACCACCGCCGCAGTCAAACCGCCCACACCCTTGGCCGACTGGGCTCCCGGCCTTTGCTTGGACGCATACATCCTCTGGTCCGCCACCCGCAGCAGCCGGATCGCATCCTGCGCATCGTGCGGATATACCGCCATGCCCACGCTCGCCGACACCACCATCTGCTTTCCTTCCACCACCAGAGGCCGCTCCAGCACTCTGCGAACCGTCTCCATCAGCTGATCCAGCCCCTGCTCCGGCTCCACATCCGCCGCCACAATCACAAACTCATCGCCGCCCAGCCGCGCCAGCGTATCCGACGCCCGCACCCCCCGGCGCAGATTCTTCGAAACCTCGAGCAGAACCTCGTCGCCCGCCTGGTGTCCCAACGTGTCGTTGATCTTCTTGAAGCTGTTCAGATCCAGAACGATCAGCGCCAGCCGGTTGCGTGTGCGGTCCGCCCGGTCGATCGCCATCGTCAGCCGGTCGGCAAACAGGCGCCGGTTCGGCAACCCCGTCAACTCATCATGCAGCGCCAGCCATTCGTTGCTCGAGATCTGTTCCTCCAGCATCACCAGGATCATCCCGATCGAGATCAGCGACTTCTGCATATTCCAGATATGCGAAGCGATATCGGCATACGCGCGATACTGCACGATCCACGGATGCAGCAACAGGCACAGCGCCCAGATCGTAAAGCCGGTCACAATCGCCAGCCTGCCCGTGCTTCCCGCCGGCAGCCGCCGCTGGAAGTTCAACGCAGCGGTCGCGTACACGCAGCACAGGCTCCAATACACGGCCGCCCGGTAGTCGGAGATGTGAATCAGATATCCCATTGCCATCCACCCGCACACATGCAGCACAGCCGCTATCCAGCTGCGGCGAAGATACAGCGAGCTCGAAACCCCGATCACCATCCCCGCGGCCATGCACGGAAAGAAGACAATCCCCTGATTCAGGTGCAGCCCATACACCGTGCACAGCGCCAGCAGCGGCAATGTATTCAGCGAGAGATAAAGCATCCGCGCAGTCTTCGAGACCGGGTAAACTCCCGACGCCCACACGAAGATCATGCCCGTCAGCAGATAGCAGTCCATCACGACCACATGCAGAATCTTCTGCGGCGGTCCATTCGACGCGTAGAACGTATGCGCCGCCGCCTCCACCAGCGTAAAGAACAGGCCCAGCAGCCACAGGTCGGCACGCTCCTGAGGATGCCGTTTGCGCAGCAACATCAGGATCACAATCAGGATCAACAACGCCAGAAGATCGGGAAGAAAGGCAAAGTTCATCGGGGACCCGGGCATCGTCGCACTTGGATTTGGCCTTGACCCAGAGGCCAGGCGGGATGCGTTTGTTACCTCTTCCGATGACGGCAACCTGGCCATCACCGTAAAGCCCTGAAACCTTGAAACCCTGAATGAGAACAATAGTCCACAAACCATCGTTCGCGCGATAGCGAATGAGATTTTTACGGAACAAAAATTTATAAGGAACGACAGCCCAGAATGAGAACTCAGCGCAGACCATCCTGCGATGGGCCAACCGCTGCCTGGACCAACTCTACTGAAGACAACGGAAAAGACTACAGACCAAAATACCGGACCCTCCCGCTGGGGTCTTCGCACTAGTCGCATTCACTAAGCGGGGACCCTGATACTCACCAGCTACGCCTCTGCCTTACAGACGTTCAAACGCGGTTTGTTGGACAATTATGCGGTATCCGCGACGAATTTATACATAAAAATCCGTCACGCCGAAGCCTCGAGATAACCGCGAAAGCCGCCACTCCTTCACGCCAGCCTGCTCCGCTAAGACACCAGACTGGCGAAAGAGCGGCAACGCCATAGTAGTGACCCAAAGCCCAAGACCGTTACACAACTTCTTCCAGCGAAGGGAGCTTGTCATTCCGCAGCGTCCCTTTGTCTTGAGTTGGCGAAGCCGTTTTGAGCTGACGGCTGTATCAAGCTGGCGTATTAGGCCTTCGCTGTCATCCTGAGCGCGCGAAGGATCCCGACGAACTGTGGTCCTGCCAACCGCTCGTCCCGTTCCACCGGCCTCTTCACGCGTTGGCAAGATGCTGCTGCCTCCGGACGCAGTTTGCCTGTGCTCAGTCGAGCCAAAAAGAAGAAGGCTGGAGATCGTCCTCGACCATCCAGCCCTCTCTCGCGCGTGTAACCCGGACTTACCGGTGGCCTCCACCACCACCGCCACCGCCGTGGAACCCACCGCCACCACCGCCGCCCTGGAATCCGCCACCGCCATGGGAGCCTCCACCCGCGACAGTTGCGCCACGGTAGCCTCCGCCGCTCACGCCACGGAACCCAGAGCCACCACGGAACCCAGAGCCGCCACCGTAGCCATACCCGCGTCCATAGAAGCCACGGCCATACACAAACCCACCACCATACAGGTAGTAAGGCGAGTAGAAGCCGTAGCCGAACGGACTGAAGAACGGCCCACCACCCGGCAGCCAGTCATACCCATACAGATAAGGGTCCCAAGCCCAGCCAGGCGCAAACCCGCCATAGCCGTACTCAGGACCATACCCGGCGTACTGCGCCGCCAGATCGACGTTCGCCTCACCCAGATACTGCGACCGCAGCTGACTCCAGCGATACAGATCATCCTGCGAACGGTCTTTGTTGAAGCTCACAGGCTTTACCGTCTCGCCGACGAGCGTGATCTGCCTGCCGCCCTTCACCTCCACCGGCTTCACCTTGCTCTCAAGATTATTGCCGGGATACACCGACGCCTTCCCGTCAAACGTGCGCACCGTATTCGCATCCGCATTGAACTCATACAAGCCGTTCTTCAGGATCTGCGTCTGACCCCCCTTCTGATCGATCAGGATCATATTCTGCGGGTAGAGCTGGTCCGCCTCCACCTCCGCGCGCCCCTGCTCGACGCTTACCTCGGTGTGGGTCAGGTCCGGCTTGATCATCTTCACCGTGCTGTTCTTATCCAGCCGCAGAAACACGCCCGGCGTCAGCAGCATCTCCGCCTTGCCGTCAGCGGTCGCAAGATACTGGCCCGGCTCCACCTCGGCCTGGCCCACAGAGTGCGCCGTCACCTGGCGGCCATCGATCGAGGCCTGACCTTCGACATAGTTGAGAGTTCCTGGGCGGGCTGGGTTCGCGCCTTGCTGCTGAGCAAAGACAGGCGTAAACAGAGTCGCCAGGGAGAGAAGAAGTACCGATTTGAGCCCTGACATATTCATAAAACCTCTGTCCATTTAGATGAAACAGAAGGGGAAACGTCACATTGCCTTCAAATCGTGCCTGACCATTGAACCCCATGCAGTTCAATAAGTTGCTATCACTGACCAAAGGCTGACGCATGGATGACAAGGCCGGGACAAGACTTCATCAAAGCCGTCGAAAACCAGTCTTCCGGCACCGAAAACAGCCTTCAAAGTCAGTTGTAAAAGTTATGTCTCTTAGAGACTGTCCTGCCGGACGGGCCCACTACGCGTGGGGCGGGCGTTCGCACGCCTCTTTAGAGCTTCGCCAGCTCCTCCCGTTGGTCGGCACAAACTTCCTTCGCGACCAACGGGAGCGCCAACCGAAGGGGTATACGCATCACGAAGTGATCGCCCCGCGCGCAGCGGGCCCGTCCGGCAGGACCACGCATCAATCGAATCTTTTCAGCGGATGCGCTTCGGTATTGAAGACCGTACGCCTCCAATCCACCGTCGCATCTGGCGCATACAGCAGATACAGATACTTCAGCGTCTCCGCAAAGAAGAAGCTCTCCATATCATCCTTCTGCGCCTTCGTCCGCACATCGCTCAGCGCCGCATACGCATTCGGCGTGCGGCACCATCGCACCAGCGAGTCGTAGTACATCTGCCCCATATGCTCATACAGCGGATCGCCCGTCAGGTGGTGGAGATAGTACGTCGACTCAATAATCTCCGGCCGCAACTGATACCCCCCATCGCTCACCTCGAACGTCGCGTAGTTCATCACCTCAGGCTCAATCCCGTAGGCCGTCCACATCTGAAAGTTAGAAAGCTGCAGCCTCTGCGCTCTGCTCATGTCTCCATCGAGCGCCAGCAGCGCCGGAAAGAACGCATCGAGAGCCCCGTAGTTCTGCTCCGTCCGCTTGCCCGTCATCATCTCAGCCTCTCCATACCAGAGACCGCTGCGCACCTCATCCTCCAGATACTGATGGATCGGACCCGTCGCCTGCTGCCACATCGTCTGCATGTCTTTGTCGCCGAACAGCAGCCAGCACTTCAGCAGATATTCGTAGAACGAGTCGGTCCCGCTCCCCACCGTCGCGGTCGTATCGGTCCACTTGCCCGTATCCACGTTGATCGCGCCGCCCAGCAGCCCCACGCCCGACCGCCGCTTCCAAATCTCCACCATCGCCCGCTTCGCCGCGTCGTAGTACACCGGCTTGCCCGTCAGTTTGCTCAGCGTGCCAAACTCCGGCAGCAGCGCGCTCGACGCAGGATCGGTCTCCACGCCCTTCACCTTACCCGTCTTCAGATTCACAAACGGATAAGGGATTCCGGTCGGCGAATGAAACGCCGGCAGCAGCCGGTCGCCCAGGTCCTCGGCCAGCGCAAGCAGCCGCTTATCTCCGCTGATCTCATACGCACTCTCCAGGCCGCCAAGACACCGGATCGTGATCTCGAAGTTCTTCACATAGATGTCCTGATCGAAGCTGAGGTTCTTATCCAGATCCTCTCTCGCCTCGGTGGCCTCCGTCGTCAGCCCCATCAGCAGCATGGTGTCCAGCCCATCGATCTCGGTCATATGCAGCGAGACGCCGTACCAGTCGTGCGGCTTGCCCGTCAGCGGCATCACCTCGTCATGTCCCCACGCAGCCTGCCGGTATCCGTTCCACCCATGCAGATACTCCTGCTTCACCCGCTCCGCCATCGCCGCACGATCGATCGCCGTTCCAAAGGTTGGCGTCCCAAAGGTTGGCTCCTGCGCCGCCCCCGCCGCCGCAACCTGCGCGTTCAACACCCCTGAGCCAATCAACAACAGCCCTGAGCCCAGTAACAGCCCTGAGCCCAGTAACGCCGCTCCACACACCCGCACTATGGTCCCAACAACTCCGAGAAACCTCATGCTCCTCCGATTGATTCCGCCTGTCATCGTCTCTTCGACCTTTGCTGTTGCCTGTCTTTTTTGTTGCCATCCCGTAGGGATCTGCTGTTGCAGTTGCCTTTGCCTGTTCTTGCCGTCATCCTGAGCGGAGCGAAGGATCCCGATAGGCTTCATCCCCCCATACCATCAAAGCCTTTCTACCCTCACTTCCGGATTCTTAGCACGCGCCAAATCTCCTACTTCCGGCTTGATCAGCGGCCCCCCTAGAACTCTCGCGTGCAAAAAAATCAAAAAATCTACAAAAAAGCTGGCGTAAAAATACGCCAGCTTTTTCGTGCACTTCCAGCCACACAAAACACCACAACGCCACCACGTTTCACCATCCAAAACACCACGTTTGGACACCAAAAAACGTGAAAAACCCCTGCAAAACACCACTCCACCACACGAGGAAAAAAACTACAAAATATAACGCGAAAGATCCTGGTCCTTCACAATCGAAGCCACCTGCTGCCGCACATACTCCGGATCGACCACGATGACCTTCTCCACGCCCGTGGCAGTCTGCCGCTCGATCACCGGCAGCGGCGGCGAGGGCATCTGCGGCTCCGACGTAAGCGACGCAGAAACAGGCACTTCGCCCACCACGCCCTCCTCCGTAATCTCCGCCCGCGGACTCTTGAACAGATCCGGCGCCTGGAAGCTGATCTCATCGAGCACACGCTCCAGAATAGTGTGCAGCCTCCGAGCCCCAATGTTTTCAGTGGTTTCGTTCACCCTGAAAGCAAACTGCGCCATCTCCGCAATCGCCTCCTTCGTAAACTCCAGCTTCAACCCCTCCGTCTCCAATAGCGCCGTAGACTGCTTCACCAGCGAAGACTTCGGCTCCGTCAAGATGCGAATAAAGTCGTTCACCGTCAACGAGTTAAGCTCCACGCGAATCGGAAAACGCCCCTGCAGCTCAGGAATCAGATCGCTCGGCTTCGACACATGAAACGCGCCCGCAGCAATAAACAAGATGTGATCAGTCGAGACCATCCCATACTTCGTGCTAACCGTAGTCCCTTCAACGATCGGCAGAATATCCCGCTGCACGCCTTCTCGCGAAACATCCGGCCCATGCCCGCCTTCGCGCCCCGCAATCTTGTCGATCTCATCCAGAAACACAATCCCCGAATCCTCCACCCGCTCCACCGCAAGCCGATTCACCTGATCCATATCGATCAGCCTGCTTTCCTCCTCCTGCACCAGGTAGTCGAAGGCCTCTGCCACCTTCATCTTGCGCTTCTTCGTGCGCTGTCCAAACAGCCCCGGCAGCATGTCCTTCAGGTTGATATCCATCTCCTCGGAGCCCTGATTAGAGATCACCTCAAAGCTGGGCTGGTTGCGGTCGCGCACATCCAGCTCCACCGTACGCTCATCCAGCTTGCCCTCGCGAAACTGTTGCCGCAGCTTCTCTCTCGTCCGGTGCTCACGATCCCCCGGCTTCTCCTCGGAGTCATCCGCCGCCCCAGCCACAGGAAGCTGAATCACATTGCTTCCAGGCTCATGCGTGGCCGCAGCGGCAGTCGCAGCCGTTGGCGTCGGAGGCAGCAGCAGATCGATCAGACGATCCTCCGCCGCAAGCTCCGCCTTATCCTCCACCTCTTCCATCTTCTCTTCGCGAACCATATCGATCGCGATCTCCACCAGGTCGCGCACAATCGACTCCACATCGCGCCCAACATAGCCGACCTCGGTAAACTTCGAGGCTTCCACCTTCAGAAACGGCGAGTTCGTCAGCTTCGCCAACCTTCGCGCAATCTCCGTCTTCCCCACGCCGGTCGGCCCGATCATGATGATGTTCTTCGGCATGATCTCATCGGCCAGCTCCGGGGGGAGCTTCTGCCTGCGCATGCGATTACGCAACGCAATCGCCACCGCCCGCTTGGCCGCATGCTGTCCTACCACGTACTTATCCAGCTCTGTGACGATCTCGCGCGGCGTCATCTCATCGAGTGCGAGCGCCTGATCTTCAGCGGCTCCAGGTAGAAAAATTGCCATAGTGCTGTACTCCTTGTCGCATCTCTCGGCGACGAATCTTTAAACTTCTACGAACTGTCGAGGCTACTGGTTCTCTGCCGTCTCGGACTTCAGCTCTTCCACCGTCATCTGGTCATTCGTGTAGATGCAGATCTGTCCAGCAATCTTTAGACTCTTCACGGCAATCTCTCGGGCGCTTAAATCCGTGTTCTCCATCAAAGCCCGCGCGCTGGCCAACGCAAAGCTGCCGCCGCTGCCGATGGTCGCGATTCCCTCATCCGGATCGATCACATCGCCGGTCCCCGACAGCAGAAACGTATGCTTCGAATCCGCCACAATCAACAGCGCTTCAAGCTGCCGCAGCATCTTGTCCGTGCGCCAGTCCTTGGCCAACTCCACCGCCGCGCGCCCCAGGTTGCCTGCATACTGCTCAAGCTTCGTCTCAAACCGGGCAAACAGCGAGAACGCATCGGCAGTCGATCCCGCAAATCCCGCCAGAACCTTGTCCTGGTACAGACGCCGGATCTTCTTCGCCGACCCCTTCATAATCGTCGCGCCAAGCGACACCTGCCCATCGGCAGCCATCACCACGGAGTCGCCGCGGCGCACACAGATGACGGTCGTCGAGCGAATCCGCCGCCCGTCGCCCAGATCCAGCGGGTGAGCAACGCCCAGCGGGTGAGCAATGCCCAGCGGAAGAGTGGAGATTTTAGCGGGAACGGACGACTTGGAGATAGAGGAAGAAGGCGGCTTCATGGGCAACCTTCAGTATATCGTCAATCCTCCGTTCCTCTACCCTCGACTCCGGCGCATCGCACATCCTCAACCAGGTCGACCACAGATCGATGCCAAGTCCCAACCGCAGCGATTATCTGCGGCAGGCCGCGTTCCCCGCATTCGGAAACGCCAGAAACGTGATGCTCGCCGGAGCAAGGCGAACCGTCCCTGCAGCCTGCGCCTCTCCTTCAAGCGAAGGAAGATCCCCGTCGGAGTTCACCTGCAACTCCACCCCATTCAACTCGACTTTGTTGTCCATCAGGTCTTTCGCCGTCAACGTGTAACGCTTCGACTTCGCAGGCGCCTTAAGCTCCTGAGGCGTCGTACGATCGGCATTGATTGCCAGCAACGCCACTCCTCCAGGCTGATTTCGCAGGCAGTGCGCGTACAAATGCAGATTCGGCGAAGGCGAAGCACCCGCATCGAGCACCGTCGTCCCCATCGTCTTCCGCCACAACAAAGCAGACCAGTAGTTCGGCCTCGGCAGCAGCGTGGCCTCATCCACAAGCGCATAATCGCTCGCTGCAAGCGTGTTGTGCATCACCACCTGCACACCCCGCTTCGCCAAAGTTCCAAGTTGATTCAGGTAACGGAAGCTGTCGATAAAGTCCGAAGCCCACGGATTGCCGCCACACGCCGTCTCCCCTGTCTCGGTCAGCCAAAGCGGTGCGCCCGGAGCAAAGCGATCGCGCAGCTTCGCATAAAAATCCTCATCCCGATTCGTTCGCGACAGCCAATCATCCGTCAGCGCAGCCTCCGGCGTCGTCTGCATCGCCGCGCCCATCATCTTGCATCGTTGCGAGACGCCCCCGTAGAAGTGATACGAGAATGCATCCACACCAGGCCCGGACGCCGCCATCATGTCCTCAGTCTTGATCATGGAATTCGGCGGCAGGCCCACCGCAAGCCCTATCTCTCCCACCGACCCGGGGCCGAGAATCACCATCTCCGGCGCGGCCTCTTTCACAAAGCCGCGAAACACCTTGAAGTCTCTTCCATACGCCGCCGCGTCATAGCCCTTCGGCGCGCCTCCCATCCCGGCAAACGTCGGCTCGTTGAACATCTCGGCCGCGGCAATACTTCCGCCGACCGCCTTCGTATACGCGAGCACCTTCTTCGCCTCCACCGGAGTCCACACGCCCTCGGCATCGCGCACCCCAGGGCTTATCGCGAAAGATGTCACGATCTCCGCATCCACAGCCTTCGAAAAATCGATGACACCCTTCCACTCCGGCCGCGTCAGCACGGCGTTGAAACCTGTTGGTGGAGTCGCCGGTGCGGGCTCGTCCGAATCATGGAAGTAAGTCGTGTTCTCCCACGTCCCGCTGACCCTTACGTAAGAAGGCGCCAGCCCTGCCGCAAGCTTGCGCAGCCGCGGGTTTGCCAGGTTGATCGGCTCGCGGTACCGAAACGCGGAAGGGTCCATCCCCGCAGGCGCAGAGTTCTTCGCACTAGCCGGCACATCCTGCTCGGCGCTGCCTTGTTTCTTGTAAGGAGCCCAGAAACGCCCGCCAGTCACCTCAACCATCTCGATGTTGAACGATTGAAAGCGCTCCCCCACCGTGCCGACCTTCGGCATCTTCGCAGGGGTAATTGCAGCAGGTGTTTGAGCTGTGAGAGTCAGCGGCCAGGCGGGTGCGGTCAACGCAAGCCCCAGCAGGGATCTAAACCATGTCTTTCCATTCATCTTCATCACTCCGGGGGCACTCGCGCCATTTAGTTTGAACTTCGCCGGAATTCTACTCCCAACGGATAAGAATGGGGAAATCTCTATTTAAATTTCTTTTTTGAGCACCTGATCGTCGTTGCAATCCCCCAAAAGAACGTTACTGACATAGCACCTTCCCCCTCCCGATCCCTCCGTGATGGGCTATGCTTTTTGGCAGAGACTGTGTTTTCGCTGATTCCAACTCACCTGCTGCCTGCCCTCCGTTCGCCGCGAGTCCTCATCGCCATGGGAGCAACGACCGCGACAGCAATCGGCGTCGTCACCTACGTCCTCACGCGCAAAAAACCCTCCGCCGAAGAGCTGGAGCGCGAACGCCGCGATCTTCTTGCCCGCATCGGACGCATCACCGACGGAACCATCATGGACACCATGATCGCGGAGGTCCGCAGCCCCGCGCTCGACCTCGCAGACGATCCTCAGCCCATTCCCCACGGCCCGCTAACACCAGAGATGATCGTCTACGTCTACCGCATCGCCGGCGTAACCTACGAGTGCGCGCAGGACGTCACCATGCTCGCCGACCTGGTCCACGGCGTTCGCACCGACCTCCCCATCCAGGTCCGCTACGCCCCGCAAAATCCAGCCAACAGCATCATCGTAGCCGAGACCTGGAGCGGCCTCCGGCTCGACCCAACGAACTTCCAACAGACAGAACCTCCGGACGAAACCATTTAGGTGCAGAGCCATCCTCCTGGCAGATGCGTGCTCCATAAGGAGCCACCCTAAAGACCGTTGAGAAACTGTCCTGCCGGACGGGCCCTCCGCGCAGGAGGCCCGTCCGGCAGGACCCACTCTTTAGATATCCGTTCTGGCACCAGCATTCTCCCTCTCTATCAGGGATCTTCATTGAACCCTGCTCCCGGGAGAGACTACACTTGTAGATATGCACATGGTCGCCACTCCGAACAGCAAGATGCAGCGAGTCTTGCAGCTGTCCATGGTGCTCACCCTGGCCTATGTCGGAGCGACCTTCTACTTCGGTCTGCGGGCACACTCCCTGGCCCTCATCTCCGAGGCCGGGCACAACGTCAGCGACCTGCTCGCCATTGTGCTGTCCTTCGTAGCCGTTTATTTTCAGGCACGTCCCGCAACCGATCAGAAGACCTTCGGATACCAGCGTGCCGGTGTCCTCGCCGCGTTCGTCAACGCCGCAACCCTCGTCGTGCTCTCTTTATGGATCGCCTTTGCCGCCATCCACCGTTTCAGCGCACCCGTCGAAGTGCAGCCTAAGCTGATGATGTACGTCGCCGCCGCCGGTGTGCTGATGAACGGCACCATCGCGACCCTGCTCTGGAAGTTCTCCGGCGACGTCAACATCCGCAGCGTCTTCCTGCACATGCTCGGCGACACGCTCTCCACCGCCGCGGTCATCGCAGGCGGCGCTGCCATCTTCTTCACCCACATGTCGTGGATCGACCCGGTGCTCTCCATCCTCATCGCCGGCATGATCCTCTATAGTTCCATCGGAATCATTCGCGAGACGCTGAATATTCTGCTGGAAGGCACTCCGCGCAACCTTGAACTCGGCGAGATCCGTCAGGCCATGGCTTCGGTAGGCGGCGTCCTCAACGTTCACGACCTCCATGTCTGGAGCCTCGGCTCACAGTCCCACGCGCTTGCCAGTCACGTCACCATCGCCGAGATGCCCATGTCCGAGTGCAGCAGCATCCTCGCGGACATCAAGTGCGCTCTGCGCGACCGCTTTCACATCACCCACACCACGATCCAGTTTGAAATCACCGGCTGCGAGACCACCTATGGCTGCGCTGCGCCTCCAGAGTTTGAGGCAATCGGCGCCCATAGCCACGGGCATGACCATCACGGCCACGCTCACTAGTCCTGCCGGACGGGCCCGCTGCGCGCGGGGCGGTCACTTCGTGACGGGTATACCCTGTTGTGCCGAATGAAGATTACTGTTCCTCCCGTTGGTCGGAGGGAAGATGATTCCGACCAACGGGAGGACCCATGCCGATAACCCGCCGAGAAGGTATACGCCCCACGAAGTGGGCGCCCTCCGCGTAGGAGGCCCGTCCGGCAGGACACCAATCTCTAAACCAGCGTAGCGTCGACAGTAATCGTCGCGGCCTTCAACACCTTCGACACCGGGCAGCCGATCTCCGCATTGTGCACCAGCTCATCGAACTTAGCCTTATCAATGCCAGGAATCTTCCCCTTCGTGGTCAGGTGAATCTTGGTGATTGTAGGCGACCCATGAACATCGAGCGTCAGCGTCGCTGTCGTTTCAATGGTGTCGGGAGTAAAGCCTGCCTCAGTAAGCTGGCCGCTCAGAGCCATCGTGAAGCAGCCCGCATGTGCCGCCGCGATCAACTCCTCAGGGTTAGTCCCAACACCATCAGCAAAACGAGTCTTGAAGCTGTACTGCGTGTTCTTCAACGTGCCGCTCTGTGTGGAAATGGTGCCGGTGCCGTCCATAATCTTGCCATGCCATACTGCGCTGCCAGTGCGATCCATCGTAGTTCTCCTTTTGTTTTCAACTGTTACGTGTCAACAGTACCTTCTTCGATGCGCGGCTTGAACCAAAGGACCTTGAAAAAATCTCTTTTGCGGTAGCATCTCGAAATGCCGCCGATCTCAGCCTCCGAAGCCGCAGCCGGGCCGCCTCCACCCGCCTGCCCCATCGCCACCGAGCACCACTCCCGTTTCTGCCCCACCTGCTCCTCGCGCCTCGAAGACAGTCGCTGCAAGCTCATCTGCCGAACCTGCGGCTACTTCCTAAGCTGCGCCGACTTCTACTGAACCAGAGCCTGAACCCCGCAGAGCCCCTCAGGCCATACGCGCGCCCTACCTCCCCTGGCTAGCCTTCCGCGCCGCCTCGAACTCATCCTTCGCCTTCCACTGAATCATCGCCGGCGCGCTCAAAGCCTCCCACCCCAGCTCCATGCCAAAGCGGTCGAGCTTCGCATTCCCGCTGAAGTCCCAATCCTCATGGAAGTTGTCGCTGAAGTTGTGATAGTCATGCGCCGTGAACTCCTCATGCTGCTTGTGTCCCCACGCCGCGTCATGCCCTTCATAAAGATTCCCAGTCTCAATCGAGAACGCCGGAATCCCCACCCGCGACAAACTGAAGTGGTCCGAGCGATAGTAGCTCCCCGCTGAAGGCTTCGGGTCCGGCACAATCGCAAGATTAAACCTCTTCGCCGTAGCCTCCACCGTCGGGAAGAACGTAGTCCTCTGCGCCCCATTCACATTCGTCTCCAGCGGCACACCGATCGGCAGAATCATGTCGTAATTAATATCCAGCGCAATCTGCCCCGCAGGAACCGGCGGATGCTGCCCCAGATACTCCGACCCCAGCAGCCCCTGCTCCTCCGCCGTCACCGAAGCGAAGATCAGAGAGTGCGGCAGCTTCACCCCCGACTGCGCCCACGCCCGCGCCATCTCCAGCAGCATCCCGCAGCCCGTGCCATTGTCCGCCGCTCCGTTATAGATATTGTCCCCAGCCATCCCCGGCACAAACCCCAGGTGATCGTAGTGCGCTGTATACATCACCGCCTGGTCTTTGCCCCCGGCATTGGCTCCGGGCAAAATCCCCACCACATTCGGCGACTGGAACGGCCGCACCGTGCTCTCCACATGCGCCTGCAACCGCACCGGCAACTCCACCGCCTTGAACCCGCGCTTGCCCGCCGCCACAATCTCCGCATTCGCATCCAGCCCACTCGCCGCAAAGATCTTATTCGCCACATCCAGCTGAATCCAGCTAGCCGCCTCCAGCTGCGGATCCTTGTCATCCCGCAGATAAGTCTTCTCGCTCGTATTCGAGTTCTTTACCACATCCCAGCCATAGCTCGCCAGATCCGTGCGATGAATAATCAGCGCCCCCACCGCACCCCTACGCGCCGCCTCTTCGAACTTGTAAGTCCACCGCCCGTAGTAAGTCAGCGCATCGCCACCAAAGAAGTTCGGATCATCCGATGGCGGATCACCCACGATGCAAAGAATCACCTTCCCCTTCACATCCACGCCCGCATAGTCGTCCCACTGAAACTCCGGCGCAATCGCACCATAGCCAACAAACACAATCGGCGCATCGATATCCACGCTAGGCGTTAGCATCCGATTGCTCACCGTATAGTCGTCCGCGTACGTCAGATCGATCGAATGCAGATCAATCGACATGCCCGCAGGCTTCTTCGGAATTAGCGACATCGTCGTCTTCTCCGGAATCACCTTCATCCCAACAAAATTAATCTGCTGCAGAAAAGTCCCGTTATCCCCACCCGGCTTCAACCCATACAGCGCAAACTGCGTCGCAATATACTTCGCCGCAATCTCGCTCCCGCGCAGCCCAGGCCCGCGTCCCTCCAGTAGGTCGTCCGAAAGAAAGCGCACCTGCGCGCGAATCTTCTCGCCGTCAATCGAGGCCTCCGCCGCCTTCACCGCAGGCGGAATCGACTGGGCGATCAGAGTTGTAGAGAAAGAAATAACGGAGGCTGCCACACAGATGCCCAAGCGAATCTTGATCACGTTCCTACTCCTGGCGTAAGACTTCACGAATCCGTCCAGTCTAATCGCATCTTCCACGATGAAGATATCCAGCTCTGCTTCCTTGAGGCCGATGTTGAAGCCGTCGTTACCGTTGTCATCGAACCGTCATCCTGAGCGAAGTTGCTCACGGCATTTTTTGAGCAACGCAATCGAAGGATCCCTGTATTTGTCTTCGCGCCTCTGCCCCTGAGACAGCAGCTAGCCTCGCTCCTACTTTGATATGTTTATTCGCATGGTGATGAAGCGTTTTAGCGCAGCTCTGGCGATTCTCCTCGCAATCCCGGCAACCGCCCAGGACAAAGCGCTAGCCCCTACACCGCCCATGGGATGGAACAGCTGGGACGCCTACGGTCCCGCCATCAACGAGTCCCAGTTCCGCGCCAACACCGTCGTTCTAGCCGCGCAGTTGAAGGAGTTCGGCTGGCAGTACGTCGTCATCGACGCAGGCTGGTACCTGCAGAACCCCGAGAACATCTCCATGCCGCAGGCTCTGCGCTACACCGTCAATCTGCGGGGACAGTACGAGCCCGCCCCCAACCGCTTCCCCTCTTCGGCAATCGGCAACGGCTTCAAACCACTCAGCGATACCGTCCACGACGACGGTCTCAGGTTCGGAATCCACATCCTCCGAGGCATACCCAAAAAGACCGTCTTCGCCAACACGCACATCGGCGCCACCCGCTACCGCGCCAGCATGGCCGCGGACACCACCGATACCTGCTCCTGGAACCCGGACAACTTCGGCGTCAAAGCCAACCTCGCCGGACAAGCCTGGTACGACGCATTGATCAAGCAGTACGCCTCCTGGGGCGTCGACTACCTCAAGGTCGACTGCATCGCAAACCCCTACAAGAGCGCCGAGATTCGCATGATCCATAAAGCCATCGAGCGATCCGGCCGTCCCATGGTCCTCAGCCTCTCCCCCGGCCCCACGCCGCTCGACCACGCCGGCGAGGTGGCAAAGAACGCGCAGATGTGGCGCATCTCAGCCGACGTATGGGACCACTGGGACAAAGACCCCGAGGCCGAATGGTCGCAGAGCGTAAAGGGTCAGTTCGCCATCCTCGCGAAGTGGGCCGATCAGACAAGACCCGGAGCGTGGCCGGATGCGGACATGCTCCCTATCGGCCAGCTCCGCCCAAACCCGGGCGAGGGCAAACCACGCAACTCAAGGCTCACCGAAGACGAGCAACGAACCATGATCACCCTCTGGGCCATCGCGCGCGCGCCCCTCTTTGTCGGCGGAAATCTCACCCAGATGGATGATGCGCTCAGGTCGCTTCTCACCAATCAGGCCGTCATCGACATGGACCGCGACTCTACAGCCAGCGAGAAGAACACCGAGGACGGACCCCTCGTCACCTGGACCTCGCACTCCATCCGCGGAGACAAGCACTATCTCGCCATCTTCAATCTGAGCGACGCGCCCGTTTACGTCGACAAGACCTTTGCCGAGTACGGCTACATCGACAAGGCACAGTACAAGGTCCGCGACCTCTGGCAGAGAAAAGAGCTAGGCCTGGTGAACTCCTTCCAGGTCGATCTCCCCCCGCACGGCTCCGTCGTCTACTCCCTCCACGACTAGCCATTCTTCCGCAGTTGCTCTTGCTCCTTCTCAATCAACCCCAAAAAACTCGTCATCTCGACCGAAGCAACGGACAGTTTTACCGTCCGTTGCGCAGTGGAGAGATCCCTGTATTTGCAGTTGTCCTCATCCCCGCTTCGCACCCAAAGCGTCCACCGCAACATTTGCATCCCAAACCACCTTCGCCGTACCATCGCCCTCAGTGGACTCCTTCAAAAACAAACCGAAGATCGATCTCAATCAAGCACGATCGACCGAAGCCGAGCGTCTCGTCTCCGCCGGCAAAGCCGAAGACGACGATGCCTTCGAACTTAAGCTCCGCCCCACGCGCCTCGCCGAGTTCATCGGTCAGGAAAAAGCCAAAGAGCAGCTCGCGATTGCCCTCGAAGCGGCAAAATCCCGCGGCGAAGCCCTCGACCACGTCCTCCTCTTCGGCCCTCCCGGCTTGGGTAAGACGACTCTAGCCACCATCATCGCGAACGAGCTGGGCGTCGGCTACCAGCAGACCTCAGGCCCAGCGCTGCAGATTCAAGGCGACCTCACCGCCATCCTCACCAACCTGCGCGAACGCCAGGTCCTCTTCCTCGACGAGATTCACCGGCTCCAGCCCGTCCTTGAGGAGAAGCTCTACACCGCGTTAGAGGACTACAAGCTCGACATCATCATCGGCCAGGGCCCCGCCGCCCGCACCCACGTGATGGAGATTCGCCCCTTCACCTTCGTAGCCGCAACCACGCGCCCCGGCCTGCTATCCTCCCCACTGCGCAGCCGCTTCGGCATCCTCCTGCGCCTCGAGTTCTACACCGACGACCAGCTCCGCTTCGTAGTCGAGCGCTCCGCCGAAGTCCTTGGTGTCCCCATCGATCAGGACGGCGCTGCCGAGATCGCGATGCGCTCCCGCGGAACTCCACGTATCGCCAATCGCCTGTTACGCCGAGTCCGCGACTACGCGCAGGTACGAGCGAAAGGCGTTATCGACCGCCCCACAGCGCAGGCAGCTCTCTCCCTCCTCGAAGTAGATGCCCACGGCTTCGACGAGCTGGACCGTCGTCTCCTCCGCACCATCATCGAAAAGTACGATGGAGGCCCCGTTGGCCTCAACACCCTGGCCGCAGCGCTGGCCGAAGAACAGGACGCGCTGGAGGAGGTCTACGAGCCCTTCCTCATCCAGATAGGCTTCCTGGACCGCACCCCAAGAGGTCGAGTAGCCACGCGCCTGGCCTACGAGCACTTAGGCATCGAGATGCCCCGCAAACTAAGCCTCTTCTAGCTTATCTTTCGTGTGGTGAGATGAAATGAAAAGTAAGTTTCGCAGCGTCGCTAAGCTGTTGGGAGTTCTTATAGTGGTAGTGTTTGTTTGCCCCCCTGGCATTTTCTCCACTAGCTTTGCGCCCGGGATACTCGTTCAAATCGCAATCGGCGGAATCTTGTTTTTGACCGCCATAATCTGTTGGCACTTCAGCGGGATGTCTGCCCAAGAGATCCAAGAGAACCTTTCGAAGTCGACTGCAACGCGCACCAAAAAATAAAGTTCAAAAACGTGGCGTATTTTTCGTCGCAAAATTTGTGGTGTTTCCAGCCACACATTCACCACGATCTACACCACGTTTACCATGCCAAAACACCACGTTACGCAACCACAATTCCGCAAAAACCCCTGCAAAACACCATAACCACCACGCAGAAAAAAATCCTGCACCAGCACCACAAAATTACTGCCGCAAGGCAGCCGGGACGAACTCCGTGCTCAGCATCTTCGGCGATTCGGTGAGGTAGTAGGTGGGAATCTTCGGGAACTGCTCCTCGACCAGGATCAGGGTCCGGAAGTCAAAGCTCTGCACCTCGGCTCGCGCCTCCATATGGTTCCGCACAATCGCCCCACACAGCGTGTTTACAAAGGTTTGCGGGTCGACTGTGTGATTGGTCGTTGGTTCCGCGTGGGCGTTGACTAGAGGCGGGTTAGGCCCGGCTGGATCATTGGGCAAAGGTAGGATCTTCGTCTCGAGGTTGAAGCGGACCTTCTCCGCATTCGCCGCGCGCGCAGCCGCTTCGGGATGGGACTTGCCCGCTCCAGTGCGATAGTACCCGGCGTAGAAGCGGGTGAAGCGAAAGAGTTGTTCCGCGTGGGTCGGAACATAGGGGCTGATGAGATGCTCCTGTTTCGCGAAGGCTACCGCTACAGGCGAGAGCGCGGGATCGTTCTTCTGGTCGGGAAACTGCGGATGCAGCTTGTCGCAGATGAAGGTGCTCTGTGCTTCGGCGAGCGAGATGTCGCGAGTGTAGACGCGGTTTTCGAGGGTGTAGGGGGCACCATCCACCCGACGGCACGACTCTGGATTCAGGAACTGATCGTGCCATATCAGAGACACATGATCGGCTGTAACGCCGGTGTCGGTCTCGAGCGTGGTGCTCAGATGATCAAGTCCGTCCTCAAAGGAGGGCAGCGTGTTTTCGGGGCGCAGACCGCGGCCTCCGCGATGAGCCGAGACGTCGAAGCTCTTGAAGTAAACGGCTTCGCTGGGGTGTGCGGCGGCTTCCTCCTTCACGACCTGTTGAAGGAGGTCAGGACGGTCGGAGATGATGCCATCGACGCGAAGATCGATGAGGGCGCGCATCTTCGCCGGATCGTTGGTGGTCCAGGGAACGACCTTGAAACGCGCTTTGTGAAGCTCCGCCACGTTGACCGGTGGGTTGGAGCCTAAGAGGGTTGCATCGAGCGGGGAGAGCACCGGCGTCTGGGCGTTGTGCGCTCTGGCATGCTTGTCGGCGGCGGTCATGAGTCCGAGGAAGGGATTTTGCATGGGGGGCTGCTGGGCGGTGAGGGTTGCGGTGGTGAGGAGGAGGCTTGCGGATAAAACCGTTCGCGTCGAGGTTAACATGACCACCAATGATAGTGGGTTGAAGTTGCCGGGGCGTGAATGCGAATGGTCATTCCCCTTCGGCAGGGTCTTGATCGTTGATGTCTCTGAGGTCGCTTTGCTGCAGGGTTGCCTTTGCTGCAGCCTGTGCTGTGGCCTCCATCCAACCCTGCAGGATGACTACTGCGGCGACCTGATCGATGACATACTTGCGCTCGCGGCGGCCGTGTCCGGCTTCATTAAGGATCTCGTGTGCTGCGACCGAGCTGAGGCGTTCATCCCAGAGCTCGACGGGAAGGCCGGAGCGCTTTTGCAACTCTTCGGCGAACTCATGCACCTTCACGGCCCAGGGGCTTACCTCACCTGACATATGCAGCGGATTGCCTACCACGATCTTTACTACCTCATGCTTGCGAATCAGGCGTAGCAGGCTGCGCAGATCTTCGCCCCGGGTCTTGCGCCACAGCGTTAACAGGGGCTGCGCGGTGTATCCGAGCGGGTCGGAGAGCGCGACGCCCACACGAATCTTTCCCACGTCCAACGCCATCACGCGGCCGGTCTTCATAGCCTCAGTCTACCGCTGCCTCACGGGAAATCTGGTGCGAGTTAGGGCTTCCGATTCAGGAGCGCGGAGAGATTGCCGTGGTGGGCTTTCAGTTTTGCTTCGGCGGCGGGGCGGTCGATGGAGAGCTTCTGCATGACAATAGCGGTTTTGATGGTGCCGGCTTTTTCGAGGAGGGCGGTGGCGGTGGGTTGATCGATGCCGGTGGCGGCCATGATGATGCGCTGGGCGCGGTCGACGAGTTTGACGTTGGAGGTCTGCATGTTGACCATGAGGTTGCCGTAGACTGCGCCCGTCCTGATCATGACGCCGGTGGAGATCATGTTGAGGACCAGCTTGGTGGCGGTGCCGGCCTTCATACGCGTGCTGCCGGTCAGGATCTCGGGCCCGGTGATGGGAGCGATGGAGATCTCCGCAACTTCGGCCATCGCGGAGTTGGGGACGCAGGTGAGGGAGATGGTGAGGGCGCCTAGTTGGCGAGCGAGCGTGAGGGCTCCAAGGACGTAGGGAGTGCGTCCGCTGGCGGCTATGCCGAGGACGGTGTCGTTAGCGGTGAGTGCGTGAGCGGCGAGGTCTGCGGCCCCTTGTTCCGGAGAGTCTTCGGATTGTTCGCTGGACTTGCGGAGGGCGCTGTCACCACCGGCGATGATTCCCTGGAAGAGGGTCGGCGGAACCGAGAAGGTTGGAGGACACTCGCTGGCGTCGAGTACGCCTAGACGGCCGCTGGTGCCTGCGCCGATGTAGAAGAGGCGGCCGCCTGCTTCAAAGCGGTGGGCGATGGCGTCGATGGCCTGGGCGATGTGCGGAAGGACGGCAGCTATGGCGGTGGCGACGCTCGCGTCCTCCTCGTTGATGAGGTGGAGCATCTCCAGAGTGGGAAGCTCGTCGATGTGTTCGGTTCGCGGGTTGCGCGCTTCAGTGGCGAGGTTGGCGAGATTCGTTCTGGTTTCCATGTGTGGTATCCCCTCCCCCCCTGTCAAAAGTGTGCAAAGTATTCGATTTAGATACTTTAGCTTTGGACCTGGAGGTGCGAGTTCCTTCCCGACTATATTTGGCGCTAACGTTTGATTTAGATCTGCTACTTCTAGTTTAGCGGCTTAGGGGTAACTGATACGCCACGAAGATGTTGTTGATTCGGTGAGGGATGGGATGGGTTAGGGCTTGACAGGTTTTTAGATGTTGCCGTGGGCGTGAGTTGCCGTGAGCTTGATCTGACGATGGTAGGGGACTCGGTGGTTACCCAAAGGGTGGGCTACGGATCGGATTTGTCGGCACTGCGGTACTCATCCGGCGGTGAAAGAGCGCGGATAGTTAGTTAGGGCACGATGACGCAGGGGCCGTTGGAGGTTTCGTGTTTGACGGCTTGGAGGGCTTCGTCGGCGCGGTCGAGGGGGAAGACCTGAACCTGGGGGCGGATGCCGATTTCGGCCGCTAGTTGCAGGAAGTCGAGAGCGTCCTGGCGGGTCATGTTGGCGACACTGCGGATCTGGCGCTCGCCCCAGAGGAGCTTGTCGTAGTCGAAGGCGGGCATCTGGTCGAGGTGGATGGCGTTGATGGCGACGATACCGCCTTTGCGGAGGCTGGAGAGTGCGCTGACGACGACGGCTCCGCTGGGTGCGAAGGTGATGGCGCGGTCAAGTTGGACGGGCGGTTTGTCGTCTTCTGTTCCGACCCAGGTTGCGCCGAGAGACGAGGCTTGAGCGCGATGGGATTCGCCCCGGGTGGAGACGTAGACCTCGCAGCTCCAGTGGCGGAGGACTTCGATTGCCTGGCTGGCTGAGGCGCCGAAGCCGAATAGTCCGACGCGCTCTCCGGGCTGAGTGCCCGCGACGCGAAGGCTGCGAAAGCCGATGATGCCGGCGCAGAGGAGGGGCGCGACGTGGGTGTCGTCGAGGGCGTCCGGGAGCGGGTAGGTGAAGTCGGAGCGGACGAGAACGTACTCGGCATAGCCGCCGTTGATGGTGTAGCCGGTGAAGACGGGGTTGTCGCAGAGGTTCTCTTCGCCGCGACGGCAGAAGGGACAGGTGCCGTCGGTTCCGCCGATCCAGGAGACTCCGACGCGCATGCCGTGGGGACGGTCGGGGGTTGCGCCGTCGATGATTTCGCCGACGATCTGGTGGCCGGGGATGAGCGGTTGTTGGATGAGGGGAAGATCGCCTTCGAAGATGTGAAGGTCGGTGCGGCAGACTCCGCAGGCGAGGACTCGGAGGAGGAGATTGCCCGCGGTGGCGACGGGCGTGGGGACGTCTTCGATTCGGAGCGGCTGGTTGGCGGAGTGGAGGATAGCGGCTTTCATGGGATATCGGATGCAGTTGTCCTGCCGGACGGGCCCGCTACGCACGGGGCGCCCACTTCGTGGGGTGTATACCTTGTCGTGCCGAGGGAAAGGTGTTGGTCCTCCCGTTGGTCGGAGGGAAAGATCGCTCCGACTAGGGGGAGGCTCTATACAGCCAATCCTACCTGGGCGGGTACACGCGTCACGAAGTGACTGCTCTTCGCGCAGGAGGCCCGTCCGGCAGGACAGCAATGCAGCGATTTATAACCGAAACCCGTAAAATAGAACAGATACGCAAAACGCAAAGGACGATTGAGGCAGATGGCAATGGGAACGCAAGAGGTATTGGCTGGACAGGTTGAGGCAGCGGCGAAGGCGGCTGGACTGGTGGTGGTTTCAAGCGCAGTAGGGCAGGACTTTTCAGGAAACCCGACGACGCGGTTCATGCTGGCGCTGGTTGCGGATCACTCGAAGACGCAAGTGCCGACGCATAGCGAGCTTCCTGGCATCTCCACTCCAGTGATGAAGACGCAGGTGCTGGAGCTGAGCGACAAGTTTGATTTCAGCCGGGCGGATATGCTGGCGGAGGTTGGGGTTTATCTGGGGGAGACGGCGAAGCGGTTGAAGAATCCGCAGCAGGACTACTACCTGACGCTGCATGGGTTGCCTTTGAGCTTTGAGAAGTTTACGTGGCCGTTCCATGCGTCGACCTCGGGTGCGGATACGTTTCTGGTGCATGGCGAGGTTCATCTGCAGGATGGCGAGGGAAGTCCGCTGCATGCGAAGGTGGCGGCGTCGATGACGGTGACGTTTGCGGAGATCGTGAAGGCTCCGGAGCAGCCGTTTGCCGAAGGATTTATCTACAACGCGGTGCGAAAGACGATGGATCAGGGGCAGCTGGAGCTGGTGAAGAGCGGGAATCGGCAGCCGGTTCCGGTGACGACGCGGTTTTATAGTCCGTGGAAGAAGCGATTCAACTTCAACGACACGACCGAGGGGCAGCGGCAGGAGTATCTGGCGGCGAAGGTGTTCTGGCTGTCGGGCGTGCTGGGCGGCGGACAGCCGGTGTGGCTGCTGGATCCGCGGGATGCGCAGTATTTGAACTCTACCGTGGAGGAGCTGAAGAAGACGGCAGCGGCACTGGCGGGCGAGGGGCTGATTCACCTGGCGGCGGATACCGAGTATGCCACACCGACCGAGGCTTTGATGGGACATCGTGCGCAGTATGCCGCCGAACTGGCGCATGCGCTGGCGTTCATCAAGCCTACGTTCAATGAGGATATGCGCGGCGGCCACACCAATATGTAGTGGTCGAATATGTAGTGTTGAAAATATCCGGCGTTGAAAGGGATTACGCAGCGATTCTTCGTGAATTTGCTACTAATTATTGGGTTATGGTAACTTCCCTCTGGCCTTCGGGTGCATCTATTCGCCTGAAGGAAAGAGGAAACATGATGAAGAACCTAACTCGAATAGCAACACCACTGTTTGCAGTGGCACTTATGAGCGGTGCAACATTTTTCGCGCACGCCCAGGCAAACCAGGCACCAACGACCGAGAGCCGCAGCTGGAATACGCCTCCTCCAGGCACCGAGCAGGCGCAGTCGGCCTACCGTGATGGAGTGGAAGCGGCTCAACTGGACATGACGGCGAAGCGTAAGATCGATGCGAAGTCGTCTCACCTGTATGTTCATCCTCCGGTCAAGGGAGCGGCTCGCGAGGAGTACCGCTCGAACTTTACTGCTGGATATGAGGCTGCGGTGAAGCACAACTCCGGCGTTTAGCGCCGCGGCAAGCTGCGAAGGCAAGAAAAGAGGGGCTCCTTACGGAGCCTTTTCTTTTGCGTTGAGCAAAGATCCTCTCCGCTGATTTTTCTCCGTCTAAACTCTTATAAGGGCGACAAAAAGAGATTCCTCATCCGTATCCGTTCAGGACGTCGGTTAGAACGCCCTCGCTGCACGTATGTCTGACAACTTCGCACAAACCGTCAAGCAACAGGCCGATATCGTCCGGATCATCGGCGACTACATCAAGCTGCGCAAATCCGGCGCCCAGAACTATACCGGCCTGTGCCCGTTTCACAAGGAGAAGACGGGATCTTTCTCCGTCAACGCAACTCACGGCTACTTCTATTGTTTTGGATGCCACGAAAAGGGCGACGTCTTCACCTTCGTGATGAAGCTGGAGAACATCAGCTTCCCCGAGGCTATTCGCGTGGTAGCCACCAAGTGCGGCATTCCGCTGCCCAAGCGTGAGTTCAGCTCTCCTGAGGAGGCCCGCGAGGTCGGCCTTCGCCGGCAGCTTATCGACGTTCACGAAGCAGCCACGCAGTACTTTGAAGCAGCGCTGAAAGCTCCTGAGGCCGCTCGCGCCCGCGAATACCTGACTGGACGGGGCGTTACGGTCGAGACCATTGCGAAGTTCCGGATCGGCTACGCGCCTGACGACTTCAACCACATGCGCGAGCAGCTTGCGAAGCACTTCACGGACGAAGTCCTGCGGGCGAGCGGCCTGTTCAGTGCCAAAGAACAGAGCGATGGCGGCCAGGGCCAGCTCTACGCGCGATTCCGCAAGCGCATCACGTTCCCAATCGCCAATGAGCAGGGGAAGACCATCGCCTTTACTGCACGGGCACTCGACGCGGAAGACGAAAAGGGCCGCCCCATCGCGAAGTATCTCAACTCCCCCGAGACCCCGCTCTACAGCAAGGGCCAGGTCCTGTTCAACCTGGACAAAGCCAAGGCCGAGATCCGCGCCAATGACTTCGCGCTCCTCGTCGAAGGCCAGATGGACTGCATCTCTGTCTTCATGGCCGGCGTCCACAACGTCATCGCCACCTCCGGCACCGCCTTTACCGAGATGCAGATCCGTCTCCTCGGCCGCTTCACCAAAAACGTCATCGTCAACTTCGACCCCGACGCCGCCGGCGCAATGGCCGCAGAGAAGTCCATCGGCCTGCTTATCGAAGAGGGCTTCGTTGTCAAAGTCGTCACCCTCGAGGGCGGCCTCGACCCTGACCGCTTCATCCGCGAGCAGGGCATTACAAAATACCAAACCTTCGGGTATTACGCGACATCATTGCGCGCCGCCATACGTCATTCCGATTTCCTCATCGACCGCGCCCGCCACCTCTTCCCGGGGCGGACCTCCGACGCCAAGGTGAAGGCTATCAACTTCCTCCTTCCACATATTCGTCGCATGCCGAATCGCATTCAGCGCGACGAGTTCGCTGCGGACGCTGCACAAAAACTTGGCATAGACTCTGCGATCCTGCGTCAGGAGCTGAAACAGGCTGCCGCACAACGCGTGGAGAGCGTTCGCTCCCATGCGCACGACCCTGCGAGCGAGACCGAGCGGGTGCTTCTCCGCGCTCTCGTTCTCCCCGAGGGTGACCCGGCTCGCACTCTGGCTGCTGAACAACTCATCCAACATCCTGAGTGGTATGAGAGTCTTCCCTCTGCTGGATTACTCGAGTCCCTTGCCAACGCCCCGGTTCCGTCTAACCCGCTCGATGCCGCACCCGACGAGCCCAGCCGAGTTCTTTTGGCCCGCACTCTTCAGGAGACAGAAGACCCCGATAGCGCCTCGGCCAATGCGCAATCCATGACGGAGCGCGTAAACAACACGCTCGAAACGCTCAAATACCGTCAGCTCGAACGCCGCCAGCGCGAGCTTCGGACCCTCATCGCCGAAGCTCACCGCCGGGGCGACGATGACACCAAGCTGACCGCGGAAAAGATTCAAATTGACCGAAGGCTGAAAGAGTAATGACGCCTCTTCCTCGTTTCTGAGGAACATCCTTCAAATCAGCGGGCGAGAAGAAAGTAGACTTGCTCTGTATCCAGAAAACAATCAGGGAACCACCGGGAAACCACCAGGAACAACACTCAGTCATGACTATGGACGGGTCCACAAAGCGAAGGCTGATGCTCGGCTTCCTGACCAACTGGGTAGGGAAACTCTCCACTACCGTGATTCAGTTCGTTCAGATTCCGGTCTTCCTCCACTTCTGGAGCGTACCGCTCTATGGCGAATGGATGATCGTCAACTCCATCCCTGCGTATCTCAGCTTCAGCAACGCCGGCTTCGGCTCGGTTGCGGGCAATGAGATGACCATGTTGGTGGCGCGCGATGACCGTGCCGCTGCGCTCCGCGTCTTCCAGAGCTGCTGGTGGCTTATTGCCCTCATCTGCACGGCGACGATCGTCCTGCTCTCGGGAACCCTCTACTATCTTCCTGCCTCCCGCCTGCTAAGGCTCACCACGCTGGGGGAGTCCGATACCAAGTGGATCATCTTCTACCTTGGGGTCTCCGTGCTGCTCGGTCAGTTGGAGCAACTGCTGCAGTCGGCCTACCGGGCAGTTGGCCGTTATCCCTACGGCACCTTCCTCAAGAATATGTTTTCCCTGTTCGCCTTTGGCTGCATGATCGGTGCGGTCACGCTGGGCGCGGGAGCACGTACGACGGCGTTGGTCTTTGCCTCGGTCAACGTGGCCATCACCCTATTTTTCTGCATTTTGGTGCGCCGCGACATTCCCTGGATTGAGTACGGGTGGCAACATGCCAGCTTCGCCGAGATTCGCAAGCTGGCCCGTCCGGCCTTCGCCTTTATGGGATTTCCCCTGGGCAATGCCCTCAGCCTTCAGGGCAGCCTGCTTGCTGTCGGCTATGCGCTGGGGCCCACCGAGGTGGTTATCTTCAGCACGGCCCGCACCGTCTCGCGGGTTGCGCTGCAGATGGTCCAGATGGTCAACAACACCTTCGAGCCCGAGATGTCGATCGCCTTCGGGGCGGGAAACTATGAGCTGACTCGCACGCTCCTCCGCCGCGCCTGCCAGCTGGCCCTTATCGTGGCGCTGGTGCTGGTTCTGGTGATGCTGAGCTTCGGGCCGTGGTTCCTGGTTCACTGGACGGGTGGCCACGTGCCGCCGAGCCGGCCGCTGCTCAGCATTCTTCTCGTCATCGTCGTTCTGTACGCCCTGTGGTCCACCTGCGGCACCCTGATGACCTCCACCAATCAGCATCAGCGGCTTGCCACCTACTACATTCTCGGCACTAGTGTCGCCTGCGTCCTGTGCTACGTGCTGGCGGGAGCCTACGGCCTCTATGGAGCGGCTGCCTCGCTCCTGATCTCCGAGATCGTCATGAACCTGTACGTTGTGCCTGCCTGCCTGCGGATCGCTCGCGATACCCTGCCGGCTTTCCTGGCCAGCATGCTCCACTATCCGCCGTCGCTGCGACCGGCCTCGCTTCTTGCCCGAATCCGCCGTTCCAGACCCGGCTTTGAAAGCTAATAAAAAACTTCTCTCGGTTATAACGTGAGTTATAATAAACGCATGGAGATGCGCCATGGCTAACGCAGTAAAAATTACCACAATCGGCAATTCAGTCGGAATCGTTCTGCCTAAGGAGATTCTCGCTAAGTTGAACGTAGAAAAGGGCGATAGCCTGTATTTCCTTGACACTCCTGACGGCATTAAACTCACTGCATACGATCAGAATTTTGCTGATGAGATGGAGTCTGCGAGACGAATCATGCGAAAGAATCGTGATGTCCTCAGGAAGTTAGCGGAGTAATGGAAGAGCCACTTTGGATTTCAAAAAAAGCCGTGCTTGCGATGCATCAGGAGCAACTCGCCGAGCACGGCGGCTCGGATGGCATCCGCGACGAAACTTTGCTTGACTCCGCGCTCGCCAAGCCGCGAAACGTCTTAGCGTATGCGGATGCACCCGATATTTTTCGTCTCGCCGCCTCCAATGCCTTTGGAATCGCACGCAATCACGCATTTGTCGACGGCAACAAACGCACCCCCCTGGTGGTTTCGCTGACATTTTTAGATCGAAACGGCTGGGACCTGGAAGCCTCCAAAGAAGACGTCTACTTCACCTTTCTGCACCTAGCCGACGGCTCCCTGAGCGAGGACGAGCTGACCGCCTGGTTCGCCAAACATGCTGTTCTCTTGGAGAGATGACCAATTTTCAGAGCACTACCCCTGGATACAGGAATAAGCATGGTCAGATTGTCATCTCCCGGACTGGATTTCCTTCGGAGTCCTTCCCCGGCCAGACCATCTACCACTTGCGTTGCAGCCATTGCCACCATGACTATGGTTCTGCCGGGAAAGATATTCACCTGCGCCGTTGTCCAAGTCACCAGAACGGCATGAAGGGCGAGCCACTTCGCACGGCTCCGCCGAATCTTTTTTCCTCGGAATGCGTCTAACTATTGTGGTATCCTGTGATTCGCTGGGGAAGTGTGCCTTCGAATGCCCAGACCCTCTATAGGGTCAATCGGGCTTGCCAACGCGGTCTAAACCGCAATCTGCTCCCTGCCCATTACGTTACAACCAAGGGACAAGTCCGCCTGAATATCACAATTACTACCAGCGGCATCCCAATTATCAGAATCTTTTGCAGGAGTGCGCACAGCCGTGGCTGAAGAAATCGACAAGTACGAAGACGATATAGACAAGCTCATCGACACCGGGAAAGAGAAGGGATATCTCACCTATGGCGAGGTCAACGACCTGCTGCCTGGAGATATTACCACCCCCGACGATCTCGATGACCTTCTCACCACCATCAACACGCAGGGCATCGACGTGCTCTCGGGGGAAGAGCGCGCCAGTGGCCGCGACAAGTACGAACCTGAGGCCGGCGAAGAGTCCGACGACGTAGAGCTCGACTTGTCGCCCGGCACGCTCGAGAAGACCAACGACCCTGTCCGTATGTACCTCCGCGAGATGGGCACCGTTCCCCTGCTTACCCGTGAGGGCGAAGTCGAGATCGCCAAGCGCATTGAACGCGGCCAGCTTCGCGTCATGAAGGCTATTTCGCGCTCGCCTATTGTCATTCGCGAGATCGTCGGGCTCGGCGAAGACCTGCGCCGCGGTGTTCGCAACATCAAGGAAGTCGTTACCTTCGATGAAGAAGAGCTTACGGAAGAGATTTTGCAGGCTCGCGTCCGCGCCACTGCCGGCCGTATCGACGTCATCGTCAAGCACCAGAAGAAGCTCCACGCCCTCGAAGAAAAGCTCGAAGCGCCTGCGGGCAAAGACGCCAAGGCCAAGGCCAGGGAGACCCGTAAGACCCGCTGGCTTATCGGCCGCGAACACGTTTATATCAACCGTATTGTTCGCGAGCTGAAGTACACGAATGGCGAAAAGAAGCGCCTGCTCGACAAGGTCAACAAGACCGTTGACGCCATGCGCACCCTCGAGCGCCAGATCAAGACCCTTGAGGCCAAGCACGAGGCCTCGAAGTCCGAAGAGCTGCGCAAGGAGTATCGCCGCCAGCAGAAGAACTGCCGCACCGATCTCGAACGTGTCGAAGCCGATGCAGGCATCTCGCTGGTCGATCTGAAGCGCACGCAGCGCGAGATGATCCAGGGAGACATGGACGCTGAGCGCGCCAAGCGGGAGCTCATCGAGGCCAATCTTCGCCTCGTTGTTTCGATCGCGAAGAAGTACACGAACCGCGGCCTACAGTTCCTCGACCTCATTCAGGAGGGCAATATCGGCCTCATGAAGGCTGTTGATAAGTTTGAGTACCGTCGTGGTTACAAATTCTCGACCTACGCCACGTGGTGGATCCGTCAGGCCATTACCCGCGCCATTGCGGACCAGGCTCGCACCATCCGCATACCGGTCCACATGATCGAGACAATCAACAAGCTCATCCGCACCTCGCGTCAACTGGTGCAGGAGCTTGGCCGCGAGGCGTCGTCGGAAGAGATCGCCCGCCGTATGGACATCCCTGTCGCGAAGGTCCGCAAGGTTCTGAAGATCGCGCAGGAGCCCATCTCGCTTGAGACTCCTATCGGAGAAGAAGAAGACTCGCACCTTGGAGACTTCATCGAAGACCGCATGGCCGTCTCACCGGCGGACGCTGTCATCAGCGTCAACCTGAAGGAGTACACCTCGCAGGTGCTGCGCACCCTGACTCCGCGCGAAGAGCGTGTGATCAAGATGCGGTTCGGCCTCGAAGACGGTTCCGAGCATACGCTCGAAGAGGTTGGCCAGTCCTTCCAGGTCACCCGCGAGCGTATCCGTCAGATAGAGGCCAAGGCACTCCGCAAGCTCCGTCACCCCAGCCGCAGCCGCAAGCTGAAGGCCTTCGTCGACGGCGTCAAGGATATGTAACAACCCTCAGGCAAGGAAAACTTAGCGGGCGACGGCGTGAGCTGCCGCCCGTTTTACTTTGCATACCGCCTCCGAAGTAGCAGCCGTTCCATAGGGATCATCTGCGATGATGGTTATCAACACGGAGGATCTCCCCGCCGCATGACACTCCCCTTGTCGGAGCCTAACCGTCTTCCTTACTGGCTGCGTCGCCTCTGGCCCATCTACTGTTTTCTTGCCGCCCTCGTAACCTTCGGCTACGCGCTCTACGATCCCTACCAGATCGATGGCGACGCCGTCTCCTACATGGACATCGGGGACCTCATCCGCGCTCACAATTGGCACGGCGTCGTCAACGGCTACTGGAACCCACTCTATCCTGCTGCTCTCGCCCTCGGCCACGTCGTCTTCCACGCCACTCGCTTCACCGAGCTTCACGCCTACTACATGGTTAACTTCGGCGTGTTCCTGCTGGAGATGCTGGCCATCGTCGCTTTCACAGACGCTCTTATCCAACTTCGCGACCTCCGCGAAGACTCGACGGCTTCACCAAACGCCGGATCATTCCTTCCTGCATCTTTTGTTTTAGACCGCTACACCCTGCGCTACCTCGGTGTAGGACTACTTGTCATCTCGACCCAGCGCGAACTCAGCATGGGCAAGGTTCGTCCTGATGCGCTCCTTCAGGCCTTCCTGCTTCTCGGCCTGGCCGCGCTGTTGAAACATCTCGCATCGAGCCAGCTGCGTTACGCCGCGCTGATGGGCATCTTCCTCGGCCTTGCTTACCTCACCAAATCCTTCGCCTTCCTGTTCACTCTCCTCTGCATCATTGCGCTGATTCTCTTTCGCGCTTTCTGGCAGCGGCATTCTGCCAGCAGGATCGCAGCGGCAAGTCTTCTCGCATTGGTCTGCTTCTTGGTGATTGCGGGTCCATTTATTGCCGCGCTCTCCAGGCAAAAGGGACGCTTCGACTTCGGGGACTCCGGCACTCTCAACTACGCGTGGTTCATCAGCGGCACAGAAAAGATGCATCTCCAGCCTAACCAGACGTCACTCTTCGGTGCATCTGAGGTTCATCTCAAACATCCAGAAAAACAGTTACTCCAATCGCCGGGCATCTTCAGCTATCGTCAGCTTCCCTATGGCACCTATCCCGACTGGTTCGACAACTCGTTCTGGAACGACCAGGTGAAGGCGCACATGAACCCGCGCATCGAGATCGTCGTTGTGGGCCAGTGCATCGTGCGCATTATTCGGTACATTGCGAATCACCCCGAGGCTTGGCTCCTTCTCGTTCTTCTTCTGCTTATGGGAGGGTGCCTGTCCCGAGACTGGCAACCCTCCTCCAATGCTTTCTGGGTCGCACCATTTCTGCTCGGCCTTGGTGTCCTCGGCATCTACGGCATGGTGAACATCGAGGATCGCTACATCACCGTCGGCCTTCTCGCGATCCTGTTGCCTCTCTTCGCGGCACTCCGTCTTTCGACTGGCGTTGAAGCATCTGCCACGCGCACCGCAGCCTCGGCAGCCGTGGTTCTGCTTGCGATTTTGGCTGTCGGCGAGTCCGCTCGGACGGTCGGAGAGCTTCGTCGGGAACTCCCCTTCGCCGGGCTGCCTGCCGGGTGGTACAGCCCCAGCATCTTCGGGGCTGCCCACGCACTCAATGACATGGGCGTAGGCCCTGGCGATACCGTCGCGTGCATCGGAACCACCGCCTGCCTCTACGATCCTTATTGGGCGCGACTGGCTGGTGTCCGCGTCCTCACCGAGATCTATGTGCCAACCACGCCTCTCTATCCCTCCTTTGCTGCTATGCCCAACCGCGACGAGGCCATCGACGTCGTGCGTCGTCAGGGCGACAAGGTACTCATTGGCTACTTCACCCCTGGCCTCATGACCGGCACGAATCCGATCTCGGCGGGCTGGCATGAGCTGGACAGCTCCCCTTTTTACGTTCTTCCTCTTAACCTTCCTACGGCGACTACTACGGAAAACCTTCACCCCTGACGCCGCTAGTCCCATATCATCACTCTGGTACATGCAAACAATGAGCGATCTGACGGTAACTATCCTTATGCCATGTCTTAACGAGGCAGAGACGCTCGCCTTCTGCGTTCGCCAGGCGGTCGCCGCTCTCCGCGATAACAACGTTGCCGGCGAGGTTGTCGTCGCCGACAATGGCAGCACCGACGGCTCACAAAAGATCGCCACCGATGAAGGTGCTCGCGTCGTCAATGTGCCCACTCGCGGCTACGGGGCAGCACTCATCGCCGGGATTGAGGCTGCCCGCGGCAAGTACATCCTGATGGCCGACGCCGACGCCAGCTACCACTTCGAACATCTTCCCCGCTTCCTGCCAAAGCTCGACGAAGGCTACGACCTCGTCATGGGCAACCGCTTCTCGGGCACCATTGAGCCCGGAGCCATGCCGCCGCTTCATCGCTACCTCGGCAATCCGGTTCTCTCCTCGATCGGTCGCATCTTCTTCCGCATCCCGGTTCGCGACTTCCATTGCGGACTGCGCGCCTTCCGCCGCGATCCCATCCTCGCACTCAACCTGCGCACTACAGGCATGGAGTTCGCCTCGGAGATGGTGGTAAAGTCCTCCCTCGCCGGTCTCCGTATGACGGAGGTTCCCACCACACTCTCGCCCGATGGGCGCAGCCGCCCGCCTCACCTGCGATCCTGGCGCGATGGCTGGCGTCATCTTCGCTTTCTTCTTCTCTTCAGCCCCCGGTGGCTCTTTTTGATTCCAGGCGTCGTCACCTTCTTCGTCGGGATCATCCTTTCGCTCTGGCTCATTCCAGGCCCACAGACCGTGGGGCGATGGACCTTCGACGTCGACACTCTTACCTATGCGCTCGGCCTCGTTCTTATCGGAGCTCACATCTCCGTCTTCGCGGTCAGCGCGCGGGTCTTCGGCACGCAGGAGGGATTTCTGCCGCCGAATCCAAAGTTCGAGCGCATCTTTAATTACATTAATCTCGAAGTGGGGTTGCTGTTTGGAGCTGTACTTCTACTGGCTGGTCTCGGAATTCTTGGCTATGCCATCCACATCTGGCACAGTGCGGGATTCGGAAACCTCTCGCCCCAGCGCATGTTGCGTCTCACTCTGCCTTCGGCGACCTGTTTCATGCTGGGGGTGGAAGCGATATTCGGCAGCTTCTTTCTTAGTCTGCTTGGAATGAACCGCCGATAGAAATAAAACTTGTTTGCATGCAACGCGAGATGCCCCCGCACTTCTTCGCGCGTGTATTCGTACAACCATCGAGGGATATCTTGCGGATTTCGCGGGAGCCTACCGTACATTGTGCGGAACTTCCGCCGAGGTCGCGTGTTTGTACGGAGGGTAAAGAGCGAATGGCTGGTTGAGATTTCAGGCTATTCAACAACTTGAGTGCCGCGGCCAAGGTGCCGTGAGGCCAACCAAAGGATGGATGTATGAGATTGACTAACTTAGTCCGTAAGTTTGTGGTGGGCGCGGCTCTTGCGCTTTTGCCCGCAGCGTCTTTTGCAGGAGTCTTTATTTCGGTGGGCATTGCGCCGCCGGTGTTGCCGGTTTATACGCAGCCGATCTGTCCCGGCGATGGATATCTTTGGAATCCCGGCTATTGGGCGTATGGCGATGAGGGCTACTACTGGGTCCCTGGTGTTTGGGTTCGGCCGCCGCAGGTTGGACTGCTGTGGACGCCGGGCTACTGGGGATGGGGCGGTGGGGCTTACCTCTTCCACGCTGGTTACTGGGGGCCGCACGTGGGCTTCTACGGTGGCGTGAACTATGGATTCGGTTATGGCGGCGTTGGTTTTGGCGGCGGCCGCTGGGTTGGCAACAGCTTTGCGTATAACACCGCGGTCGTCAATGTGAATCGGACGGTGATCCACAATACGTATATCGACAATACGGTGATCAACCACACGACGGTCTACAACCGTACGAGCTTCAATGGCGGGACCGGTGGCATCCAGGCTCGTCCTTCGGCGCAGGAGGCTGGGTTCGCACGGGAGAACCACATTGCACCGACGGGGGAGCAGCAGAGTCATATGCAGATGGCACATGCTGACCGCAGCAACTTCGCGTCGGTCAATGGCGGTCATCCTCAGAATGCAGCGTTCTCGCGGCCTGGCGTGCGTGCTGCGAACCAGCAGCAGCGTATTGGGCAGGGTGTGCAGTCCGGTCAGCTTACCGCTCATGAGACGGGCAACCTGGAGCACAGGGAGGCGAGCATCAATCATCAGGCTGCGGCTGACCGTGCTGCAAACGGCGGACATCTGACCGCGCAGGAGCATCAGCAGATCAACCAGCGGCAGAATAACGTCAGCAGATCGATCTACAACGACAAGCACAACGCGAACACGCAGGAGCATCCGCATGCAGAGGCACACGAGCGGAAGTAGTTTGTAGCGACGAAGAGGAAGTGGTCGGCGGATATTTAGCCGGCCGCTTTTTTGTGCGCCTAGAATCTTAAGGATGGTAGGTGAACAGCGGGACAGAGTCGTTGTGGTGCTGGTACGGGCGCGCAATCCGAACAACATCGGAGCGGTTGCGAGGGCGATGCACGACTTTGGCTTTCGCCATCTGCGGATTGTGAATGAGTATGCGGTGCCGTTTGAGACGGCGCGATCGGCGGTGGATGCGTCTGGGGTGCTGGCAGGGGCCGAGGCGTGTGTCAGCGTTGCCGAGGCGGTCGCGGATTGCACGGTGGTGGTGGGGACGACGGCAGTGGGGGAGCGTACGCTGCAGCATCCTTTGCACGCGCTTGCCGATGCTGGAGAGAAGATTGGTTTAGCGTTGGCGGGTAGGGGACGGGTCGCGGTGCTGTTTGGCTCGGAGAAGACAGGGCTTAGCAACGAGGAGCTGAGCCACTGTCATTGGCTGCTGACGATTCCGATGGAGGAGCAGAAGGAGATCCGGCATCCTTCGATGAATCTTGGGCAGGCGGTGGCGGTTTGCTTGTATGAGTTAGTGCGGGGGAAGGGTTCGGTTGCCGGGGGTGGGGCGGATGAGGCGCCTAACGTAATCGAGATGGAGCGGCTGATGGCTCTGTTGACCGAGGTGCTGGAGACGACTGGATATACGAAGCGGCATCCTGCGAACTGCGATGAGGCTCAGATTCGGCGGCTGGTTTTGCGGATGGGGGTGACGGCGAGTGATGTGCCGGTGTGGATGGGGATCTTGCGGCAGGTGTTGTGGCGGGTGCGTGGTTAGAAGACGGACATTATCCTTTGCGCATGAAGTTCATGTAGGTTGAACGATGTGAGATATCAGGAGGCGGCAGGCATGGTCGTGCGTAAGACGGCTGCAGTAGCGGCATTGGTTGGATCTTTGACGGTAAGCGGATGGACGCAGGGGAAACAGTTGACGACCGAAGACTACGCACAAGCGGAGAAGTTTATGGGGTACAACGTGAACTCGCTGGTGTATCACGGCGTGGCGCGGCCTACGTGGATGGCGGATGGACGTTTCTGGTATCGCGACAATGGGCCGGACGGGATCACGTTTATCGTGGTCGATCCGACGAAGGGCACGAAGGCGCCTGCGTTCGATCAGGCGAAGCTTGCGGCAGCGTTGACGAGTGCGACGGACGGCAAGATGAAGGCGGATGCGTGGCATCTGATGATCTCCGAGATTGAGTTTTCAAATGGAGACAAGACGGTTGTCGTGGGGAGTGGTTCGCGGAAGTTTCGTTGCGACCTGAGCGGCGCGGGTGTTTGCACAGAGGTTGTCGCGGCTGGCGGGGAGCAGGCGGCAAACAAGATTCACGGAGTTCTTGCACCGGATAAGACGAAGGAAGCGTTTATCCGCGACTGGAATCTTTGGGTGCGCGATGTGGCTACGGGCAAGGAGACTCAGCTGACCACCGATGGAGTGAAGGACTATGGGTACGCGACCGATAACGCCGGTTGGACGATGAGCGATAACGCGGTCCTGGTGTGGTCACCTGATGGAAAGATGATTGCTACGTTTCAGCAGGACCAGAGGAAGACGGGCGAAATGTATATGGTTCCGGTGACGAATGGTCATCCGGAGTTGAAGGTATGGAAGTATCCGCTGGTGGGGGACAAAGATGTAACGATGATCGAGCGCGTGATCATCGATATGCCAGGTGACGGAAAGGCGGCGAAGGTGATTCGGTTGAAGATGCCGCCGGATCAGCACCGGTCTACCCTGTGCGATGACATTAGCTGCCGCGGAGGGAGCGGATGGGATGATGTGCAGTGGAGCGCAGATGGTAAGACACTGGCGTTTGTTTCGACGTCGCGAGATCACAAGCAGGAGTGGATGAGGATCGCGGATGCTTCGACTGGCGAAGTGCTGGATGTGATGGGCGAGACTGCGACGAAGTTCTTCGAGAGTGGCAATGACAAGGTGAACTGGAAGTATCTTTCGAAGACAAACGAGCTGTTGTGGTTCAGCGAGCGAGACGGCTGGGGGCAGATGTATTTGTACGATGCCGCGACGGGCAATTTGAAGAATAAGATTACGCGTGGCGATGGGAATGTGACCCAGGTGCTACAGGTAGATGAGAAGACGCGCACGATTTATTTTCTTGGGGTGGGCAAGGAGCCTGGGCGCGACCCCTATTTTTCACACTTCTATAGCGTGAAGTTTGATGGGAAGGATATGAAGCTGCTGACGCCGGAGAATGCGGATCATGCGGTGACGGTGTCGCAGGATGGGAGGTACTTTGTCGATGTGTACTCGACCGCGACCGAGCCACAGACGGCGGTGGTGCGGGATGAGAGCGGCAAAGTTGTAGTCGAGGTGGCGAAGCAGGATATCTCGAAGCTGGTGGCTTATGGATGGGTGCCGCCGGTGCCGATTGTGGTGAAGGCGCGGGATGGGAAGACGGACTTGTACGGTTACATGTTCAAGCCGACGAACATCGATGCGTCGAAGAAGTATCCGATTGTGAATAGTGTTTATCCGGGGCCGCAGACGGGATCATGTGGTGGGCGCGGCTTTTCGGCGGCACATCGGGATTGGCAGTCGCTGGCGGAGCTTGGGTTTGTTGTCGTGTGCATCGATGGGATGGGAACGCCGTTTCGGTCGAAGGCGTTTCATGAGTTTTACTTCGGCGACCTGGGGGACAATACGATTCCGGATCAGGTGGCGGGGATGAAGGAGCTGGCGGCTAAGCATCCGTGGATCGATATCGATAAGGTGGGGATGTATGGGCACTCGGGCGGCGGGAATGCTACGGCTGCGGCGATGTTTCATTACCCGGACTTCTTCAAGGTTGGGATTGCGGAGAGTGGGAATCACGACCAGAGGGACTATGAGGATGACTGGGCGGAGAAATGGAACGGGCTGCTGGTGAAGAATGCCGACGGGACGACGAACTATGACAGCCAGGCGAATCAGTATGTGGCGAAGAATCTGAAGGGGCATCTGCTGCTGGCGCACGGTTCGACGGACAACAATGTGCCGCTGAATAACACGCTGCTGGTCGTGGACGCGCTGATCAAGGCGAATAAGGACTTTGATCTGCTGATTATTCCAAATGTCGCGCATGGGTATGGCGAGGCAAGTCAGTACATGACCCGGCGACGGTGGGATTATTTCGTGAAGAATCTTGCGGGGAATATACCGCCGCATGAGTACGAGATGAAGTCATATGCTGCGGCGATGACGGCGATACGCAGCGGTCCGCGTGATGCGGAGGATGATCAGTAGAGGCGATAAGTGCGAATGGGCCGGTAGAGGGAGATTCTCTGCCGGCCCATTATTTGTTGCGCGATTATTCGACGATCTTGCCGTCGTTGCTCGAAGCGGTGCTGGCGGACTTCGCTGAGGAGACCTGCCAACCGTTGCTGGTGTTTGTGAGGGTGGCCTGGGCGTTTTGAGGGGCTGCCAGTTCGGTCTGGAGTTGTGGGTAGGCGTTTTGGGTCTCGGGGGCGGTGGCCCAGGCGGCCGCGTCGGGGATGTTGTAGTGGTAGGAGACCTGAGTCGTGGCGCCGGGGTCGCTGGTGGTGGGGGTGGAGCTGTCGATGCTGGAGACTTTGCGATGGCCGTAGCAGAAGTTTCCGTAGCCAGGTTGGGTGGTGTCGGCGGTCCAGGCGGCGCGGCCCTTGTCGGAGAGGTCGTAGTTGTTGACCTGCTTGCTGGCGATGATGAGGACTTTCTTTTCAGCGGTAGTGCGGACGAGGAGGCCCTGATCGACGAGGGCGTCGTAGTTGGAGGTCTTGCTGTTGTTGGAGGTGTCAGCCTGCACTGGGAATTTGACGGGGTCGGACCAGAGACAGGCGGGGTGGGCGGAGTAGTAGCTATTGATGGCGCTGGTGTAGTTGAGGGTGTTGTCGGCTTTTTTGTTGCAGCTGGTGGCGAGGAAGGCAACTGCGCTGCAGAGGGCTGTGGTGCGGATGGTAGTGCGGATGGTTTGGCTCTTCATTCAAAGGTCTCCTTACTTCATCTCTTTGCTTGGCATTGTTTCAATGCGTTCAATTAGGTGGGATGCAGGAGAGGGTGCTGAGGTCTTCTGAGGAATTGGTTGCCTGTGTGGTGAGAAGTTATAGCCAGCCTTTGGTGCGGGCGATGCGAGCGGCGTCGACGCGATTGGAGGCACCCAGCTTGGCGATGGCTTCGGAGAGGTAGTTGCGAACGGTACCTTCGGAGAGGTGAAGTTCAGTGGCTATCTCGGTGCTGCTGCGGCCGTCGCCAGCGCGCTGGAGGATCTGGCGTTCGCGGTCGGTGAGGGGATCGAGTTCGGCGTTCCAGGCTTCGGCGGCGAGTGCGGGGTCGACGACACGCATACCTCGATGGACGCGGCGAACGGCGTCGGCGAGCTCTTTGGCGGGGCGATCTTTGAGGAGGTAGCCGCGGGCTCCGGCGTCGAGTGCCCGGCGCAGGTAGCCGGGACGGGCGAAGGTGGTGAGGATGATGGTCCGGACGCTGGGGTGGTTGGTGCGCAGGTTTGCGGCTAGTTCGAGGCCAGTCATGTGGGGCATCTCGATATCGGTGACGAGGACGTCGGGTTTCATGCGGCCTACGGCTTCGAAGGCGTCGCGGCCGTTCGCGGTGGTGGCGATGACGGAGATGTCGGCTTCGAGCTCGAGAAGGGCGGAGAGAGCGCCCAACACCATGGCCTGATCTTCGGCGAGGATGACGCGAATGGATGGACTCATACGACCACGCTGGGGGCTTGTATAGAGTCCGGTGTTGACTCCGGGAGCTCGATGAGAAGGGAGACGCCGGGGTTGGTTGTGATGGAGAGGCGGCCTCCGAGAGACTGGACGCGCTCGCGCATTCCGCGGAGACCGTTGCCTTCGCAGAGCTTGGGGTGAGCGCCGTTATCGGCGATGAGGAGAGAGTGGTAGCCATCGTCAGATCGTGTGAAGCGCATGCTGCAGTGGGTGGCCTGGGCGTGGCGCACGATGTTAGTTACAGCTTCGCGGACGGCGAGACAGAGGACGGTCTCTTCGGTTGCGTTGAGTTGTGGGACGGGGGATTCGCAGGCCAGGGCTACGCCTGCGGCTTGCAGGGTGTTGCGGGCTTGCTCCATCTCGGCGGTGAGTCCACGGGAGCGATAGCCGCCGATGGCTTCACGGACTTCGGAGAGAGCGGTGCGCGCCGTTCGTTCGACGTCGGCCATCTCCTTGGCTGCGCGTTGCGGATCGAGTTCGACGAGGCGGCCGGCGAGCTCGGATTTTAAGACGATGACGGAGAGGGTATGGCCGAGAACGTCATGGAGGTCGCGGGCAATGCGTTCGCGTTCGGCGACGGCTGCCAATGCGACATTTTCTTCCTGCGCCTTGCGGAGCTTGCACTCGGCGCGTCTCTGTTCGGCGAAGAGGATGTTGCCGCCCCCGATGAGGAGGAGAAGAAAGATAGCAACAAAGACATTGGGCCAGCCGATGTAAAGGAGGTGGCCACGGGTGTTGAAGAGATAACCTTCAGCAACGATGAAGAGCGATTCGACGAAGAAGAGTGAGAGGATGCGGCGAGTGGATTTGAGAACGAATGGCAGAAAGGCTGCGGTGTAGACGAAGAAGGTGGATCCGCCACCGTTCCACGGAAAGGTTGCGAGGCCTAGGAGAAATGTAGCGGCGATCAACCAGTAGCGAGTTGGTCTACCCTCATTCTTAGGGCTGACATAGGCGGCGAAGATGGCTACAAAGAGTGCGAAAACGGTGAGGGTGCCAGCCCATAGGTGACGGCTGGGCTCAAGGATCGGATCGATAAAGAGAAAGCTGGAGTAGGCGAGCCAGAGCCAGGCCATATTCCGTTCATGCTTCTTCGAGATGACGTCGGGAGATTTCATTAGTTGTCCAGTTCAATGAGTTTGCCGTCCTGCAGATTGCGGTAATGAGTCAGTCGGATGGGTCATTGAAAACGGTTGGATGGTTGGGCTGATAGAGGCCGATCTTGCCTCCTCCAGGAAGTTGAACGCTGACGATCGAACCCCATCTTTCTTCCTTGACTTGCGAACACTTGACGGCTTTTTCGGTGAGCGCCGAGATCTCCGCACTGAGATCGTTACAAATGAAATAGAGTTCGTGCCGGTCATTCGCTTCGGCTGGATGAACGGCGATCTCAGCGGGAGGCAGCGCGAAGATCAGCCATCCATGACCGGCGTCCACGGAGGCGAGCCCGAGGATGTCGCGCAGGAAGGCGCGGTCGGCGGATGCATCGGTGCTGTATACGACTACGTGTGCGCCAAAGATCATCGGCGTGCCCTTCTCGTCTGATGCGGAAAGTGTACCGCGTTGCTGGTTATGCGTTCTGCTCTTTTCGATGGAAGAGGAGACGGCTGATTCCGAGCATCAAGAGGGTGAAGCCGATGAGGGCGTTCCAGTGGGTGATGAGCGACATGGTGTCGTTGTAGTGGAAGATGCTGAGCATGAGTTGAGAGAGGTGATAGGTGGGTAGAAGAGGCGCGATGCCCTGCAGCCAGTGGGGCAGGAACTTGATGGGAATCCAGAGGCCGCTGAGGAAGGACATGGGGAGATAGATGAGGTTGATGATGCCGGGGGCGGCGTTTGCTGGAACGATAAGGGCGAGGAGGAGGCCCATGCTGGCGAAGCTGATGGAGCCGCAGATCGTCATGCCGAGCATCTCGGCGAGTTCGATCGGGGAGAGGTGGACGTCTCCGAAGGCGATGCCGATAAGGGAGAGGATGGTGACGATGATGAGGCCGAAGGCGACTGCGGCAGCGCACTTGGCGAAGAGATAGGCGGAGACGGGCATGGGGCTTGCGCGTTTGAGCTCGAGCCAGCCGGCGGCGAGATCGGAGGAGAGGCCGACCCCGATGCCGAAGAGCGCCGAGCCGATGAGGCCGAAGCAGGCATAGCCGGCGAGCATGTACTTGGCCATGTGAACGCTGCCGTCGAAGGAGTGGCGATTGGCGAGGCCGAAGATGATGTAGAACATGACGGGAAAGCCAATGGTTGCGAGTGAGAAGGAACGGGTGCGGAGGAGTTTTACGAACTCGTACTTTGATTCTTTGCGGCAGATGTCGGGGACGTTGGTTGTGGCGGGCTGGAGGATGGCGGCGGGGTACATTGGAGTCTCCTTGTTTCGATGTAGTGCGGGGCGAAGGACGAACTGCAAATACAGGGATCCTTCGCTTCGCTCAGGATGACAGGTTTTTAATTTTTTGTGAGCGCGAGGAAGGCATCTTCGAGGGCTGGACTTGCGATCTCGAGGCCGCTGAGGGATTCGTCGCGCAGAAGCATCTCGCGGACTACGTTTTCTGCGTTGACTGCGGTGACGGTGGTTGCTTCTCCGTTGCGCTCGACGCTGGTTACGGTGGGAAGGGATTGCAGTAGTTCGCTGGGAAGACTTGTGCGGCAGCGGATTCTGCGACCACCGCTGTTGCGTTTGATCTCTGCGGGCGTGCCTTCGCAGATGACGCGGCCTTTGTTGATGACGATGATGCGATCAGCGAGGGCGTCCGCCTCTTCGAGGTAGTGCGTGGTGAGCAGGACAGTTTTTCCGAGCGCGGAGAGGATACGGATTTCTGCCCAGAGGCCGCGGCGGGCCTCGATGTCCATGCCGACGGTGGGTTCGTCGAGGAAGATGAGGGAGGGGTTGCCGCAGAGGGCGAGGGCGAAGAGGACGCGCTGCTTCTGACCGCCGCTGAGCTGGCCGAAGAGACGGTCTTCGATGCCATGGAGCTGGGCGATGCGGAGAATGTCGGGCATGGGCAGAGGGTTGGGGTAGTAGCTGCGGAAGAGGTCGAGGTGTTCGCGGACTTTGAGCATCTCGGTGATGCGCGAGATCTGAAGCATGGCGCCGACGCGGGTGCGGGTGGCGGCTTCTCGGGGATCGCTGCCGAAGACACGGGTGGAGCCGGAGGTGGGAGCGATGAGGCCGAGGAGGAGCTTGATGGCGGTGGATTTGCCCGCGCCGTTGGGGCCGAGGAGCGCGACGATCTCGCCGGGATGCAGGGCGAGGTTTAAACGGTCGAGCGCGAGTGCGTTGCCGTAGCGTTTGGTGACGCCGGTGAGGTTGGCGATGGGCTGTTTCGACGCAATTTGAGGTCCGTTGGTGGGCCGGGCTTCGGTCTCGTAGGCGATGGCGGTCAGCGGCATGATCGGTCTCCTGTGTTGGATTACAGGACGATGATGCGATGGATTGCGCGGCGATAGTAGTGTGGGACGTCAGGAGTTGGAGGTGACAGATGTCATGTTCTGGGTGGCGAGGAGAGTACCTGAGATGGGCTGAGGCTCTGTTCGTGGAGGGTGCGAATGGCGTTTGGCGAGGCGACGCCGTGTTCCTGCGGAGGAGAGGAGTGTGGCAGAGAAGGCTGCTGACAGTTCTAGGCGTTGGCGTGTGGTAGAAATGGGCAATGGAAGCCGCTACCGACCGTCCCGCGTGGAAGACCTTGTTGGCTTTCGCGATTATCTATTTTGTGTGGGGATCGACGTTTCTTGCGATTCGCATCGGCGTGCATGAGGTTCCTCCTTTTCTGTTTGCGGCGATGCGGTTTATTGTTGCGGGGCTTGTGCTGTTTGGGTGGATGATCGCGAAGGGAGAACGCTTGCCCGATAGACGGCAGTGGGGATCTATATCGCTGATTGCTCTGCTGATCTTCGTGTTCGACTATGGACTTTTGTTTTGGGCGGAGCAGCGTGTGCCTTCGGGGATTGCGGCAGTGATGATGGCGACGATTCCTGTATTTATGGCTCTGTCGGAGATTGTGTTTCTGCGAACGCAGAGGCTTACGGTTCGTCTGGCGTTTGCGCTGCTGATCGGCGTTGGTGGGGTGGCGGTTTTGATGAGCCACTCGCTGAATCTTGGTGGGGCTGCGATTGAGACTACTGGCGCGGCGGCGCTGATTGTGGGATCACTGAGTTGGGCAGTGGCTTCGGTGCTGTCGCGTGTGCTGCCGCTGCCGGAGTTGAAGGTGATGAGCTCGGGTGCGCAGATGCTTACCGGCGGATTACTGCTCGCTGTTGTGGCGGCTGGGTTGGGGGAGTTTCGCGGGTTTCATCCGGGGAGCGTCTCGCGTGGGGCTTGGTTTGCTTTGCTGTACCTGATTGTTGCGGGATCCATTGTTGGGTTTACGGCTTATGTCTGGCTGATTCACCATGAGTCGCCAACGAAGGTTGGGACTTATGCTTATGTGAATCCGGTGGTGGCGGTGGTACTGGGATATTTTTTGGGTGGCGAAGGGCTTGGACTGCGGACTGTTTTGGGGACTGCGTTTGTTTTGGTCAGCGTGGTGTTGATCACTACGGCTAAGAAGCAGGAGTGGGCGGCGGGTGCGGTTGAACTCGAGAGTTGATTTCGACCAGTTAAGTGCTCAAAGGCGTGCTGCGCGCACGGCGCGATCTGCCATCGAGGCTGACGCGCCTTCGGCGCGTTTCTTTTGGTGATCGTTTCGGCTACATGTAGTCGACGCCGTACTGGACTGGGATCTGGGTGAAGGCGATGCGGGTGGGCGCGGATTCGCGGGCGGGAAGCATGCCGGCGAAGTGGAGCGTGGTGTGGCCGTACTTCAGGTTGAGCTTGTCCATGGTGGCGGAGAGGTCGGCGCGGTTGTTGGGGTCGGCGAAGAGCTCGGGTTGATGTTCGTCTTCGGGGATGAGGTTGCGGAGGGTGACGCCGACGAAGAAGGGCTTGGTGAAGTGCCCGCCTTGGGGGCGCTGGGCCCAGACGCCTCGTAGGGCTTCCAGGAGGGTGAGGGTGTCCTGGCACTCGCGGAAGCGAGCCTCCATCGCCCATCCGGAGTGCTTGATGCCGCTGGTGTGGCGCTTCGATTTGATGTGCGCCGTCTGCTCTTTCGTGAGGGCGAAGCGGATGGAGACGGTGAGGGAGTTGGTGTAGAACTTCTCCATTCGCAGGCGCATGGCGGCTTTGTGCAGGAGTTTGTGCGCGACGGCCCAGGAGCCTTCGTGGGAGCGAAATTCGGGTGCGAGGACGTGGGAGTGGCCAAGAGACTTCTGGATGCCGGTGGAAACGGGAGCGCCGTCGTCGCCGGTGTTGGCACCACGGAGCCAGTGGTAGAGGCGGTCGCCCCAGACGGAGTCCCAGAGCTTGTGCATGCCGTTGCGGTCGAGGGCGAGGAGCTGCTCCATGGTGGTGATGCCCTTGGCGTTGAGGCGGACTTCGGTGCGTGCGCCTACGCCGGGGAGATCGCGGAGGTCGAGGTGCGCGATGGCTCTCGGCAGTTGCGATGGTAAAAGTCCAATCAACCCGTCGGGCTTCTGCATGTCGCTGGCGATCTTTGCGAGGTAGCGGTTGGGCGCCATGCCGATGGAGCAGCGGAGGGCTTCGCCTACGTTCTTGTAGATGGACTGCTTGATCTCGAGGGCGATCTTGCGGGCGCGTGGCGGCTCCTGCTCGCGGCCGATGAGCTCGCAGACCATCTCGTCGATGGAGGGGGTGTGGGAGACGGGGCAGGCGAGTTCGACGGCCTGGGCGATCTCGTGGGAGTACTTCGCGTAATCGGCGTGGTTGCCGGCGATGAGGATGATGTCGGGACAGATTTTTTTTGCTTCGCCTACCTGGGTGCCGGTTTTGATGCCGAGGGCTTTGGCCTCGTAGCTGGCAGCGATGCAGGAGGTGGTGTCGGCCATAGTGGGGACCACTGCCAGGGGACGGCCGCGATATTCGGGGTGCAGCTGCTGCTCAACCGACGCGAAGAAGCTGTTGAGGTCGATGTGGAGGAAGTGAAAGCGGTCGGGTTGGAGGGGGGCGGACACGGCTCGTACTGGAAATTATATTCGCCTTTTATTTGCTTTTCGCGCGTTGCCTTGGATGATGTCGTAGGTGATGCCGAAGGGGTCGCGGAAGTAGAGGGAGTTCTGGTCTTCGCGGAGGATCTCGCAGCCGTTCTCCAGCAGGGATTGCTTTGCGGCGCTGATGTCTTCGACCGTGAAGCTGGGGATGGGCGGCTGGGTGTTCAGGTCGCGGTTGACGTACAGGAGGAAGTGGCCGGTGTCGTATTCGAGGGAGCCGTCGGACCGGGTCAACAGCTTGAACTTCATCACGTTGGTGTAGAAGTTTTCGGCTGCCGTAATGTCTTCAAGATGGATGGCGACGCAGTTGTTGGATCGGAACATTTCGGCACCTCCTGCAGCGTTTGATGTTGATTGTAGGCGCGGCTGGAGCGCGGAGACATGGAATGCTATGAAAGTGGCAGGACTGTTACCGTGGTGCGCTGCTAGAATTCGGTTCTATGGCAGCAGCCGAGCATCCCGTTCAAGCAGACGTTCCTGTGGCGAAGTCCCTCAATCATCAACGCAAACTGGCAGAGCTTGCCGCTCGCCACGCCATCGCCGAAGAGGGCGGGGGCGAGGAGCGGCGGGAGCGCGAGCGTAAATCAGGCAAGCTTTCGGCGAGGGAGCGGATCGAATTTCTGCTGGATGAGGGCACGTTCGAGGAGACGGATAAATTCGTCACGCACCGTGCTACAGACTTTGGCATGGCCGAGCAGCGTGTTCCCGGCGATGGATTCATTACCGGCTACGGGCGGGTGCATGGGCGCGTGGTGTTCGTGTTTGCGCAGGACTTTACGGTGTTTGGTGGGTCGCTGTCGGAGGCGAATGCCGCGAAGATCGTGAAGATTATGGATATGGCGATGCGCGTGGGCGCGCCGGTGGTTGGACTGAATGACTCGGGTGGCGCGCGCATTCAGGAGGGCGTGGTTTCGCTGGCCGGGTATACGGATATCTTTTTGCGGAACACGCTGGCGAGCGGCGTTGTGCCGCAGATCTCGGCTATTCTGGGGCCTTGTGCGGGTGGCGCGGTGTACTCGCCGGCGATTACTGACTTTACGGTGATGACCGAGAAGACGAGCTACATGTTCGTGACCGGGCCGGACGTGATCAAGACAGTGACGCACGAGGATGTGACCAAGGAGGCGCTCGGGGGGGCGGTGACGCATAACGAGATCTCGGGCGTGGCGCACTTTATGGCGCATGACGACCAGGAGTGCCTGGCTACGGTGCGGGAGCTGTTGAGCTTTCTGCCGTCGAACAATCTCGACGACGCGCCAAGAAGGCCGACGCAGGATGATCCGGCGCGTGCGGATGCTGCACTCGACACGATTATTCCTGAGGAGAGCAACCAGCCGTACGACATGGTGGATGTGATCTCGCGTGTGGTGGATGATGGCTACTTCTTTCAGGTGCAGGAGCACTTTGCGAGAAATTTTGTGGTGGGTTTCGCGCGCATGGCTGGGCGGCCAGTGGGGATTGTTGCGAATCAGCCGGCGTTTCTTGCGGGGGTGTTGGATATCAATGCGAGTGTGAAGGGCGCGCGGTTTGTGCGGTTCTGCGATGCGTTCAATATTCCGCTGATCACGTTTGAAGATGTGCCCGGGTTTATGCCGGGGATTCAGCAGGAGCATGGCGGCATTATTCGTCATGGAGCGAAGTTGCTATATGCGTTCGCGGAGGCTACGGTTCCGAAGCTTACGGTGATTACGCGCAAGGCCTATGGCGGGGCGTACTGCGTGATGAGCTCGAAGCATCTGCGAACGGACTTGAACCTGGCGTGGCCTACGGCGGAGATCGCGGTGATGGGGCCTGAGGGTGCGGTGAATATAGTTTACAAGCGTGAACTTGATTTGACCGTGCGTCGGGCTGAGGCGATGTGGCCGCAGGGAAAGGCGTTTACCGAAGAGGAGAAGCTCGCGGTTCTCGCTGAGGCTCGCAAGGATAAAGTGGAGGAGTTTCGTGAGCGGTTTGCGAATCCCTATGTTGCGGCAGAGCGGGGATACATCGATGCTGTGATCAGGCCTAGTGAGACGCGTCGACGGCTGAACTCCGCTCTGGACATGCTGGCGACCAAGCGGGATAAGAACCCTGCCAAGAAGCATGGCAACATTCCGTTGTGACAACTGCTAATTACTTTTTTTAACGCTGGCCACGAGGACCACGTTGCTGGGAACGGCTCGACATTTTTCTGAGCCGGATGGACGCCAGGTGGTGCCGTTGGTGTAGCGGACCTCATTGAGGTCGACCCAGCGTAGCGCGCCTACCTGATGCATCCAGACATCGGCGTTGCTTAGGGTGTTGTCATTGGCCGAACGTTGCAGCAGGAATGACTTTGAGACGGTGTCGCGCGTGTTTGTGTCGGTGGACTGGAAGTCTGTGGGAACGATGCGGCCTCTTGGAGAGACACCGTAGACGGTGACTTCAATGCTCTCGATGGCAGGAGCGGCGGGGTGATCGAGAGTGAGATGCAAGCCCAGTGCTGGGCTGTTCTTGTCAGCGTTATTTGCAGAGAGGATTTGAGCGGTTGACTGGCGGTTGGCCCGGAAGCTGATGGGGCAGTCCGTTCCGGCGGGGATGCTTCGGAGTACGACTGCGGAGGCGTCGGGCTTGCTGCCGGAGATGGTGGGAGACTGTGCGAGCGAGGCGGTTGCTGCTAGAAGAAAGAGGGCGGCGGAGAGACGGTGCATACGAACCTCCTGCGTTTCAAAGGCGCTGCTGTCTAAGACACTACTACGCGGGGGCGGTGAGTTCAAAGCAGACGAACCGGCGCAGGGAGAGCGTTATTGCGTTGTGCCGGTGAGGAAGATCTGCTCGGAGTGTGAGGCGATGACGCGGTAGAGGCCGAACTGGCGTGCGTTCTGGCTGCGTAGTTCGAAGAGCAGGCTGGCGCGGTTGCTGGCCTCGGCATCGACTACGTCGACGAAGCGCATGAGCGGCGTGCGGTCGAGGTGGGCTGCGTCGGTCACGCTCTGAATGGCGGGTCTGAGTTCGCCGAGGCCATTGTCCTGCGCGACGATGGTGACGTAGCGCAGCGCTGCTCCCGTGCCCGCGGTATGAGCGGAGTAGACGTAGGTGGCGGCACCGCCGTAGCTGAGGGTGTAGGCCTTCAACTCTTCGTCAGACAGAAGGACGGATGGTGGAGCGGCGGAGGTGGCTCGGCGGGTCCGCGTGGTGGTTGGTGTCTTCTTTACTGTTGGGGCCGGAGGTGTTGCGGCAGGTTTGGTGCCCATTGCGTTGTATGAGGCGAGTTGGGCCTGGGCCATGGCCTGCATCTTGGAGAGAATGGCTGCATGCTGGGCGGCGTCCTCCCACTCAAGCGTGAAGGCGTGAGGATCTCGGGTGGCTGCATCGGAGACAGCAACCATCTGGTGCAGATTTTGGGGGATGCCGACTAGCTTTGGAAGATCGGTCTCGGTCATGGCGCTGGTGGGCTTACCGCGATGGAGGTTGGGACGGTTGGGGTCGTCGTTGAGCGAGCCGGTGCCGATAACGGAGTTGGTGTCGTGCGCTCTCCTCGCGTCTTCGGCGGAGTGGCGCTTCAAGGTCGGACGGTCGGGGTCGTCGGATGGAGTTGAGGTGCTGGCGGTGGTCGATCCGGTGTCTGCGGTGGTGGTGTCGGATGTCCCAGAGGTTCTACGGCTCATGGTTGGGCGGTCGGGATCGTCGGCAGGTGTGTTTGACGTGGTGGATGTTGTGGCCGAGGCGTCAGTGCTGTCCGATCTGCGCTTCATGGTGGGACGGTCCGGGTCGTCTGCGGGAGTGCTGCCGGTCGATGCGGTCGAGGTGTCCGTGGTCGAGCTATCGGCACTGTCGGATCTACGCTTCATCGTGGGACGATCGGGGTCGTCCGTGGAAGTCGTAGAGGTCGTTGAAGTGGGAGTGCTTGAGCTGGAGGTGTCGGTGGTGGAGCTGTCGGATCGGCGCTTCATGGTTGGGCGATTCGGATCGTCGCTCGTTGTAGTTGAGTCTGTGTTGGTTTTGGCGTCGGTGTGATGGCTGGTGTCGCCTTTGGAGCCGGTGAGGACGGGGAGTGTCTTCGAGGGCTTGAGGGCTGCGGCTTTCTTTGGTGCGGCCAGCGGCTTGACGCTGCCGTAGCCGAACCAGCCGTCGTCGTAGGCGAGATCGCCGGTGGCCTCGACGGCCTGCAGATGCTTTGCGTAGGCGAGATCGAGATAACCCTTGTCGATGCCTGCAGTTTGGAGTTCGTAGACGTTTCCGCTGAGGAGGGCGAAGGGTACGGGGCGGGCGACGTAGATGCCGGCGTCTTCAAGCTTGCCGTCGATGAAGAGAGAGACGGGGATGAGGCGGCTGGCGTTTGGCTTGGCGAAGTCGCCGGTCCACTCGTAGACGCCGACCGCGCGGACGACCTGTTCGGGCTTGGCGACCTTGTGCATCTGGGCCCAGGAAGCGGGGCCGCAAAGGAGCAAAGCGGTGAAGAGGAGGACGCGATGGGGGTTGAATCTCATAGGGCTGTCATCGAGATTAGACGCTATTTGTGGCTCAAAGTCCTACCCCGGTTGCGCGGCTGGCTTTTTGAGGGTTGAGGCACGGTTGATGAGGATGTTGGATACCATGCAGGGTATGGGTTCTGCGATGCTGCTTGACGTGAAGGATCTTACGGTCGGCTTTGGGCGGCATGAGGCTGTAAAAGGTATCTCGTTCGAGATCAATGCCGGCGAAACACTCGGGTTGGTGGGGGAGTCGGGGTCGGGAAAGTCGGCGACTTCGCTGGCGGTGCTGCGGCTGTTGCCGGAGAGCGCGCGAGTGAGTGGGGCGATTCGGTTCGATGAGGAGGAGCTGCTTGCGCTGCCTGAGGAGGCGATGCGGCGGCGGCGGGGTCGCGAGATCGCGATGATCTTTCAGGAGCCGATGACGGCGCTGAATCCGGTGATGCCGGTGGGGGCGCAGATTGCAGAGGCGGTCGCGGCGCATCATCCGGAGATCGGGCGGAGAGCGGTGAGGGCGCGGGTTTTGGAAGCGATGGACGAGGTTGGTCTACTGGAGGTTGAGCTGAGGGCCAAGGACTATCCGCACCAGTTTTCCGGGGGCCAGCGGCAGAGGATTTTGATCGCGATGGCGATTGTGAATCGGCCACGGTTGCTGATCGCGGATGAGCCGACGACGGCGTTGGATGTGACGGTGCAGGCGCAGATTCTGGAGCTGTTGAAGGCGTTGAGGCAGGAGCATCGACTGGCGATGTTGTTCATCTCACACGATCTGGCGGTGGTGTCGCAGGTGGCCGATCGTGTGGCGGTAATGCAGCATGGCGTGATTGTGGAGCAGGCGGAGGCGAGGAGGCTTTTTCTGGAGCCACAGCATGCTTATACGCGCAGACTGCTGGCTTCGGCTCCGACGATGAAGACGGACCGGTCACAGCCACTGGCTTCGGTTTGAGCGGTGATTGGTCGCGCGGGAGCCGGGTGATTTCCCTGAACGAGTGAATGTCTATAGACTTGAGAATTGTGCCTTATGTCGTTTAGGGCCCTTTTGACCGTATGCGCGCGCTGGTTATGTCAGATATTCACGGGAACCTCGAAGCATTGAACGCAGTTCTTGCCGCGGCAGAGCCGTATGACGTGCTGTGGAACCTGGGCGATGTGGTGGGATATGGGGGAAGTCCGAATGAGGTTGTAGCGCTGATGCGGGCGAAGGCACAGGTGAATGTGCGCGGAAACCATGACCGGGTGTGCTGTGGGTTGACGTCGGCGGTGGGGTTTAATCCTGTGGCTAGAGCGGCTGCGGAGTGGACTAAGGCTGAATTGACTGGAGAAAATCTGGCGTGGCTGAAGGCGATGCCGCAGGGGCCAGTGGTTCCTGAGCAGCCGGATGTGACTTGCGTGCATGGGTCGCCGCTGAATGAGGATCAGTACATCTTGAGCATGCGGGATGCGTGGGCTCCGCTGCAGCAGGCGGCTACGGCGATTACGTTCTTTGGGCATACGCATCTGCAGGGTGGGTTCTCGCAGAAGGAGCATGAATGGCACGAGGTCAAGACGCACTTCCGCACGAGGAACGCGGTAGAGAGCTGGAAGATGTTGATTCCAGAGGGGACGCGGCATCTGATTAATCCGGGGTCGGTGGGCCAGCCGCGGGATTCGGATTGGCGGGCAGCGTTTGTGGTGTATGACCTTGAGGCGCGGGAGATTATTTATCATCGCGTGCCGTATGACCTGACGGCGGCTCAGGGGAGGATCCTGATGGCGGGGTTGCCGGAGAGGCTGGCGGCTCGTCTGCGCGAGGGGAGATAATTTTTTTGGCGTGGTTTTTGGTGGGGTTTTGCGAAAAAGTGGGCGCAAAGCGTGGTTTTTGGGTGGTGGGAACGTGGTGAACTGCGTGGTAAACGTGGTGAATTAGCACGCAGTTTTGTGGTGGCGAAAGATGCGCCAACTTCTTTCGAAAAGTCTAAATGTATTTTTCGAGGACGAATTGCACGAGAAAGTCTAGTGCGGCGATCTCAAAAACTGACCGCCGCCAGAGGGTTGATGCTATCTGCTGAGAATGAGTAGCGCGACTCCGTGCTTGGAGATGTTGCGAGAGTAGATGCCCGTTCGTCTGCCGAGGTCCTTGTTCTCCCAGACGTCGTGGAGAGTCGCTCCTTGAGCGAAGCCGATCTGGTTGAGATCGAGAGCTACGTCGCGGGAGTCGAGAGCAGTGTTGAACATGCCGACAGCAACTCTTCCGTCGGCAAGAGGTTTGGTCCAGACAGAGAAGTCTCCTCGCTGGTAGAGCCGAGTGGCTTGTTTGCCGAGGGAGTCCTGATCGATGGCGATTGCCTCCTTGTTGAGGAGGATGCTCTTGTCGTCCGGTGACATCTTGCTAAGATCGTTTCCGGCTAGGAGAGGCGCGGCGAGGAGAGCCCAGAGGCTCATGTGGGTTCGATACTCGTCTGTAGTCATGTGGCCGTTGCCGACCTCGAGCATGTCGGGATCGTTCCAGTGGCCGGATCCGGCGAACGGGGCGAGATCAGCTTGTTCAAGGCCAATGATGGTCATGCGGCCCCAGGTGTCGTTGATGTCGTCAGTGGTTCGCCACATCTGTGCGCCAACGCCAGGCCCCCACTTCCAGGGTTCAGCGATGCCGTACTGGCAGAGGCTGTACAGGATGGGCCGGTTGGTCGCTTTGAGGGCGTCACCCATCTTGCGAAAGGCGTCGATCATCATTTTGAAGGCTGCGTCGGTATTGCCGTTGTTCTTTGCGGTGAGCTCGCGCATGGGATCCTGCATGGAGCAGAGGTCGTACTTGAGGAAGTCGACGCCCCAGCGAGCATACATCTGTGCGTCCTGAACCTCGTGTCCGAGACTGCCTTCGTAGCCTCCGCAGGTCTTCGGCCCGGGCGACGAGTAGATCCCGAACTTGAGACCCTTGGAGTGGATGTAGTCGCCGAGCTTCTTCATGTCGGGGAAGCGACTGTTGGGATGGAGCTCGCCGTTGGCGTCGCGGGTGCCCTGCCAGGTGTCGTCCACGTTGACGTAGACGTAGCCGGCGTCACGCATGCCGGTGGAGACCATGAGATCGGCTGCGGTGCGCACGTCGGCGTCGGTGACGTGTTCCGCGAAGTGGTTCCAACTGTTCCAGCCCATGGGAGGGGTTGCGGCGAGAGTGGACTGGGCGCGCAGGGTTGAAGACTCGCCGATACAGAGAAGAACGAATGGAATTAAAAGTGCTTTGCGAAGAACCATTCTTTGCCTCCGGGAACTAGAGAAGCATATACCGGATGGTTTCCTTACGGGTTTCCGCGGAAGGTGTTCCCGATAAGGCGAAGGCCCGAGATCGCATTAGCAACTCAGATCGTAGGTCACGCAGTAAAGCTTTGAAGACCGATCAGGGTTTCTCTGAGGAAGGTTGCGTCGAAAGGGTTTCCGATTTTCTCGGGAAATGGAGGAATCGTCGCGCTACCAACAACATGAGAGAGCGCCAGCACCGGGATTGTGAAGTCGTCCCTTACAGCGGCAATATCCTGACCGAGTTGAATTTGGCCTCGTGCGATGTTTGGAGGTACTGAATTCGGATTCGCGAATTCTGTGCTCGTCAGGTCGATAAGGCCATCAATCACGCTCTCTTTAGCTTTGAGAGCCGTTTGCAGAGTGCCCGCGTACGTCTTTAGCTGGGCTGGTGTCAATGCGAGTAACTGCTGCTCCGTTAGCCATGCCATATATCGCTCCTTGTAGTTCCGTTGGGTGTGTTCGCTCGGAGGCCGGATATTGGCCGCGTACGCTCCGGCTCCAGGTCACTAAACAATGGTGAGTTGAAGGACGCCCGCGTTACAGACTGAAGGACCACTCAAGCCTGTATTCAGGGCCTTCTGAACGAATCCTGGAGCCTAATGAGCTTGATGGAGAAGGTGACCCAATTTTTGAGGAGGTACGAGGCGGGCTGTGCGAGCTGTGCGGAGTTGGCTGGAACTTCGGTCAGATCACTTTCCGGAGCGCGTCGACGACCTTTCCACCTGCCATCCTGACGGCGGAAGCCGCCGTCTCACCCGCAGCCATAGTGTGTGTGAATGCCGATCTCCTTCGCGTCCCGGGGTGCTCGATAGCAGCTGTTTCGATCTCCCCGCCGAAGATCGCGTGCCGTTCTTCAAGGCGATCGAGGGCCGCGTTCAACTGTTCGACTACCGCCTCGGCTTCATCTTCGATGACGATCAGTTCCATGTTGATCTTTCGATAAATCATATCGGTCTCCCCGTCCTGCAATTGTATGCTTGCTCGCCCCGATGACCTGGGTTAGGCAGTTTGCTGCTCCTCGAGGGTCAGGGAGAGTTCTTCCCACTCGGCCAGGAGGGTTGCGCGCTTTGCGCGGAGTGCGTCCAGTTCGGCGGCGTCTCGTTGGGATTGATCGGCGGAGGTGAAGCTGCCGAGACGGGCTTCGGCGGCGGCGATGAGGGATTCGAGGCGTGGGATCTCTTCTTCGGCGTGGTGGAGGCGGTCTTCGAGCTGCTTGAGCTTGATGGGGTTGAGGCGCTTGATTGGGATGGCGGGGACGGCGGGCGTTGTGGCCGCTGCGGAATCCCAGGTCTCAGAATCGAGACCTGGGGCACCCGGTTCTGTGCCGGGTTCGGGAGAGAGCGGTCGAGCTTCGCTCGATAACCCACCCTTCACAAAAGACGTGAAGGATGGGGCACCCGGATTTGTGCCGGGTCGGGTTGGGGCGATGGAGTTTGTAATCTGTTCGGTTACTTTTTCGGGGCCTCCCTGTTTGCGCCAGAGGTAGTCCTCGTAGTTGCCGGGGTAGATGTGGAGGCGGCGGTCTTCTACTTCGAAGACGCGGGTGGCGAGGCCGTCGATGAAGTAGCGGTCGTGCGAGACGAAGAGGACGGTGCCGGTAAAGTTTCGAATGGCGTCCAGCAAAACGTCTTTGGCGCGGAGGTCGAGGTGGTTGGTGGGCTCGTCCAAGAGTAGGAAGTTCGAGGGCGATACGAGCATCTTGGCCATGGCGTAGCGGTTGCGTTCGCCGCCCGAGAGGACGCCGAGTTTTTTGAAGACGTCGTCGCCGGAGAACATGAAGCAGCCGAGGAGGGAGCGGAGTTCGACGACGGGGACCTTGGGGGCGGCTCCGCTGATGTCGTCGAGCATGCCGGCGGCGGGGTCGAGGACTTTGTACTGGTCCTGCGCGAAGAAGTCTGAGAGGACGTTGTGGCCTTCGCGGATGGTGCCTGCGGTGGCGGCTTCCTGACGGCTGAGGAGGCGGATGAGGGTGGATTTTCCTGCGCCGTTCGCGCCGACGAGGGCGATGCGGTCGCCGCGTTCGATGGTAAAGCTGAGGTCGTCGAGGATTAGTTTTTCGCCGCCGGTTGGGGTGGGGTAGATCTTTTTGAGGTTGTTGACTTCGAGGACGGTGCGGCCGCTGGCCGGGGGCTGCGGGATGGAGAAGTGGATGGTGGACTCATCTTCGGGAACCTCGATGCGCTCGATCTTTTCGAGTTCTTTGATGCGGGACTGGACCTGCTTGGCCTTGGTGGCCTGGTAGCGGAAGCGGCTGATGAAGGCTTCGAGGGCGTCGATGCGGTCGCGCTGATTTTTGTACGCGTTCATGAGCTGGGTGCGTCGCTCTTCTTTTTGCGCGACGTACTTCTCGTAGTTGCCGTGGTAGGTGTGCATGCGCTTGTTCCAGAGTTCGACGGTCTTGTTGACGGTGACGTCGAGGAAGTAGCGGTCGTGCGAGATGAGGATGTAGGCGTTGGGGTAGTCGTGGAGGTAGGTTTCGAGCCAGTTGCGGGATTCGATGTCGAGGTGGTTGGTGGGCTCGTCGAGTAAGAGCAGAGACGGTTTTTGCAGGAGGAGCTTGGCTAGTGCGATACGCATCTGCCAGCCGCCGGAGAACTCTTCGGTGTTGCGGTCCCAGTCTTCTTTGGAGAAGCCGAGGCCGCCGAGGACTGCGCCAACTTGCGAGTCGAGGTTGTAGATGTCGTGGACGTGGAGCTGGTCGGCGATGTCGGAGTAGCGTTCGGCTGCGGTGGCGTACTCTTTCGATTTTGGGTCGGCCTCGGAGAGTGTGGTGGTGAGGGCGATGGACTCGCGTTCGAGCTCGTGGAGGTGGTCGAAGACGGAGAGGCACTCGCTGAAGACGGTGCGGCCGCGGAGGGCGAGGCCGTCCTGCGGGAGGTAGCCGAGGGTGACGCCTTTGTTGCGGGTGATGGTGCCGTAGTCGAGGGACTCGATGCCGCCGATGATCTTGAGGAGGGTGGATTTGCCGGTGCCGTTGCCGCCGACCAGACCGGTGCGCTCGTCTGGATTGATGAGCCAGTTCGCGTCTTCGAAGAGGAGTTTTTGGCCGAAGCGTTTGCCGGCTGCTGAGAGTTGGAGCATTTGTTTCTATTTTCTCATTGTGTGGGGAAACGCGTGTGTCCTGCCGCGCAGGGCGCCCGAAGAATCCGCTTGAGGGCTGTGGTGCGTACTTGGAGTGACTATGCGATTACGCTCGGCGGTCCTACTCTCATTGATGGCGCTTACTGGTTCGGGTTGGGCTTCGGCTCCTGCGGCGCCGGTAGCTTTGCATTGGCAGCCGTGGTCGGATGCGGCGTTTGCGCAGGCGCGGGCGGAGCATAAGTTTGTGCTGCTGGACCTGGAGGCGGTTTGGTGCCACTGGTGCCATGTGATGGATGAGGTGACGTATCGCGATCCTGCGGTGGTGCGGCTGCTGAATCAGAAGTATGTGCTGGTGAAGGTGGATCAGGACTCGCGGCCGGACATCTCGAATCGGTATCAGGACTATGGATGGCCCGCTACGGTGGTGTTTGCAGCGAATGGGTCGGAGATTGTGAAGCGGCAGGGATATCTGCCGCCGCGGCTGATGTCGTCGATGCTGCAGGCGATTATTGATGATCCTTCGCCGGGGCCGAGCATCGAGAGGGAGGCTGTGTTTCGGCCGGCTTCGGATTCGGCGATCAGGCCGGCGCTGCTGGCGCGGATTGAGGCGCAGTATGAGAAGCAGTATGACAAGCCGATTGGCGGGTGGGGGTTTGTTCATAAGTATCTGGATGAAGAGTCGGTGGAGTATGCGATGCGGCAGGGTGGGCGGGGGAATGCGGAGTATGCGAAGCGGGCGGCGGATACGCTGCATGATGCGACGAACCTGCTGGACCCGGTGTGGGGTGGGATGTATCAGTACTCTGTTGGGCGGCATTGGACGGAGCCGCACTTCGAGAAGCTGATCTCGATTCAGGCGGACGCGCTGCGGGAGTACTCGCTCGCCTTTGCACAGACGCAGAGTCCGGAGGATTTGAGTGCGGCGCAGTCTGTGCATGGTTACGTTACAAACTTTCTGATGGCTCCTTCGGCGGGTGTGTTTTTTGTTTCGCAGGATGCGGATCTGCATGATGGGCAGGAGAATGAGGCTTACTTCAAACTTTCGGATGCAGGGCGGAGGGCGCAGGGGATTCCGCGGGTGGATACGCATGTGTACGCTCGCGAGAATGGGTGGATGATCGCGGCGCTGTGCGACTACTATGCTGCGAGCGGGGATGGGTCGGCGTTGGCGCAGGCTCAGCGTGCGGCGGCCTGGATCGTTGTGCATCGCAGTTTGCCCGGGGATGGTTTTCGGCACGATGACGTTGATGCTGCGGGCCCTTATCTTGGCGATACGCTGGCGATGGGGCAGGCTTTTCTGGCGCTCTATAACGTTACGGGGGATCGCGGGGATTTGAAGGCTGCGGCTGCGGCGGCGCAGTATGTTGCGGCACACTTTGCGCCGGCTGTGGCGGGTGGGGGATTTGTTACGGCACAGAAGGCTACGGATGCTGCGTATCGGCCGCATCCTGATCGGGACGAGAATGTTGCGCTGGTCAGGTTTGCTTCGGCGCTTGCGGTTGCTTCGGGGGATGAGCGGTTTCGAGCTACTGCTGCGGAGGCGATGCGGTTTCTGGCGGCGGAGTCGGTTGCGCTGCAGCCGCTGTCGGCTGGGGTGTTGCTTGCGAATGAGGATATGACGGAGGCTCCGATTCACGTCACGGTGGTGGGTGCGGCTGCGAGTGCGGAGGTGATGGCGCTGCATGCGGCTGCGCTGCGCTCGATTACGTCGCATGAGTTGATTGAGATACGCGATCCGGCAGACCCGGCGCCGCTGCCGACCAGCGTAACGTATCCTCCGTTGAAGCGGGCTGCGCTTTTTCTTTGTACGGCGCAGGCTTGCTCGTCGCCGATCTTTCGTGGGGAGGATGTTCGGGCGAAGATTCAACGGGCGCAGCTTCAGGGGGTGCGTTGAGAGCGATAGCATGACCGCCTCGGGAACAGACGGTGTCGTCCGAAAGCGAACAGCGATTTGCGGGACCGGACAGCAGAGGGCGCGAGGTTTTTGGGTCGGGGTTTAGTTATGTCCCGTCGGCACAACAGTTGCCGTTTTCTCGCCTGGCGTCAGTTTTGGTAGGGGAATTGCAGGTTCTGTTGGGTAGAGTTCTCGATTGCGGAGGCTGGGATGGCTTATTTCGAAAGGGTTCGCGATGTGGTCTCGGGGCCGTTTAGCCCGGAGATGATGAGGCAGCGGACGGCTGCCGGATGGCAACTGGTGTCGATGGAGTGGAGGCGGGAGTTGCCGGATCAGGAGGCTCCGACGGAGGGCGCGTTTGGGGAAGAGATTCCTTATGGGCTGCGGATCTCGGAGGACTGCATGCGGCTGGAGGTAGAACCGAGGGAGAACCAGACGCTGATGTTGATGATGGATCTGCTGGGGCAGGACTTTTCGTATGCAAGCATCGTCAGCGACCTGAATGAGAAGGGCTTTCGGATGCGCAATGGCGGGCCGTGGAACCGGGTGGCGGTGTTCAAGATGATGCCGCGGCTGATCGAGGTGGGGCCGAGGCTGTTTTCGTCCGAGGAGTGGAAGGGGCGGGAGAAGCGGTTGACGCAATGGAGGACCACGGAGGGGATTTAGCGGGTGATGACTTCGAAATGAAATGCGGACCTCAGCGGCTAAAGCCGCAATGCGAGCGAAGCTGTTGCGGCACGGCTGAAGCCGTGCCCTTAAGCAAGACGGACGTTACTCGGCTAACGTCTAAGAAGTAAGAAGCTGTCCTGCCGGACGGGCGCCCTGCGCGGGCGGCGGGCGTTCACACGCCTTTTTAGAGCTTCGCGTGGTCCTCCCGTTGGTCGGCACAATCTTCCCTCGCGACCAACGGGAGCGCCAACCGAAGGGGTATACCCATCACGAAGTGATCGCCCGAACTGGGGTCCCCACAAACAGATCTTCGTTTGTGGGGACCCTAGCGCAGCGGCCCGTCCGGCAGGACAGTGTCGTAATGGAAAAGGTGCGAGACGGGTAGCATGGAAGCGTCAGGAGAGAGTATTGAAGGATGAGGTGATGGAGACGGCATCGACGGAGCGCCGGAGATGGTGGCGGAGCCGGTGGATCGTCTGGGTGGGAGTGAGCTTTGCGGTGCTGGTGGTTGCGGGTGCGCTGGCGGTGGAGTGGGGGCTGAGGCAGATGCAGCCGATGCTGCGGAAGAAGGTAGTGGAGACGCTCTCGGCGCGGTTTCACAGCCCGGTGGAGCTGGATCGGCTTGAGCTTTCGATGACCAGGGAGATGATTGTGACCGGTGGAGGGTTGCGGATTCTCTACCTGGCGGGACCGACGAAGCCGGATGCGAGGCCCGATGCGCCGCCGATGCTGGAGGTCGATCGCTTTGAGTTCAGGGCGGGATGGCGCGAGTTGCTGCGGCCTACGACGCGGCTGGTGACTGTGAAGGTCCAGGGGCTGCGGGTGAATATTCCGCCGAAGGGAGAGCGCGGTGTCCGGGAGCCGGATGATCCGAAGCGGTCGGGGCAGTCGGCGCTGGGGATTGTGGTGGACAGGATTGAGTGCACGGACGCGAAGGTGACGCTGGAGACGAGCAAGCCGGGGAAGAAGCCGCTGGAGTTTGCCATCAGCAGCGTGGTGTTGACCGACGTGGGTGCGAAGAAGCCGCTGAACTATACGGCGGTGCTGGTGAATCCGAAGCCGGTGGGAGAGGTGCGGTCGACGGGGCACTTTGGGCCGTGGCAGGGGGACAATCCGCGGGATACGCCACTGGATGGGGACTACGAGTTCACTCATGCGGACCTGTCCTCGATTCATGGACTGGGCGGGATACTGTCTTCGACGGGGAAGTTTGGCGGGACGCTGGGGAACTTGACTGCGGATGGGACGACGGAGACGCCGGACTTTCGACTGGACATCAGCGATCATGCGGTGCCGCTGCATACGGAGTTTCATGCGGTGGTGGATGGGACGACGGGGGATACGTGGCTGGATCCGGTGCGGGCGCGGCTGGGCAGGACCGAGATTACGGCGCGTGGGGCGGTGACGCGGGCGGTGGGGGTGCCGGGTCATAATACCGACCTGAGTGTGGTGATTGAGAGGGGGCGGCTTGAGGATATTTTGAGCCTTGCGTTGAAGTCGAACCCGCCGCTGATGCGAGGGGCGCTTGCGGCGAACGTGCATTTCGTCGATCCTGCGGGGCCGGTGAGTGTTTCGCGCAAGATGAGGGCGCAGGGCACGTTCGCGATCAAGGAGGGGATGCTGAACAATCCGGAGATGCAGGCGAAGATGGACTCGCTGAGCATGAGAGCGCAGGGGAGGCCGAAGCAGGCGAATGCGCAGGAGGCGGAGGTGGTGGGGTCGGCGCTGAGCGGAAAGTTTTCGATTGCGAATGCGGTGCTGGATGTGACGGACCTGGACTACAAGATGCCTGGGGCGGAGATGCTGGCCGACGGGCAGATGCTGCTGGTTCCGAGCACGTTTGAGTTTCATGGGAAGGTGAGGACGCAGGCGACGGCCTCGCAGATGACGACAGGGTGGAAGAGTATGCTGCTGGCTCCGTTCGACAAGCTGCTGAAGAAGAATGGTGCGGGGTTGGAGCTGCCGATCAAGGTGACGGGAACGCGTTCGACGTATGATCTGCGGCTGGATTTTCCGCACGATACGCGGGCTCCGGCTGGGCTGCCAACTCCCGCAAAATGAGCGACGTGGGTTGGGGGGAGCCTGGGATGATGCTTCGGTTGGAGAGACAAGGACGAAGCGCTCTGCTAGTGTCAGACTTGAGAGTTATTCGAGCAGAAGAGGTTTTTGCGCAGAACGTTTGATGCGGAGTTTGATGTCCGGACAGCCACAACTATTTCCGAACCCTGAGCCGACGGTGGAAGAGCGGCCGGTGAATCAGGGAGAGCCTGCAAAGAGATCAGCGCCGGTTTGGCTGCAGCGGCTGTCGCTGTTTGTGCTCGTGCTGTTCTGCGTGTACCTGGGCGTGCTGGTGATGGTGCTGCCGTGGTGGACGCGGATATGGGACCGGAACGAGTTTATTCTGGCGCGGCCGTGGCTTGCGGCGGTGTTGCATAATGGCGCGGTGCGGGGGATGATCTCCGGGCTGGGGCTGTTGGATGTCTGGATCGGTATCTCCGAGGCGGTGCACTACCGCGACTACCGGGGATGAGCGACTTCAAAATGAGTGAGAGAGTATGAACCCTAAGGTGCCCGAGACGCAGGAACAGGCTCCGCTGGCGTATGAGAATGCGGAGTTTTTGAGTTCGCCGGATGGGCGGATGCTGCGGATCCTGGCGGAGTATCAGGAGCCGATGGCGCGATTTCGCCGGGAGCGGATTCAGGATACGGTGGTGTTCTTTGGCTCGGCGCGGTTTCGCGCGCTGGATGTGGCGAGCTCGGAGCTTGAGCTGCTGGCGAATACGGGTTCGAGCGAGCCAGCTCCTAAAGATGCTCAGCCGGCGAGTCCTGAGGAGATAGCGAGCGGCGAGGCGAGTGCGCAGAAGCTGCGGCTGGCTGAGGCTGCGGTGGAGATGGCTCGTTACTATGAGGACGCGCGGCGGCTGGCGGGGTTGGTCGCGTCGTGGTCGAAGACGCTGCCCGGGCGGCGTCACAGATTTGTGGTGACCTCGGGCGGTGGCTCGGGGATTATGGAGGCGGCCAATCGCGGGGCGTATGAGGCTGGATGCAAGACGATCGGGTTGAATATCAAGCTGCCGTTTGAGCAGCATCCGAACCCTTACATTACGCCGGCACTCAGCTTCGACTTTCATTATTTCTTCATGAGGAAGTACTGGTTCGCGTATCTGGCGAAGGCGCTGGTGGTCTTTCCGGGCGGCTTTGGGACGCTGGATGAGATGTTCGAACTGCTGACGCTGGCGCAGACCAGGAAGCTGGCGAAGAAGATCACGGTGGTGATTTATGGGTCGAGCTACTGGAAGAATGTGATCAACCTGGAGCTGCTGGCGGAGAAGGGCGCGATTGCGACGGCGGACCTGGAGCTGTTTGAGTTTGCGGATACGCCGGAGCAGGCGTTCGAGCTGCTGAAGACGGGGCTGACGGAGAATCATCTCGAGTCGGACTACGAACGGGAGCAGGCGAGGCTGGAGAAGCAGCAGAATTCAGACGATCCTGCGCCGAGCGTGCAGGAGCTGATGGGGCCGGATATCGCGAAGACGCGGTAAGGCAGATCGCTGATGGATGCTTGCACACCGATCGTCAGAGGTTGACGACAGCGTGTGGTCGACGTGCGGGAGGGGAGTCAGGAGAGGCTGCTGCTCTGCTCTGATAGGATCTTGTTCTGGCTGAAGCTGGAAGAAGTTCGTTCGATCGTTCGCGGCACCTATCTTTGCTCGAGGTCATGCATGCAACGGAAACCAAGTGTTCCTGCCGCTCTTTTTCTCGTCGCAGTGTTGATGTTCCAGAGCTTCGGGGCGACCCTTCTGGCTCAAGCGACTGCGGCCCCGCCACCACCTCCTACGCCTGCGGAACTGGATCAGTTGCTGGCGCCGATAGCGCTCTATCCTGACTCGCTGCTGGCGCAGATTACGACGGCTTCAACGAATCCTCAGGAGATCTTGGATGTCGATAACTGGCTGGCGTTGAATAAGAACCTGAGCGGAACGGAGCTGACGGACGCGGCGCAGAAAAACGGTTTCGACCCTGCCTTTATTGCTCTCACCAGCTTTCCTTCGGTGATCGAGATGATGGCCGAGAACATCGACGACTACGCTGCGATCGGGAGTGCCGTCTCGTCGAATCAGGCGGAGGTGTCGGCATCGATTCAACGGTTGCGTTCGCAGGCTTACACGTCGGGTGCGTTGCGCAGCACGCCACAGCAGCAGGTTGAGGTGCAGCAGAATTCAGGGCAACCGGTTTATGTGATTCAACCGACAAATCCGCAAACGGTCTATATCCCGCAGTATGACCCGACGGTGGTTTACGTGGGGCCGAGTACTGGCACTGTGGTGGCGGCATCGCTCATTGGCTTTGGGGTGGGGATCGGGATTGGTGCGTTGCTGGTGAACAACCAGCCATGGGGCTGGGGTGGCTGGGGATGGAACTGGGGCGGGCGCAGCATCTACTACAACCATGGCCCGTGGGGTGGATGGCGTGGCGGGTACCGTCCGCCGCGGCCGTATTATCGTCCACGGCCGGTGCCATACGGTAACCGTCCGGGATACGGCGGGAACTGGGGATATCGTCCGTCGAACTATCGGCCACCGATGTCGGCGAATCGGCCTGGATACAGCCGTCCCGGTTATGGTCAACCAGGTTACCGTCCGGGACGCCCAACCTCTGGGCATTCCGGGAGCCGGCCAGGAGGTTCGCGTCCTGGAACTCCGGGATATAGACCGGGCGGATCGAATGGGAATCGCCCTGGAACTACGCCGGGGAATCGTCCTGGTGGTTCGAATGGAAGCCGTCCGGGGAATGGAGGCCGTCCAGGGGGTGGTCAGAGTGTGGGCCGCCCGTCCCAGCCGGGGCAGGGTGGCAGGCCGCCGCAACAGAACCGTCCGCCGCAACAGAACCGACCAACGCCACAGCCTCGGCCTACACAGCCGCGGCCCACGAATCAGAGCAGACCGGCGCCGCAGCCTCGGCCGACACAGAGTCGACCGAACAACCAGAGCCGGCCCGCTCCACAGTCGAGGCCGGCGGGGAAGCCGTCGTCGGGGTCTCGGCCGCAATCGAACAGAGGTTCGAGCGGTAAACCGAACTAGATTTTGGTTGCGCTCCGTGTGCTAAAGACAACGATGGGCTGCGGCCATTGCGAGATCCCCGTTCAGACGAGCCGGGCGATTTACGCTCCGGAATTCGTCTTGAGGAGCAGACTACAACCTTTGGGGAATCATTGTAGATACGGGGCTTAGGGATTTTGAAGCTGCATTGTTGGTGCAGTTACATCCTCGTCACATAGCGACCCGATACTGCACTCGTAAGCAGCCTGAGGGCCTAGAGCCGAGGGGGTTACCCGATGAGCCAGTCAAGCGTGTCGTATCTGTGGCGGGAACCGGAGGCGGCGAAGGGCTTTGCGACGGGCGTATCGCTGCACAGCCATACCAATCAGTCGAAGGAGACTCTGGATTTCATCTCGGAGCTGTCGAAGGAATGGAGCTTTCTGCAGCCGATCATTCGGTGGGGCGAGCAGAGGAGCAAGCGGCTGACTGGAATCGATGCTGACTATGCGCGGGCATATTGGACGCCACCGTTGACTCCGAGTCTGGCGTTCGATCTGGAGCGGAAGCAGATCGAAGAGAAGCTGCAGATTCAGGGGCTGGTGTCGATTACCGATCACGACGACATCAACGCGCCGATGCTGTTGCGGACGGTTCCCTCGTCGCGACATATTCCCGTATCGGTGGAGTGGACGGTGCCGTTCGGGGCGACTGCCTTTCACCTAGGGATCCACAATCTGCCGAGCGCGACTGGGGCGGAGTGGATGGAGCGGATGGCTGCTTTTACCGCGATTCCGGTGGTAACGAGAGCGCCGAAGCTGCTGACCGAGATGCTGGCGGAGCTCGATGAACAGCCGGGAGTACTGATTGTGTTCAACCACCCGCTGTGGGATCTGTATCGCGTGGGCAAGGAGAAGCATGAGGTGCTGGTGAACGAGTTTCTGGCGGTGAATGGGCAATTCGTTCATGCGCTGGAGCTGAATGGGCTGCGCGACTGGAAGGAGAATCGCGAGACCTCCACGCTTGCCGGGAAGTGGAATCAGCTGGTGATCAGCGGCGGCGACCGCCATGGCGTTGAGCCGAATGCGAATGTGAATCTGACGCGGGCGACGAGCTTCAATGAGTTTGTCTACGAGGTGAGGCGCGAGCGCGAGAGCCATGTGTTGTTTATGCCGCAGTATGCCGAGCCGTGGAAGCACAGGATTCTGCAGTCGACCCTGGATGCGATTCGGAACTACCCTGAGTTTCCGGAGGGATCGAGATTGTGGGATGAACGGGTCTACCATCCGGATGCCGAGGGCGTGATACAGCCGATGACGCGGCTGTGGACGACAGGCCATGCTCCTGCATTCTTCCGGGCGGTGTTGGTGATGGTTCGAATCATGGGTGCGGGGCCGGTGTCGAACGGGCTTCGGATGGCTTGGAATGACAGCGGGGAGATGCGGGCTACGCTGGCTAAGCTGGATGCTTAGAGGCTAGGGGTTGTTGTCCTGCCGGACGGGCCTCCTACGCGGAGGGCGGTCACTTCGTGACTTGTATACCGGTCTTGATTGGCGATCGGTATGGGGCCTCCCTTTGGTCGGCGTTGTCTTTCTTCTTTTCTATCTTGTGTAAGATTTTTCCGGACTGCGGAGCGCGAGAGGTAGTCTAAAGCGATGCGGGTGCCGCGTGTTGCCTACTTTCCGGACTCGTTCCATGAGGTGAATGGGGTCGCGCATACGAGCCGCAACTTTGTGGCGTATGCCGAGCGCCATGAGCTGCCGTTTCTTTGTGTTCGCGCCGGCGGGCGGGTGGGGGCCTTCGAGCAGGCAGGGGAGCTGAGGACGCTGGAGCTGGGGCGGAGCCGCACGTCGGTTCGAATGGAGAAGGATCTTGAGTTCGACACGCTGTTCTGGCGGCATGGTGGAGCGATTCGGCGGCAGTTGGAGTGCTTTCAGCCGGATGTGATTCACATTACGGGGCCGAGTGAGTTGGGGATGTTTGGCGCTTACTTCGCGTGGGAGCTGGGGATTCCGCTGGCGGCGTCGTGGCACACGAATGTGCATGAGTACGCGGCACGAAGGATGGGGTGGTTGACGGACAGGCTGTCGTCGCGGGCGGGTGCGACGACCGAGCGCGGGGTGGAGGCGGGTGCGCTGTGGGCTACTTCGCGGTTTTACCAGTTGGCAAAGGTTTTGTTTGCGCCGAATGAAGAGCTCTGCCGCATGCTGGAGAGGACGACGGGAAGGCCCTGCTACCTGATGCAGCGCGGCGTGGATACGGAGTGGTTTTCGCCGGCGCACCGCACGCGCGAGGAGAGTGACAGGACGGTGGTGCTGGGATATGTGGGGCGGCTCTCGATTGAGAAGAATGTGAAGCTGTTGGCGCGAGTGCGGAGAGAGCTCGCGGCGATGGGAGTGGGCGGCGTGAAGTTTCTGATCGTCGGGCATGGCAGCGACGAGGCGGAGCTGAGGCAGGAGCTGGCGGAGGCTGAGTTTGCGGGCGTGTTGCGCGGGGCCGCGCTGGCACACGCTTACGCGAATATGGATGTGCTGGTGTTTCCTTCGCATACGGATACGTTCGGGAATGTGGTGCTGGAGGCGCTGGCGAGTGGTGTGCCTGCAGTAGTGACTCCTGACGGCGGGCCGAAGTTTATCGTGCGGGATGGCGAGACGGGATTTGTAACGGAAGATGATCACTTTGCGGCAGCAGTTGCGGATCTGGTGAGAGACAGGGCACGGCTGGATGGGATGCGGCTGAGGGCGAGAGAGTATGCGCTGGGTTGCAGCTGGGATGCGGTGTTTGACCGGGTCTATGCGGGATACGAGACGCTGCTGCCGGTGCGGCGGGCTGGACTGTCGGTTGGGGAGTTGGCGTAGGCGATAGGCCAGGCAGGTGTGACAGTTCTTCCCCCCCTCGGCTGATTAGGGTCAGCATGACAGCGCAAAAAAGAACTTAACTTAAATGGAAACACACAGGCGTGGAACCGTGCTGGCCTCGTCCGCGTACTCCTCTTTGCCATTTCTTGCAGCCAGGAGATCACTATGTCCTCTTTCGTTACGCGTTCCATCGGATTCGCCGCTACAGCCGCGGCGATTGTTCTTGCTTCCTCATCTTCTGCGGTGTTTGCTCAGAGCTCAGAGCACGATTGGCAGAAGGTCTATGCCGTGGGTGGAGGGGCTGCTTCGCTTACGGTGGAGACGGGCGATAGCGGGCTTGAGATCCGCTCCTGCGGTGACTGCAAGGAGATCCGAGTTCATGTGGAGTCCACTCAGAATCTGAACGACTATTCCATCGAGGAGCACCAGGAGGGCGATCATGTCTCCTTCACGATCAAAGAAAAGCCGCACACCTTTCGCATTCAATGGAACGCGAGCCGGAGGACGAAGGTGACGGTGGAGACTCCGGCAAAGCTGGATCTGGATGCGAGGGTAGTGGACGGTAATCTGTCCGCGCAGGATCTGACGGGCAAGGTTCAAGTCCATGCCGGCGACGGATCGGTCGAACTCGAAAATATCAAAGGGGATGTGCACCTGGTTGCCTCGGATGGGAGCGTCAGTCTTCATAACGTGGTTGGCACTCTTGATGCGCGAGGTTCGGATGGCAGTATGAAGATCGATGGGCAGTTCACGACGGTTCAGGTGGAGACGAGCGACGGGAACCTGGACTTTACGCTTTCTCCGGGGTCGCAGCTTACGAGCGCTTCACAGATCAAGAGTTCAGATGGGCGGGTTTCTATCCGGCTGCCGCAGGCTCTCTCCGCCGATATGGATGTGGCAACAGGGGATGGACACCTGAACTGCACGCTTCCGCTGACGATGGATCACTACGACAGCAGGGAGTCGAGGGGTCATCATCTCCACGGGCATTTGAATAGTGGCGGCGTTCCGTTCAGCATTCGCGCCTCGGATGGGAACGTCAGCATAACGACCCTCTAGTAGCGGAGTTCGCCGATGTAGGCGACGTAGGGTGCGAGCGTCATCTCCTCGAGATGCATGGTGCCGATGCTGTCGTCTGTGCGGAGCACTGTACGGAGAAAGCTGCCGCGCAGGCCGAGTTTTGTTGTGTCGTCTTTGAGTGAGAGATGGACAGGCTGTGCGGTGAGGTTGAAGAGCAGAACCATGACCGGGGAGGTAGCCGAGACTACCTTTGGTCTGCGAACCAGGACCAGGACGTTCTGGTCGTCGCGGTTGATGGTGAAGCTGGTGCCCAAAGCGAGGGTGGAGTTGCCGTGATGGAGCGCGCTGAGCTGGCGATACCAGTTGAGGAGAGAGTTGGGATCGGCGTCCTCGAGAGCGGCGTTCGGCGTGGCGTCGAGCGGAGCGCTGGTCGTGGTAGTGGGAGGCTTGTACGGGACATGGGTCTCGCTAGTGGGTGGTTTGTAGGGGACGTAGGTCTCGCTGGTGGTGGGCTTGTACGGGACGTAGGTTTCGGTGACGGGGGCGGGTTTCTCAGGGGGTGGTGCGTCCCACAGGATCAGCGGTATGGCTGTGTCGGAGGAAGAGGAGGCGCGGACGCCTAGCTCCTGCCCGTAGTAGAGCAGCGACTCGGCGCGGGTGGTGAAGAGGAGGGTGGCGAGGAGTTTCGCGATGGCGAGATCGTGTTGGCCGTCGGCGTAGCGGCTCATGCTGCGGGTGAAGGCGGGGCCGTCGGTGGCCAGGAGCGGGAGACTGTGCCCGGCTTGCTGAATGTCTTGGAGGCGATCGATGATGGGGCGGATGGCGGCGGCGTTGAGTGGGGTGATGGCGCCGAGGCGGTCGTCGAGGAGGAGCTGCGGGGATTGGGTGTCGAGTGCTGTGGAGTTCTGAGTGGTTGCGTGCGATTGGCGTCGCGAGCGGGAGTGTGCGTGATGACGGCCTCGCGTGGCGGGCTGCGGCTGCGGTTGAGGCTGGGCAGTTGCGGTCAAGTTGGGGTCCGCATCGACAATCAGGATGCGCTGGCCGAGGTAGCTTGCGGTCGTAGTGCGGAGGGTCGCAGCCTGTTCGCGGGCGGCTTCGCTGGTGCCGCTTATATGAAAGCCTGCGACGCCGCGGTTGAGCCAGAAGCGAGCGACGTTGGGCAGATCGTCGGCAGGTATGGCGGGGTCGAGGTCGAGCAGGACACGGAGATGACGGCTGCTGGCTTCGCGGAGGAGATCGTCGAACTCGTCGAGGGAGCCGAGGGTGGGGTCGATCGTCTCGGCGTGAGCGGGATCGGGCTGCAGATGCGTGAGAAGGATGGCGTCGGTGCCGAGGGAGTGGATGTAGTCGAGGCGATGAGCGATGCCGTGGAGGGGATTGTCTCCGGCGGGGCTGAAGTCGGCGGGGTTGATCTCATAGATGATGGCGCGCTTCCACCAGAGGTCGGTGGTGATGCCGGAGCCAACCCAGCCGGGGCGGGCGAGAGTCTGCGATGAGGCGATGGGAGCGGCTGCGCTGAGAGTGCAGGCGAGGCAGAAGGAGAGCAGAGGTCGGGGAGTTCGGGGGAGGTTGATCATGCGCTCGTACTTGAGATGCTACGCGAGACGGCCGGGGAATGGGGATGACGGTGTATGGACGGCTTTGGGCAGGCTTCGGCGGCTGCAGAGTTGCTCCTCTCCTTGTGTTTGGAGGAGCGAGGTTTTATGGTCAATGAATCCGTTGCAAATAAAAGGAGATTCGCATGAAAGGTCTTGCCGCTTTTGGTATGGGGGCTGCGCTGTTTTTTGTTCAGTCGGGGGTGGCGCAGATGGGCGCGCCGGATACGCCGCCGCCGGTGTCGATGCAGGCTGTCCATGGGCCACTCGCGGCGAAGTACAAGGCGGAAGCCGATCGAATTTTGAAGGCTGGCGAGACCGACGATGATGGGTATGTGGCGCTGACGTACCTGTGCGATCACATTGGCAAACGGTTGAGTGGTTCGCCGCAGCTGAACACGGCGGTCGAATGGGGCGCGGAGCTAATGCGCAAGGCCGGCCTCGAGAATGTGACCGTGCAGCCGGTGATGGTTCCGCATTGGGTGCGGGGGGAGGAGTCGGGTGCGATCGTTGCGCCGGTGACGAAGCCGCTGCATATGCTGGGGCTCGGCATGAGCGTGGGCACGCCGAAGGGCGGGATTACGGCTGAGGCAGTGTTTGTGCCGAGCTTTGAGGCGCTGGATGCGATGTCGACGGAGCAGGTGAAGGGAAAGATTGTCGTGTTCAACCCGGGCTGGCATGGCTATGGGGTGAACGTGATGTATCGCGCGATTGGGCCGTCGAAGGCTGCGGCGAAGGGCGCGGTGGGTGTGCTGGTGCGGTCGGCTACGGGGCTGGCGATGCAGACGCCGCATACGGGGTCGCTCTACTACGACGAGAAGGTGACGAAGATTCCGGCGGCGGCGATCTCGATCGAGGATGCGTTGATGATCGAGCGGCTGTGCAAAGAAGGGCCAGTGAAGGTGCATCTGCAGATGGACGCGCATATGGAGGCTGACGTGAAGGCCGGCAATGTGATGGGCGAGATTGTGGGGAGCGAGCATCCGGAACAGGTAGTGGTGATTGGCGGACACATCGACTCGTGGGATGTGGGCCAGGGTGCGCAGGATGATGGGTCGGGGATTATGGGAACGTTTCAGGCGGTGACGCTGATCCATAAGCTGGGGCTGAAGCCAAAGCGGACGATCCGTCTGGTGTTCTGGGTGAACGAAGAGAACGGCGAGGCGGGTGGCAAGGCTTATCGCAAGATGATTGGGCCGAAGATCGGCGAACAGGTGGCGGCGATCGAGATGGATGAAGGCGCGGAGAAGCCGCTGGGGATTGGGTATGGCGGATTCGAGTCGCTGATGCCGGGCGCGCCGCCGTTTGATTTGAGCAAGCTGCCTCCGGATCAGCAGCAGTCGTTTGCGGCGTTGCAGGATATCGCTTCGCTGCTGGGGCCGATCGGTGCGGACAGGGTACTGCCAGGCGGCGGTGGATCAGACATTGAGCCGCTCACCGACGACGGCGTCCCTGCGCTGGCTCCGCGGACCGAGGATCTGCATTACTTCGACTGGCATCACACCGAGGCGGACACGCTGGATAAGGTCGATCCGAAGGAGTTTCGCAAGAACGCAGCGATGTTGTCCGTCGTGGCCTATGTGCTGGCGGATATGGATGGCCGGTTGGCGGGCAAGGTCGCTGCAGCTGCGAAGTAGCTTTTGTTAGAGAGATGGCTGTGGCGGACTCGCTTTCCGCTGCAGCTATTTTTTTTGCGAGTCAGCGAGTCAGCGAGTCAGCGAGTCAGCGCGGTGGTGGCGCGGTGGAGGGTGGAACGGGTTTGCCGTTGGCGGTCTCGGACTCCATCAGTTCGGCGCGGGTGCCGTCGGGGTCGAAGAGGTTGACCTGGCGTTTGCCGTTGACGCCGGTGTGTGGAGCGATGGGCTTGCCGTAGGTCTGGAAGGCAGGGCGAGCCTCGAGGGTCGCGATGGACTTTTGAACATCAGGCACGAGAAGCGAGATGTGTTCCTGGCCACCGCGTTTGTCGGGTGCGGGAAGATCGCGATAGAGCATGAACTCGACGTAGTCGTTGCCGTCGGGCACCTGCATGTCGATCCAGCTTAGTTGCGTGCCGTTGGAGCTGCCGCGCCAGAACTCGTGGAAGCCGAGTACGTCGCCGTAGAACTTGATGGACTTTTCGCTGCTGCCGACGAGAAAGCCGAGGTGGTAGATAGAGTCGGAGATGCGTGTTGCAGGCAGGAATTTGCCGGCGTTACGGGCTTCCATGCCGTCCGGCTGGGGTTCGACGAACTCGACGAGATTGCCGTCGGTATCTTTGATCTCGAAGTTCAGGTCGCCGGTCATGCCTTTGCTGACCTTGTTGCCAACCGGAACGCCGCGAGAGGCGAGGTATCGACGCATCTGCTCGGCGTTCGAGACTACGAAGGCGATGTGGCTGAGATGGCCTGAGCCTGCCGGTGGCTGCTGGTTGAAGAGTTCGACGTGCTGATGATCGTTGATTTTTATGAAGGCAATGTGGATGGTGCCGTCGGGGTTCTTAAGGTCGTAGGGTTCGTCGTAACCGAGAAGACCGTGCCAGAAGTCGAGCGCCCTGGGAAGATCGGAGACGAAGAATCCGACGTGCGAGATCCCGAGGATGCGGGGACGGACGGGCGCGGTTTGAGCCGAAACGGCGAGGGTGCTGGCTAAGAAGATGGCGAAGAGAAACGCTGGTCTTTTGCTTCGATTCATCAGTCTGGTTGCAATCCTTCCTCGGAGTCATCGTACATCGTTGCGGTAATGGAATAAGGCGAATCCGGTCACTAACTCGGTCTTTGTTCTCCCTAAATTCACCGTTGCCCGATTGACATGGGTCACACGGCTCGATAGCCTCAAGGTCCGGCAGCGATTGGTGGGCCAATCTTTTTGCTGTCGGAATCCATGAGCCCCTTGCGGTAGATCCCGCGTAATGCGAGGGGCGGAAAGCTGGACTTTCTATGAGCACTAGAGCGGATTTCAGCGTTGATGAGTGGGACCTCTTGCGTTCCTCTCCGTTTATGGCGAGCATTCTGGTTGTGGCGGCCAGCCCCAGCGGCCCCATTGGCCTTGTTCAGGAGTCCACCGCAGCAGGCAAGATGATTCTGCAGGCAGCAGGAAGCGCGCAGACACCGTTGTTGAAGGATCTTGCGCAAGACCTGACCCAGAAGATGTCGATTCCGAAGCCGCCCGCTGGGGCAACTCCCGTTCAGGTGCAGGCGGCGGCGACCGAGATCCTGAAGCGGACCTCCGATCTGCTGGCACAGAAGGCCACACCTGAAGAAGCAACCGAGGTGAAGCAGTGGCTGGCAGGTGTCGCCAAAGCGACCGCGGAGGCTACGAAGGAGGGCGGATTTCTCGGCTTCGGCGGCACCCTGGTCTCGGATGAGGAGAAGGCGGCACTGGCGACGATCAACTCGACGCTGGGACTTGCGGCCTGAGCTCGATTCGCAAACGGCTAGCTGATGTCGAAGCTGACTCCCTGCGCCAGGGGCAGATCTGTTCCGTAGTTGATGGTGTTGGTAGCGCGGCGCATGTACTGCTTCCACGCGTCGGAGCCTGACTCGCGGCCGCCGCCGGTTTCTTTCTCGCCGCCGAAGGCTCCGCCGATCTCCGCGCCGGAGGTGCCGATGTTGACGTTGGCGATGCCGCAGTCGGAGCCCGTGGCGGAGAGGAAGAGCTCAGCTTCGCGGAGGTTCATCGTGAAGATCGACGAGGAGAGCCCCTGGGGCACGTCGTTGTGCAGGGCGAGTGCGTCGCCGAAGCCGCTGTACTTGAGGACGTAGAGGATGGGGGCGAAGGTCTCGCGCTTTACGACCTCGGCCTGTGACGAGATCTCGACGAGGGCGGGACGAACGTAGAAGGCCTCGGGGTTCGCTGTCTCGGGGTTCGCTGTGAAGATGCGTTCTCCTCCCGTGATGGTCGCGCCAGCGCTGCGGGCCTCTTCGAGCGACTTCTGCATAGCGTTGAAGGATCGTTCGTCGATGAGTGGGCCCACCAAGGTGCCTTGCGCTCCGGGGTCGCCGATGACAACCGAGCCGTAGACCTTCTTGAGCTGGGGGACGAGTTTGTCGTAGACGCTCTCGTGGACGATGAGGCGACGCAGTGTGGTGCAGCGCTGGCCGGCGGTGCCCATCGCGGAGAAGGCGATGGCGCGAAGGGTAAGGTCGAGATCCGCGGTGGGGGCGACGATGGCTGCGTTGTTGCCGCCCAGTTCGAGGATGGCCTTGGCGAAGCGCGCGGCGAGCTTCGGGGCTACGGCGCGGCCCATCGCGGTCGATCCGGTCGCGGAGACGAGCGGGATGAGAGGGCTGTCGACCAGTTGTTCGCCGACCTTTGCATCGCCGATGAGGAGGGTCGCCAGGCCGGCCGGAATATTGCCAAACTTCTTTGCAGCTCGCTCGAAGATGGCCTGCGTGGCGAGGGCGGTGAGGGGAGTCTTTTCGCTGGGCTTCCAGACGACGGCGTCCCCGCAGACGAGCGCGAGGGCGGCGTTCCAGCTCCAGACGGCGACGGGGAAGTTGAAGGCGGAGATGACGCCGACGACGCCGAGTGGGTGCCAGGTCTCCATCATGCGATGCTTGCTGCGTTCGGAGGGAACGGTGAGTCCGGCGAGCTGACGGGAGAGGCCAGCCGCGAAGGTGCAGATGTCGATCATCTCCTGGACCTCGCCGTGGCCTTCGGAGAGGAGCTTGCCGGTTTCGATGGTGACGAGGCGGCCCAGGGGCTCGATGTTGGCGCGGAGTTCTTCGCCGAGAATGCGGATGAGTTCGCCGCGCCGCGGGGCCGGGACGTTGCGCCACTCGAGATAGGCGGCGTGCGCCTGGGCGATGGCCTTTTGGGCAGCCTCGGCGGTGATGGTGGGGACCTGCGCGATGACCTCGCCGGTGATGGGGGTGCGGACGGTGAGCTCGCCTTTTGTGGTTGCGGCAGCGGGGACGCCGAGGGCGGCGAGGATGGATTCGACTTCTTGTTGGATCGTCATGGTTTGTCTTGATTCTTCTCGAGGCTAGCGTAGATGGTGCAGATCGCGGGTGGCAAGCTGGCGGTGGGGAGGTAACGGAGCCGGCTAAATTTTCCCAGCCATAGGGGTGGGGGCGTTGAAAAAGAAAAACCCTCATGGTGCTGAGCTTTTGTGAAGTCTTCTCCAGTATAGCGGTTGGAGGATAACTGATACACCACGCGAAGGCGCTGGATTGGCACGGTGATTTGCTGGTTTGGGACAGGTTTGGTGGATGTTAAGACCAGAGCATAGCTGCCGCTCTGGGCCGCGCGGTCAGGCTTGTTCGCATCTTGACGGTCGAGACTATGCCTGCCCAACCGTGCAACCGAGAGAGGCGCAACGTGGTGACTAACAATGGGAGTACGGTTCTGACGTTATCCGGAGCGATAACCGGGCCAGACGCGAGTGCGTTCGTCTTGAACTCTACCGGGAGCGTCACAGTCAGTCCGACTGGGACAACTACCTTCAACATTACCGGCACCCCTGCGCGCCTCGGTTTCAATAGCGCCACGCTTACGGTGACAGACGCTACGTCCGGATTCTCGAACTCCATTCCGCCGAGTATTTATGGCTATCCGCAGGCGCCCACGGTTACTCCAGGCAGCATCACCTTTAGTCCTGCAAAATTAGGGGTGCAGAGCGCGCCTCGGACGATTGCAATATCTGCCCCAAACGGCGACCCAGTTTCCTTTGTCTATACCTCTGGCTCTCCCTATCCGGGCACCGATTTTGCCGTATCGTTCGGGACATGTGCTACTCAGACGCCATGTCAGGTGACCGTCACCTTCACGCCCTCCCAGACGGGTCCAGAATCGGCCAATTACACTGTGAGAGATCTTGTCACCGACGAACAAAGCTCGATGAGTCTCCAAGGAACGGGGGGTGTCGGATCGGTCTCATTGTCGAGTTCTTCGCTTACGTTTGCGGCGCGAGATATCGGCACGACCTCGATCCCTCAGACGGTGACGTTGACCAACTCAGGCGACGCCATTCTCACGATCTCTGGAGAGACGTTCTCGGGTGCGAATGTGGGCGACTTCCCGATTGAAGCTAACAGTTGCGGAAGCAGTCTGGCAGCCGGTGCGAACTGCACACTGACGATCTCATTCGACCCTACCGCCTCCGGGGCGCGAAGTGCGACTCTACAGATTATGACGAACGCTGCAAGTTCACCGGACAATATTCAACTTATGGGGACTGGAAACTAAGCACCGGTGATGGATCGGTGTGGGCTGAAGTTTTCTGACAGATGGTCCTGTAATCTGGTCTACAATCCGAAGATTGTTTGCAAGAGTTGATTTTGCTGTGCCAGACGGAAGACTTGTTCGAGGAGAGTCTATGAACGACGTGGTGGCGGTGGAGACGCAGTCGGGACAGCCGGGGTTGAGCCAGGTGGAGCGCGTGGTGGACACGTTTGTCGCGCCCTCGAAGACATTCACCGATATTCTGCGGAGCACGAGCTGGTGGCTGCCGTTTCTGCTGGCGGTAATCGTGTCGATTGGGGTGACCTTCACGATCGACAGGCAGGTAGGCTTCGGCCGCGTGGCGGAGAACATGATTCTCGACAGCCCGAAGCAGGAGGAGCAGATGCAGAGCCTCCCCGAGGATCAGCGTGCGGCCAGGATGCACGGCATCGCGTCGTTTACCAAAAATATCTCGTATGCGACGCCGGTCATTATCCTGCTCCTCTCAGCGGTTGGCGCCCTGATTAATTGGGCCAGCTTTAACTTTGGGCTGGGAGCGCGGACTACGTTTGGGCAGATGTTCTGTGTATGGATGTACGCCTCGCTGCCGAGGCTGTTGAGCGGGCTGCTGACGATTGTGACGGTTATCTTTGGCGGGAATACGGAGAGCTTCAATCTGAAGAATGCTGTGGGGACGAATCCCGCCTACTTTATGCCGGACGCGGCTCCGTGGCTGAAGACCGCGCTTAGTTTTTTCGATGTGATCGGAATCTGGAATGTGATTCTGCTGGTGATTGGGACCTCGATCGTGGCGAAGGTGAGCCGTGGGAAGGCCGCGGCCGTGGTAGTGGGCTGGTGGGTGCTGATCTTTATCCTGAGTGTTGGGTCAGCCGCAATGACCAGTTAGGAACGATCAGCTAGTGAGTGGGTGGTTCGAGCGAGGTGAAGGTAGAGGCGGGCAGATTCGCGCCGTTGAAGACGTTGGCCTGGGGGAAGTTGGGCCACGCATAGCGGACGTACTGCGGGTTGGGGATGGAGGGGTTGGAGACGGTGATGCTGTCGCCGCTCGGCTCGTGATTGATTTTGGCGTTGGCGCGGAGGAAGATGCGGTCAGCGCCGGCGACCTCGAAGCCCTCGGGTGCGCCGTTTTTGGTGTGGAGGCCGGCGGCGTTGTCGAACCAGACGTGCATCGCGCCCTTGTCGGGGTAGGCGAGGCGGAAGAGCGGGCCGGAGGCAGCGAGGTCTTCGTTGTAGACGAGGCGGCGGGCAAGCAGGGAGAGGCGCTCGCCGACGGCCTGCTTGTTGGCGGGGTGGACGTTGTGTTCGTTGCCGATGTCGATGGTGACGGCCATGCCCGTATTGACCAGGGAGAGGGTCTTGCGCTGGGCGTCGCGGAGTTCGCCCCAGTCTTCCTTTGGCGTGCTGGCGAAGGCGGAGATCTGCACGTAGAGGAAGGGGAAGTTGCCCTGAGCCCAGTGCTGGCGCCAGTCCTCGATGAGGGTAGGGAAGACCTTGTCGTAGAGGCTGGCGCGGTTGAGGGCGGAGTTGGCCTCGCCCTGATACCAGATGATGCCTTTGATGGGGAGCGGGGTGAAGGGGGCGACCATTGCGTTGTAGAGTGCGGCGGGGCGCCAGGAGTCGAATTTCGGGTGCCAGTCGCGGTTGGGCGTGGTGGGCTTGCCCTCGGCGCGGGCCTGTTTGTCCAGGGCGTCGAGACGGAGCTCGGTGGGTTCGCGATCTGCCTGTTCTGCGCGAGCGGCGAAGACGGGCATCAGCGAGGCGTTGGAACCGAGGGCGTCGAGGCTGGTCCAGGCTTCCGCGGGTGTGCCTCCCCAGGTGGAGTCGATCAGGCCGATGGGGACGTGCTGCTTTTTGTCCTCAAGGGCCTTTTGCAGGTCGCGGGCGAAGAAGTAGGCGGTGGCGGAGAAGTTCTTCGCAGTGTCGGGCGTGCAGAGGGACCACCCGGTAGGGGTCTTGATGTCTTCGAGCGGATAGTCGGCATTGTCTCTTTCGACGAGGAGGAGGCGGATTTCGGGATAGTTGGCGGCTGCGATCTCCTTGGCGGCGTCTTGGACCTGAGTGTCGGCGCCGAAGCCGGAGAGAGGCATCTCCATGTTGGACTGGCCGGAAGCGAACCAGAGATCGCCGAGCAGGATGTCGTCATAGGTGATGGTGTTGGTGCTTCGGACGGTGAGCGTGTACGGACCGCCGGCGGGCTGCGGGGGAAGATAGAGGCTCCAGCGGCCGGTGGCGTCGGCGGTCGCAGTGTTCGTGAGGTCGTGGAAGGTGGCGGTGATGGACTCGCCGGGATTAGCGCTGCCCCACAGGTGAATGGGCAGGTCGCGCTGCAGGACCATGTGGCTGGAGAAGAGTTTGGGGAGGGAGACTTCGGCTTGCGTGGTGAGGGTGGCGGCGAGGAGGCAGAGGGTGAGGCGAAGCTTCATGAACGGGTCTCCGACTACTTTTATACTGGCTGGACTTTGTGTTGACGAGGCCCGCAGCGGGAAGGTTTCGCTTGCCCCTTCGTTGCGAGATCGTGATCGCAGCAAAGGAAAGGCCCGACAGAAGCCGGGCCTTGGTTGATGCGATTGGTGTCTATCACGGTTGGTGCTGATTACTTAGTCCAGCGCTTGAAGACGAGCGAGCCGTTGGTGCCGCCAAAGCCGAAGGAGTTCGAGAGCGCGTAGTCGATCTTCGCAGGCAGGGGCTTGTTAGGAACGTAGTTGAGGCGGCACTGCGGATCGAGCTCGACGATATTCATCGTGGGGGGCGCGATCTGGTGCTGCATGGCCAGGATGGTGATGCCGGCTTCGAGGCCGCCGGCGCCGCCGAGCAGATGCCCGGTCATGGACTTGGTGGAGCTGACCATGAGCTTGCCGCCGGTGGCGCGTTCGCCGAAGACGTTCTCGATCGCCTTCGATTCGAGCGCGTCGCCGAGAGGCGTCGAGGTGGCATGCGCGTTGACGTAGTCGATCTGGTCCGGTGAGATCCCCGCAACCTTGAGGGCATGCTTCATGGAGCGATAGCAGCCTTCGCCGTCGGGGGCCATGCCGGTCATGTGGAAGGCATCGGCAGAGAGGCCGTAGCCGAGAACTTCCGCCAGGATATTTGCGCCGCGGGCCTTGGCGAACTCAAGCTCTTCGAGGATGAGAATGCCTGCGCCTTCTCCGACCACGAAGCCGTCGCGATCCTTGTCGAAGGGGCGGCTGGCGTGCTCGGGGTCGTCGTTGCGCGTGGAGAGCGCACGCATAGCGGCGAACCCAGCCACACCCAGCGGCGTGATGGAGGCTTCGGTGCCGCCGGCGATCATAGCGTCGGCATCGCCGCGCTGGATGATGCGGAAGGCGTCGCCGATGGAGTGCGCCGAGGTGGTGCAGGCGGTCGCCGTCGCCTCATTCGGCCCGCGCGCGCCGTACTTGATCGAGACGTGGCCGGCGGCGAGGTTGATGATCGAGCCGGGGATGAAGAACGGCGAGACCTTGCGCGGGCCGCCGCTGAGCAGATTCTGATGTTCCCGCTCAATGACATCGAAGCCGCCGATGCCGGAGCCGATGTGGACGCCCACCTGATCGCGGTTCTCTTCGGTGATATTTAGTCCGGAGTGAGCCATCGCCTCGGCCGATGCGGCCAGGGCAAAGTGAATAAAGCGGCCCATCTTGCGGGACTCTTTCTTGTCGACGAAGAGGAGAGGATCGAAGTCCTTGACCTCCGCGGCGAATCGGACGGGATGGCCCGTGAGATCGAATGCCTTGATCTCCGCCATGCCACTGCGTCCGGCCATGAGCCCTTCCCAAACCTCAGGGGCGGTTTTGCCGACCCCGCAGATCAGGCCGAGGCCGGTGACAACTACGCGACGATGCTCCATTGTTTACTTGGCCTTCTGGTTCTTTTCGATATAGTCGACGGCGTCTTTGACGGTCTTGATCTTCTCGGCATCCTCGTCGGGGATCTGGATGTCGAAGGCTTCTTCGAACTGCATGACGAGCTCGACGACGTCGAGGGAGTCTGCGCCGAGATCTTCCTGAAAGCTTGCGCCCGGGGTGACTTCTGCTTCATCCACCTGAAGCTGCTCGACAATAATCTGCTTTACCTTCTCGTCTACTGCTGCCATTGCGTTCTCCTGTTTGCGTCTGGAATCTGAAGCCTGGATGTTTTGTCGCTGGTCGACCCGGCCAACCTCAAGCATACTGAGCGCCTCAGTGAGTGTAAAGCAACCGCAGGCAGCCGTGGGGAGTGGGCGACAGGATCTTTTCAGTCTTCCTCGCCCGATGCGGCAAGCAGCGGGGCGACGCCAGGCACGTCGTCGAAGCCAATCAGGTTGGATACGGGAGCGCCGTTGTCGACGGAGGAGACGTTTTTAAGGGCTCTGTTGATAGCCCGCGTACGCACGTTGAGCTTTTCAATCGTGTTCTGAACCGTCCCCACCTGATCTTCGACCTTCTGCATCAGCCCGCCATAGGTCTCGAACTCCTTTTTGGCGCTCGAGAGGACGCGCCAGACCTCGTCCCCCTTCTTCTGGATGGCGAGGGTGTGAAAGCCCATCTGGAAGCTGGTAAGGATGGCCATAAAAGTCGACGGTCCGGCGATAGTGACGCGGTAGGTGGACTGTATCTCAGACTGGAGCCCCGGGCGGCGGACGACCTCCGCGTAGAGGTTCTCCGTCGGCAGGAACATGATGGCGTGGGGCATCGTGGTGGGAGGGTCGATGTACTTGTCGCAGATGCGTTTGCCCTCGGCGCGGATGCCACGCTCAAAGGCTCGTCCTGCCGCAGCGATCTCTTCGACGGTCCCGGTCTCGTAGGCGTGTTCCAGCCGCTCCCAGTCCTCTTTGGGAAACTTGGCGTCGATGGCGAGCAGAGTGTGGCTGTCGGCGCCTTCGCCAGAGGGAAACTTGAGGGCGTATTCGACGGACTCAAGCGTCCCCGGTTTGATGCGGGCGTTCTTGATGTACTGCTCAGGCGAGAACATCTGCTCAAGCTGCTGGCCAAGCTGAAACTCGCCGACGACGCCGCGTGATTTCACGTTGGAAAGAACTCGCTTGAGATCTCCCACACCGGTAGCAAGCTCCTTCATCTCGCCCAGGCCCTTCTGGACTTCGCCGAGGTGAGTGGTCACCTGGCCGAAGGATTCCGTAAGCCGGGTCTGCAGCGTGGCATGGAGCTTTTCGTCAACAGTGACGCGCATCTCCTCAAGCTTTGCGGTATTGGCGTCGTTGAGTTTGGAAAGGCGGTCTTCGACGGTGAAGCGTAGTTTTTCCTGCTGATCGTTGGCCTCGCCGGAGAGCTCGTTGAGCCGGCTGTGCAGGGCCTCCCGAGCCTCGATCTGATTGCGATTAACCTCAGCGATGAAGTAGGAGAGCCGCTGCGCGATCGCATCCAGATTCTGCTGAACCGCAGTGCGGAGCACTTCGTCGGAGGTCTTGTTGTCGCTGCGAAAGGCGTTGAGGCCGTTTTGCAACAGTCCGCTGAGCTCGGCGATGGTGGCCGTGATCTCGGTGCGCAGGCTGGTGAAGTCTGTCGCTGCGGCCTCGCGGGTGCGGCGGGCATCGTCGGCGGCGTCGCGGCGTATCTCAGCCAGGCCACTGCGCAGATGAGCATCGAGCGCCTCGTTTCGGGCATCGAGCCGGGTAAGCTGCTCGGGAATCTGGGCGAGGCGGACGTCCGTCGCGGGCGCAGGTTGCTTGCGAAGCAGAAGGAGGATGAGGCAGATCAGATTGGCGGCGGCGAGGGCAAGCAGGGCTGCGAGCATATTCGTATTTCCTTCTCCCCTGAGGATACCTCGGACGGAGAAGTAGGCTCTGGAAAATCGGGAGGGTAGCCGAGCTGGATAAATCCGCATCCAACCGGGCAGGCTGGAGATACGGCCTTACCGCAACGCTAACTTTTTGTGGAAACAGGGGTGACGAGATGGCAGAGGCTTCCAGGAACCAGGGATTCGACGAGATCCTGCCCAAGATCGGGCCGGATGCGACGGCGATGTTCGATAACTCAACCAGCAATCCGATCAAATACGCCAGCAGCGAGGCAACCAACGCCGCGACTGCTGCGGACGGTGACGATGAGGAGCTCGAAGAAGAAGACGACGCCGCCGCAGCCGAAGAGGAGGACGACGAAGAGGACGAAGAGGTAGACGTCGAAGACAAGGCGGGCGTGTGAGATGGGTGGCTATGACGCATTTCGTTCATCGAAGAGGTGAGGAGTAAGGATGCCGATTACAAACTACAGCGTGCTGGCGGGAAAGCCGACAGCGGGCAAAGTCGTCACGGGGGCGAGCACGCACTACCAGATCACGATGCAGGCTCCGTGCGGCCCGTTCACCGTTGCCGTCAATATTCAGTCCGTCGATGGCTCGGAGGTCTTGTACGACATCGTCGAAGACTTTGCGCCGCCGGATCTGGCCGGGTTGCAGGCGCTTCCGCTGGGGATGACAGCGCTCAAGAGTGAACCGGGCGGGCTGGCGCTGGACTTTGTGCGGAGTACGGTGAACGGCGCGCCGATGATTACGAAGGCGCAGATGACGCTGCTGCCGCAGGCAAGTGCCAAGGCCAAGGGCGCGAGCGCTGAGCAGGAGATGATCCAGCGGGCAAAGGTGAAGGCGCTGGAGAACGCCGTGGTCACGCTGCTAAATATGACGATCGCGGATAAAGACGGCGTGATCTACGCATTCGGCAGTGCGTACGCCGACTCCGGGAAGGTGGATGGAATCCACGACATCCACATGAACCAGGGAAACCCTGTAGGTGGCAAGGGCGGCGGGTTCAGCCGGGATAATGGCGTGTGGCAGGATGGTGCGCTGTTTATCAACTTACCGTCAAAGGGTACGTGGACCGCGGTGTTTATCGCATTTCAGACGGAGAGCTGGAGTACGGATTCGACTGGCAATCCGGTTTAGAGGATCATGTCCTGCCGGATGGGCCTCCTGCGCGGAGGGCGGTCACTTCGTGACTTGTATACCCCTTCGGTTGGCGCTCCCGTTGGTCGCGAGGGAAGATTGATTCCGACCAACGGGAGGACCAGGCGAAGCTCTACAAAGGCGTGCGAACGCCCGCCCCACGCGCAGTGGGCCCGTCCGGCAGGACACAGTCTCTCAAGAATCCTTCCCTGCATCCACCGGCCCCAGCCCCAACCCACGCCCCGCCTTCTTCTTCTTCGCCGGATAGACCTTCGCCTCAACAGGCCCCGCCATCGTCTCCTTCACCAGCGCTTCAATCCCGCGCCAGTACTTCAGATCCGCCGGTCGAGCACTCGGCACCGTCTGCCGCATCCGGCAGTACCACAGCGACCACTCCAGCTCCTTCGAGCTCTTGTTCTTGATCGCAGCTTCAATCCGCGTCACTTCAGAGAATGGCGGCATACCTGATGCCCATCTTATAAGTCAGTATCCGAAATGCACACAGCAGCCTATGGTCTGGTTCAAAAGGTCTCCAGGGAACCAATTGTAAAGACCAGGTGTCTACCTAAACATGCCTTATCTGCGAGGGTTGGTTTGCATAGTGGCTCTGATCGGAGTCGCACAAGCTCAGAAAGCCAAGCATTTAACGACTATCCCCTCTGCGCCGATCCGACGACCTCTTCTGCACATCTTTGCCGCGGGACCGCAGTCAGCAAAGTTCAATCAACAAATTCAACTACTCTCGACCATTACCGATCTCATAATTCAGTCGCACATTCTGATTGTCCCCATCACATATAGCTTTCTCACAATGGGCTGGCCAAGAGGCCTGTCGATCGCTAACGTCGACGAGGCAAAGGAAGAAACGGCCCGAACACGCTTCGGTTGGAAAGAGGGTAAACAGGAGCTTTTGATCGTGCTCACAGACACACGCGACCGGGTAAGACTGCGAAATTATGATCCTGTCACGAGTCAGCACATTCATTCGTCACTTCTCTCACACGAAGCTGATGAAATACCCTGATTTCTTGAACCAAGTCGGCGGAATGTTAGCGCAGCTCCCGCAGCCTCCGGCAAGCCTCCGCCAGATCCCTGTCCTTCTTCGCAAAGCAGAACCGCAGCAGATCCTCACCCCTCCCCGGCCGAAAGAAAGCCGACCCCGCCACCGAAGCCACCCCCGTCTTCGCCAACAACGCCCGCGCCTTCTCCGCCGCCGTAGCCCCCGGCAGCCCAGCCGCAGAAGCCAGCACGTAGTACGCCCCATCCGGCACATGCGGCGTCATGCGAGCCTCCCGCAGCGCCTCCACAATCATCGTGCGCTTTACCTCATGCTCCATCGCCAGCCCAGCATAAAAATCCTCCCCCAGCTGCTCCACACCATCTGCCACCCCCTGCTGCATCGGAGCAGGCGCACACACATACGTCAGATCATGAAAGTACCCAATCGACCCCAGCCACTTCGCATCGGCGATCAGATATCCCACCCTCCATCCCGTCACCGAAAACGTCTTCGAAAACCCCGACATCAGGATCGTCCGCTCCCGCATCCCCGGAATCGCCGCCGGACTCAGATGCGTCGCTCCTCCATAAACAAAGTGCTCATAGATCTCATCCGTAAACACAAACAGATCGAACTCCTCCGCGATCTTCGCCAGCCCCTCCAGCTCAAATCGCGTAAACACCTTTCCCGCCGGATTCGACGGCGTATTGATCACCATGCCGCGCGTCTTCGGCGTAATCGCCGCTCGAACCGCGGCCAGATCTAACCCCCAGTCCGGCGCAGTCAGAGCCACAGCCACCGCCGCCACCCGCAGCGAGCTCAGCGTATTCACGTGATACCCATAGAACGGCTCAAACACCAGCACCTCATCGCCCGGATTCAGCAACGCCATCGCCGCCGCCTGAAACGCGCCCGTCACGCCGCTGGTCACCAGCACCTCGCGCTCGGGGTCGACCACAATCCCCAGCGTCCGCTGCACCTTCCCTGCAATCGCTCGCCTCAGCCGCGCAATCCCATCCAGCCGCGTGTAGATATTCAGCCCATCGCGAATCGCGCGAATCGCCCCTTCGGCGACCACTTCCGGCACCTCGGTGTCGCACACTCCCTGCGCCAGATTCACTCCACCCATTGCATCGCACGCCACGCTCATCGCGCGAATCTCCGACTGCACCAGCCGCGGCGCCAGCTCACTCAGCCCAAGCCTCGATGAAACCTCAACCTGTCCCATAACGCGATCCCCCAAAGCCAAGATGCCAAACCCAAGATGCAATCATCTTAGCCCGACCGGGCAACGCAAATCCCAACCCGTCAAATCCCGACCCGACCAACGGGAGGAACCACGCCGCGATCCTGCCAAGACAAGGTATACGCGTCACGAAGTGACCGCCCTCCGCGCAGGAGGCCCGTCCGGCAGGACAACAAAAAAGCCACTCGATCCCTCAAAGTGACTTCGTAGCACCGTTCAGCCCGTTCTACTTCGGCGATATCTCCTTCAACCCCTCCTGAGCCTCCTTCATCTGCTTCATCGCCTCCGCCATTCGCTGCTGCACCTCAACATTGATTTCCCTCTGCATATCTGCCATCTGCTGCTTGAATTCAGGACTATTCACCTGCGCCGTAGCCCGCGCAATCTCTTCCTGAATCCGCGGCATCTCCATCGTCTTCAGATTCGCCGTCATCCTCTGCACCTCTACCATCTGCTCTTGGAACGCCTGGCTATGAACCATCTCATTAGCCTTTTGGGCCTCCAACTGCGCCTCAGCGATCTGTCTCTTGAACTCCGCACTATTCACCTTCGCGGAAGCTGCGGCGGCCTCAGCGATCTGCTTCCTGAACTCCGGGCTATTGATCTTCGCCGTTGCCGCAGCTATTTCTTTACTAGCCTTTTCCATCTGCTGCCTTATCTGTTTGCGCTCCTCAGGAGTGAGCTTGCGAACCCGTCCATTGACGATCGTGACCGGCTCATCCTCCGAGCCTTCCCAGCGATAGACATACTTTCCCTTTCCTGCCACGACATCGGCCTGCTTCCCATAGGCCTTGACCTTGCGCTCCGCTGAATCCGAAGCAGCGGCATTCGGCGCAGCCTGCGGAGCTGCATCTGGCACAACCTGCGGAGTTGCATCTGGCACAACCTGCGGAGCCGCACTCTGTCCAACCTCCGGCAGCGGAGCCTGCATCTGCTCCTGCGCCATCGTCGGCGTCACATGAAACATCGCAGCCACCGCCATCGTCGCCACCATCGCCACCGCTCCGCCTGCCATACGAACCACCTTCATTCGCACTCCCATCACCGCTCCACTCTCCATCAGTCTCATCACTCTCTCCTCCAGTACATTGCTGTGGAACAACCCAACCCCTGCCGTCTCCCTCTCAAACTCCCGCCCCGCCATCATGCCCTTCGCCAGCGCCAGCAGACACCGCGCATACCCGATCTCGGAGCGCATCTCCTCCGCAGCCATCGCGTCGCACACCATCTCGCGTGTCCGTCGAATCCGTCCCTGCACCCACTGTGTCACCGGATGCCAGCTCACCGGCAGCGCCACCAACTGGCAGACTGCATTCTCCAGCGTGTCCCTCCGCTTCACATGTGCCAGCTCATGCAGCAGCGCCGCTCTCATCTCCTCAGCCTCATACCGTGCAAACTCCACCGGCAGAAGAAGCACCGGCGCTATCACCCCCACGATCATCGGGCTCGAGATCTCCACACTCGCGCGCACCTGCGGCAGCCTGATGCGAAGCCGCCGCCCATAGTCCTCCAGCACTACAGTCTGTTCTCCCGCCAGGGTCACCTCCCGCGAGCGCTCCACCAGCCGCCGCGCCGCACGCCAGGCCCACACCACTCTCCACAGCCCAAACATCACCGCACCTGCATACAGGCTCACCACCCACCGCGCCGCCGTCACCGAAATCTCCACACGCCGCGGACGAAGCGACCCCACTGCCCGCTCCTCGCCAACCCTCTCCGTCCCCAAAACCTCACCAGCCGCCGCAACATCGCTAGCTCCCACCCGCAAGCCAACGTCCGGACGCACTCGAACCGGCGCCAGCTCTCCACCCATTCCATGCAGCGGAAGCAGTACCGCAAGACCCAGCACCATCAACCAGACTCCATGCTGCATCCTCGGCCCGGCCTTCACTGCTGCGAGCAACAACCACGCGCCGCCGGCCAGCATCGGCACCTGCCACAGCGCATTCGCCACATACTCCACCAGCGTCCGTTCGATCATCTCTCCTCCTTCGCCGCATCACGCTCCGCCGCCGCCAGCCTCTTTCCCACCCGCTCCAACTCCTCCGCGCTGATCTGCCGCGCATCCACCATCGCCATCAGCAACGCCTCGCTGGAGCCGCCAAACATCCGCTTCACCATGTCGTTCAACGCGCTCCCCGTCGCCCGCTCCCGGCTCACCGCGGCCCGGTAACGAAACGCACGCCCCTCCTGCACCCGCTTCACCTTGCTCTTGCGCAGCAGCACATTCAACATCGTCTGCACCGTCGTGTAGGCCAGCTCCGCCTTCAACTTCGGCTGAACCTCGCTCACCGTGCACGGCCCCGCCTCCCACAGAACCTGCATAATCTCCAGCTCCAGCGGGGTCAGCCCCTGATTCGTCATCCTCTGCGTCGTCACCCACCCACCTCCTAATGCTTTAGTAGATTAAGCAGCAACCCACTCTCTTTTGTCAACTAATCCTTTAGGACTTTATTCAAAACCTGGGAGAGACAGGTAGAGAGACAGTAGACTGGAAGGCAATTCGCAACTTCCACCACGGCGGACGAGGGAACCAGAATGTTTCGAAGCAACCGGATCGGCAGGGTATCAGCAGCAGCAGGGATAGTGGTTCTACTCCTCTTCGCAACCAGCAGCCATGCGCAGGCCACCGGCGCAAATCCGCCCAGGATGCAGCTCCCCGCAGACCAGAGAGCCTTCGACGCCGCCCGCGCCACCGTCGATCCCGCAGAGCGCCTCGCCGCCATGCAGCTCTTCCTCAAGAACTACCCCAAGAGCACAAGAGTCAGTCGCGCCCAGAGCGACATCTTCGACACCCTCGTCAAATACTTCCCGCAACGCACCGCCGAGATCGACACCCAGGCCAAGATCGTGGTCAAAGACGCCGGCAAAGGTCTAGGCAAGCTCTACACCGAGATCGACGTCGCCGACAGTCTTGCCGAGGCGAACGACACCGGCGTCGATCTTCCCCGCGCCGAAAAGCTCGGCAAAGACGCCTCCAGCAAATTCAACGAAGCCGACTTCGACAAAGACGCCCTCGCCAACGCGAAGAAGTATAAGTACCCCGCGCCCACCGCCGCGACAATGCACTCCAGGTTCACCAAAGGCCGCGCCAACGCCCTCGCCGCACTCGCCAAAGTCGAGATGGACGAGCACAAACCTGAGCCCGCGGCAGCTCTGATCGATCAGGCCTACGCCCTCGATCCCACCGTAGCCGAGGTCAACCTCCTGCGCGGAGAGCAGGCGCTCGATCAGCACAAAGACGCAGCAGCCCTCGAAGACCTCGAGCGCGCCCAGCTCACCGGCGAACTCAAATCCCCCTGGCGCGAAAAGATGATGGAGCTCTACCGCAGCGCCCACGGAGGCAGCGATCAGGGCTTTCTCGCCGACATGGACGCCCAGTACGCTCGCATCTTTCCCGACCCGTTCACCCCCCAACCGGCGAAGCCAACCGACGGCAGCCGTACCGCACTGCTCGAGCTCTTCACCGGCTCCGCCTGCGACCCCTGCGTCAGCGCCGACCTCGCCGTCGACGCCCTCCTCAAGACCTATTCCCGCAACCAGCTCGTCGTCCTCGCCTTCGATCAGCACATCCCAGACCCTGATCCCCTCGCCAACCCCGACTCCATCGCCCGCGCAAAGTCCTACGGCGTCGCCTTCACTCCCACATCCAAGCTCAATGGCAAAAACCTATGGGAGGGCGGAGGCCCACGCGCCAACGCCGAAACTTCCTACGACGAAGCCATCAAGAAAATCGACGCCGACGCCAACAAACCCAGCGGCGTGCAGTTGCAGCTCACCGCAACCCGCAGCCCGGACGGCATGATCCAGGCCAGCGCCACCGTCTCGATCGACAACCCGCAGCTCCTGCAGCAAAGCCTCGCCCCCGATCCCCCGGCGAAGGCAGCCGACGACAAAACACCCGCAGCTATCCCCGCACCCGCAGCCCAGTCCGCTCCAATCGAACCGCACCTCGTCGCCAACTTCGCCCTCGTAGAAGACGACGTACGCTACAGCGGCGAAAACGGAATCCGCTTCCACCGCATGGTCGTCCGCTCTCTCGCGCAGCCCGCAGGCACCGGCTCCCCCGTCGAACCCGGCAAGACCCTCGAAGCCACCTTCGATCCCGCAGCCGTCAGCGCCACCCTCAAAACCTATCTCGACACCTACGAGCAAAAGAACGATCGCTTCGGAAAGGTCCAGTTCCTCGCCAAAGACACCACTCTCGAACCCGCCCACCTCGCCATCGCCGCCTGGGTTGAAGACACCGCCACCCACCGCGTCCTCCAGGCCGCCTTCGTCCCCATCGCCTCTACCGGCGACCAGATCCATCAGACGCAATCGGAGCCGCCAACGCAACGACAGTCCGAGGCCGTAGCGAAGACCGGAGCTGCAAAATGAAATCAAGCTCCAAAATGAAGCCACGCTCCACATGAAGCCTAGCTCTACTCGCCTCATCCTCGCCGCAGCTTACGCCGTCCTAAGCCTCACACCCGCCCATGCCGCGAAGCCGCCCGTCCAATGGCAGATCAAAAACCCACCCACCAAACCCCTCAAGCAGGGAGCGAAGATCAACCTCGCCCTCACCGGCCAGATCAACTCAGGCTGGCACCTCTACGCTCTTGAAGAGCCCACCGGAGGCCCCGTCGCCACGGTCATCGGCCTCACCGAAGGCGACCCCGCCGATCTCCTTCGCGTAGAAGAGGCAAAGCCGAAGATCCTCCTCGATCCCCTCTTCAACGTGCAAACCGGCTTCTTCGAAACCACCGCCGATTTCACCCTGCACCTGACGCTCGCAAAGAACGCACCCCTCGGGGCCTCCGCGCTCCACGTCCTCGTCCGCTACCAATCCTGCAACGACCGCGTCTGCCTACCACCCCACACCGACACCGTCGAAGTCCCCATCACCTTCACAAAATAAATCTCAGCGCCATCAACACCCTAAGCCAGCCCAGTCGACTCCGCCTGCTCCTGCGCATGATAGCTACTCCGCACCAGTGGCCCACTCTCCACATGCTTGAAGCCCATCCCCAGCGCCTCATGCTTTAGAAAAGCAAACTCCTCCGGCGTATAGTACCGAGCCATCGGCAGGTGATCCCGGCTCGGCCGCAGGTACTGCCCAATCGTCAGAATATCCACCTTCCGATCCGCCAGATCGCGAAACACCGCCAGCAGCTCGTGCATCTCCTCGCCCATCCCCACAATAATTCCTGTCTTGGTTACAAAAGGACGGGTTACAAATGGCCGATCCCCCAGCGACTCGCCAAACATCTCAGCCGCAAGCTCCTTCGCATGCTCTAAAAACCGCAGCGACTTCTCATACCGCCCACCACTCTTCGCGACCCGATAAAGCCGCGGCACTGTCTCAATATTGTGGTTCAGAATCTCCGGCCACGCCGCCACCACCAGCCGCAGCGCCTCTTCGTTTCCCTGAAAGTCCGGCGTCAGCACCTCCACCCTGCACCCCGGAGCCTGCATCCGAATCTCTTCAATCACACTCACAAACGCCCGCGCCGCGCCCACATTATCGTCATCGCGATTCACGCTCGTAATCACCGCATGCGCCAGCCCAAGCTGCGCCACCGCATAAGCCACCCGCCGCGGCTCATCGAAATCAATCGGCTCCGGCTTCCCCTTCGGCACCGCGCAAAACCCGCACCGCCGCGTGCAAAGATTCCCCAGCATCATGAACGTAGCCGACTTCTGATTCCAGCACTCGCCAATATTCGGGCACTGCGCGCTCTCGCACACCGTATGCAGGTTCAGCTCGCGCGCCATCTTCTTCAGGTTATGAAAGGTCTCCCCCATCGGAGCCTTCGCCTTCAACCACGCCGGCTTCGGCGCAGGCTTACGCGGCGTCAGATCAATCTGCACCAGCTCTGGAGTCAACGGGGCCACGGGCGGAGTCATCCCTCAATTGTATCCAACCGCCCCAAAACCCTGCCCCACAACCCGCAGACCCACGCCTTCAACGAACCCTCCACGCCGGTCTGCGGGTCCTCAGGCGAATCTAATCCTTCAAGCCCAGCGTCACCCGAGCGTTGTCCAGCACTTTAACCCATCCAGGATCCGGCGACGTGCTCGAAGCATACTCATCGTGCCAGTTCCACCACTTATACGGCACCGTCTGCGGGTAGCCCTTAGGAGAATCCTCCCATTCCTCCTGCCGCCCCAGCGCAGTCATGTCCAGATAGCTCCACACGCTCCCCATCGCCTCATCCCCGCGGCTGTTGATGAAGTACGTGCGAAACACCTTATCGCCATCGCGGATAAACGCGTTATGACCATGCCATTGGTCCACGCCAAAGTCCACATCGAAGCCATCGGTGATGGTGTACCACGGCATCGTCCAGCCCATCCGCTTCTTCAGTCGCTCAATCTCCGGCTGCGACGCGCGCGAGGCGTAGACCAGGGTCGTATCGCGCGCGTTCAGATGCGAGAGATGCGACACCTGGTCCGCACCCAGCGAGCAGCCCCGACACGCATGGTCAGGCCAGCCAAACACGCCCGGTTCGAAGAAAGCCCGATAGACGATCAGCTGACGTCGCCCCTCGAACAGATCCAGCAGGCTCGCCTTCCCCCTCGGCCCCTCGAACTCGTACTGCTTCTCCACCGCCATCCACGGCATCCGCCGACGCTCGGCAGCCAACGCGTCACGCTCCCGCGTAAGCTGTTTCTCCCTCGCCAGCAGCCCCTCGCGAGCCGCAAGCCACTCCGCCTGCGACACGACCTTCGCCTTCTCCATCATGCTCGTTGACATCTTCTCTCTCCTTATTCAGTTGAGTGATTTGAGTTCGAAGCGATCTCTCCCGCTCCGTTCTCTTCTCGAGACAGCTTCCCGCCGAGCTTTCTGATTGCAATAGCAGCCAGTCCACCCGAAGAGGTGACGCTGCCGGCAATCAGCGCTGCAGTTGCCAGGCACACAGGACACATAGGCTTCTCCTCCTTGCGATACGGGCTGATTACGCCGGCTGAGGCTCCGGTTGGAGTGCTGAGCTCTCGTCGGCACTAGGACCCCAGCTTGACGGCACAGCAACGTCGAGCAGGCGCAGGTAGACGCAGAACTGACCGCGGTGCTGGTACCAGTGGTTGAGCATGATATTGCGCAGGAAGGCGATGCGCGGCATGGCTACTAGCTCCCGATCGCCGTCGACGATGCGCCAGATTGCGTTCATCGCCGCGTCATCGAATCCCGGCAGCACCTCGCGCACCGTCGCCACGCTCTGGTCCAACGTGTCGAGCACCTGCTGCACGCTTACCGGTTGGGGGAACTGGAAGTCTGGTGGCGGAATCTCGTTCTTCTGAGCGCCGCGAACGACTCCTTCGGGCACAAACGCGAGGTGATAGGCCAGTTGCCCAGCGGTCAACGATCTGGGGTGTGGCTTCCAGGTGAGCGAGTTCTCAGGAAGGCGCTCCAGAAACCTCCGCGTAACTGGGACCTGAGCTTCAAACTCTGCGAGTAAGTATTGTGCGAGCATTTGGTTCTCCTTTCGGGTTTGTGTCCTTCCAGGCGGATCAGGAGTTGAACTGGTGCGCTCCTGGTTAATGGAGCCACTATCGGCGCGCTGCCTCGGCGTGCTTGCGAACACGCTCATGCATCGAATTCCAGCCGTTCGGCATCCCTGCCTTGTCTTTCTCCGTCAGCAAGCCGAGCGCCGTGTGCTTGAAGGTGATCAGCGTTCCCCCAGCGACTTCACTCAGCCGATACTGCACGTTGTTCACCAGCGGGAACGACGCGAACAACGGACCAGCGAACTCCAGCAGCGAAGGCCGCTTGATCGCCTGCACATTGGCCCAGAAGTGCCCATTGCCATCGCCCAGGTCGCGGTACCACCTGCCCCCAGGCCACGCTTCAATCTTCATGTTCAGCGACTTGCCGTCGGTTGTCTCATTGCCGGGGCCCAGCTGCTCCAGCAGCGCGGCAAAGGTTACATCCAGCGGCGCTTTCACGTGGATCTCCTGGTTGATCGTAAAAGTGATGTCTTCGAGCGTCTTGTCAGTAGCAATCATCATCTCTCCTTATGGTTTTGAGTCTGGTGGTTTTGAGCCCGGTGTTTTTGAGTCTGCGTTCCAATCTGCCGAGCCCCGGCCGACCGTAGCCTCCGCCAGCTCCTTCACGCGAAGCAACTGGTGCTGCCAGTACCGCTCAAACGTTGCAGCCCACTCGTGCATTGGCCGTATCGCCTCGGCGTTGGTTCGGTACAGCTTCTGGCGACCCTGGCAACGCATCCGAACCAGCCCCACGTCGCGCAGCACCCGCAGATGCTTGGAGACCGAAGGCTGTTCCAGGCCAAGAGCAGCCACAATCTCTCCAACCGGCCGCTCGGCCCCGGCAAGATAGCTCAAAATCTCCCGCCGCCGAGGCTCAGCAACCGCATTGAAACTGTCCGAAGTGGTGGTCGCCCTTGCCATGCCCAAAACATTACATGCCGATATGGGAATATGTCAAGCGTCCCGTCTGCTTTTTACGTTGTGGGCAGTCCTGACACCGTCTCTCCTCCCCCGGTACACAGAAAGTAATGACCCGGAAGTCGTAGACGTAACTGGAGAAAGAGCATGGATAGATTACGAACTGGGCATATGCTCACCATTAGGGACTCTTACGCCACGTGCACCGCACAGCAGAGAAGTACGGAGGATGAACCTCAATGACGCGAATCTCAATCATGCGGACGATAACGCAAGCGAATACTCCATCGCTCTCCGGCCTGCTCGGTCTGGCCCTGGCCTTTACCTCAGTCGGGCACGCCCTCGCGCAGGTCCAAACCGACCAGCAGACACAAACCGCGCCGCAGGTACAGGCGGCGCAGCCGGCCCCGCAGCCCGCCCCCCAGTCCACAGACATCTCCCAGCCCGCGCCAGATCAGGGGCAGATCAGTCCGTCCCTCGTAGAGACCAAAGCCGCACCGTCTCCAACCACCCCGCTACCCGCCGCACCAGCCGTGAAGGACAAAAAAGGCAAGCAGGAGTACACCGGGCCAAACACTGTGGTGGAGCTGCCGCCCACCCCGATGCTCGACGCGGAAGGCAAGCAGCAGCAGGACCCCGACGGAAAGCTGATGTTCAACCCGCCGATCCGGCAGCAGCGCGACAAAAAGGGACACCCGCTCTTCGACGCACAGAACAAGCCCGTCATGCAGACCAAGAGCGAGCTCGGATACGACGAGAACGGCAAGAAGCTGCACGCCCCGAAAGAGAAGCCACCTAAAACAGTCTCGGTTTCGATCAGTCGCGGCACCCTGACCGTCGACGGGATGACCGGCAAGGCCGCGCTCAACTACGAGATCAAGGACCTCAAATACGTCTACGTCTACGTGCCCGGCGTCGGCACAACGATCATCTCGAACGATCCCTTTCCCGGCGCCGTCGAACAGAAGAAGGCCTTCGACGACAAGACCCTCACCGTAACCGTAGGCGACCATGTCCTGCAGCTGGCCTCCGACAACCGCCTGTTAGGCAAGACGCCGGAGTCGGCCTACGTCCTGGTCGACAGGAGTTTTTCGGTACCAACCAAATTCCCCGTAGTGGGCTACGGACCTATCCGTGTGGCTCCCTACGCCTGGCCGGGTTCGAAGGAGAACGCTGTTCTGACCGGCGCCATCGAGGCTCCGCCCCTGCCTGCCGATCTGCGCCCAACCCCGCTTCTGCAGCCGTGTCCCGCAGGCCAGATGCGAACGGCAGGCCCGCCGGTGCTCCCTGGCCAGAACGTAGCCCCGCGCCCCTGTGTGTCCATAGCCTCAGTCCAGACAACTGCGACCTACGCCAGGCAAGCAGCCCTTCCCATGGGAAACACGCAAGCCAGCAAATAATCGGATCATAGGCCCGACCGAAGGGAGGACCCAAGCCGCTAACCCACCAAGACCGGTACACGCGTCACGAAGTGACCGCTCCACGCGAAGTGGGCCCGTCCGGCAGGACTGCAGAGGTCTTGTGCAAAGATCTCGTGCAGAAAAAGTAAATCCAAAAAAGCTGGCGTATCTTTAAGCCCCCAAAAACACGCGGCGAAACACCACTCTCCCACCATCAATCCACCACAACCACACCAGCAAAACACTACACCCAAAACCACCTTTTTCTCAAAACCCCCACAAAAAACACCAGCAAAACGGCAAAATTATCCCCCGCCACCATCCCGCATTTTTTTTCTCTCCTCATGCGTTTTTTTCGTTGCGCAGTAGATCACCCGCTCCACCTCCGCGACCACTCCCCCCGCATCGTCCTTCACCTCCACCAAAAACCGAACATCCGTCCGCCCCTCCGCCTCCAACAACGCCCGAACCTCCTCCAATCGCTCCGCCGTCAGACGAAACTCTGCGCGAACCTGCCCCAATCCAGGCTTTTTGTAACGTATCGAAGCCGCCTTATCCCAGACCACAAACTCCGGCCCCAGATTTGTAGCCAGCATAATCATGTAAAACGGGTCGGTCAGCGCGAACAGCGACCCGCCAAACTGCACTCCCATATAGTTGCGATTCCACGGCCGCAGCGGCATCTCCACATCAATCGCGCGCAGATCCTTATCCAGCCGCGTCACCTTGATGCCCGTCCCAAACAACGGCGGCCACCACCCGATATGGCGCAACCACCAGCTCATCGCAACCTATCCCGAACTTCCGTTCTAACCAGGTAAAGAAAGAACACCAGCGCAAACAATCCCTGCACCAGGAACGGCCCAGCGTGCGTCTTCTCAAACACAAACAGGTTCCCCAGACAGAGCGTCAGACACCCACCCAACACCAGCGCCCAGCCCCAACGCCGCAGCCGCAGCAGCCCAAACACCCCCGCCGCCAGCAGCGTGCACAACGCCAGCACACCATACTTTCCCGCCCCCCCGCCAAACTTGCCGTTCAATGCAGCGAACGCATTCACCATCGTCAGCACCAGCATGAACAGCGCGATCCCCGCCACTCCCGGCAACATTCCATGCGCCCGCGCTTCGAGCTTCTTTATCTCTTCCGGATCGCTCATAGAGTATGCAGATACGCCAGCAGGTCGTCGAGATCCTGCGGATCCAGCGTACTCCCCTGTGCCGGCATCAGGTTGCGCCCATGCACAATCGTCGCGGTCATGCGCTCATCATTCGCCGGCGCACCACTCGGCAGATAAGGTTTCTTGAAGACGCCAATCAGCGCCGGCCCGTGCAGCGCCGCATCCTTGCGGTCATAGTGGCACTGCGCACAATGCGCCTCGTACACCGCGTGTCCATGCATCTGCTGCGCATTCAAATCCGCCAGCGGAGTAGGTGGCGCTATCGACTTGCATCCCACAACCACTCCCAACAAAATCAACAAAGAAAAAGCCCGAATCATCCTCTCATTCTCTCATCCATCTTTCGAAATCAATTCGCTGCCGCAATCGCCTCCACGATCTTGTCCATCACCTCGCGGTCTGCATGAACCTGCGGCAGATGATTCCCCACCATGATCGAAAAGATCACCATCCGCCCACTCGCACACTCCACATACCCACTCAAAGCCCGCGCCTCCCCCAGCGTCCCCGTCTTCGCAAACACCTTCCCCATCAGCGAAGCCTTCGTAAATCGCCCCTCCAGCGACCCATCCACTCCGCCAACAGGCAGGCTGCTCTTCCAGTCAGCAAACCACGTCTGCCCGCTCGCATACTGCAGCAACCGCGCCGTCGCCCGCGGCGTCACCAAATCATGCCCGCTCAACCCCGACCCATCGAGGAAGGCGAAATCATCCTTATCGACACCCGCGTTCACAAGAAACTCCCGCACCACCCGCGCCCCTTGCGCGATCGTCCCATCTCTTCCACGCGCCAGGCCAAGTTGCCGAAGCAACAACTCCGCATGCAGATTCTGGCTCTCCTTATTCGTCACTACGACATCCTCAGAAAGCGCAGCGGACGCGTGACTCGCCAGAGTCCTCTCCTCTCCCGTAGCAGCTATTCCAAAAGCCGCATCATCCGCCGGTTCAATCCTCTGCTGCGGCGACACCTCCTTCGTGGCAGCATCCACAACCGCGCCCGACTCGCGACTGAAGCTCTCCGTATCCAGCAACACCCGATGCCGCGCCCTGGCCTCTCCGGTCACATGAACCCCGCGAGCCTCCAGCATTCCCTTCAGCGCTATCGCCGCATACGCCGCCGGATCCTGAATCGCAATCTCCTCCACATCCGGCCGCCCGTGCAAACCAATCGCTCCGTATATTCGCAACACCTTGGACCCAGGAGCGCGTTCCATCTGCACCGTGCTCCCACTCTTCGCCGCTCCAGTAGTCATTGCAACATCCAGCGTGTAATAAGGCATCGCCGGATCGATCACCACACTCGCCGGCGCACCCACCGCATCTCCGGGTGTCACCGTTACCTTGATTTGGTTATCGTTGATCGACAGAGCCGACACCGGTGCGCCATATCCCCACACGGCATCGTCGATGGCCCAGTCCTGCGCATAAGGCTCCCAGGGAAACACTGTGTCGTCCCCAATCACATCTCCCCGCAGACTCTTCAGTCCCGTCGCCGCGATCTGGTCCGCCATCTCCTCCAGATACCGCAACGGAGCAGGGCCTGACTCCGACGCATCGGGCTTCTGCCCGGGCACCGGCGCCACATACGGCAAGACGCGGCCCGACAGATTCGCATCTCCGTTTCCGATTAGCACGAGATGTCCCGTCAGCTTTCCACCATCGCCAAAAACTCCGCGCGCCAGCACCTTCGTCTGGTAGGTCGTCTTCGCTCCCAGCAGAGCCATCGCCGCTGCAGTAGTAAACAACTTCGCATTACTAGCCGGCTGAAAGAGCTGTCCTTCGTTCAACGAATAGATCGGTGCGCCGTCCATTGCTACTACTGCAATGCCCCAGTGATCCCGCGCCACCGCGATCTCCTCCAACAACCCGGCAATCGTCTGTGCCAACTCTGTGCAAGACCCGCTCCGGCCAACCTTCCCCACGACAGATTCATCACATCCAACGCTCTGTGTCTGTGCCCAGAGCGTTGGAGTGCACACCACAACCCCGAGCAGCCAAGCAGCACCCCGTTCCGAAAGCCTCACCATCCGCGCAGTCTAGCATCCTCTTTCCAAGGCCTCGTGTCCTGCCGGACGGGCCCACTTACGCGTGGGGCGATCACTTCGTGACGGGTATACCCCTTCGGTTGGCGCTCCCGTCGGTCGCAAGGAAGATTATGCCGACCAAGGGGAGGACCACGCGAAGCTCTAACAAGGCGTGTGAACGCCCGCCGCCCGCGCAGTGGGCCTGTCCGGCAGGACAGACAGCTAAAATCCAACCATGCCCTTCACCCGTCGCACCCATCACGACTGGCACCTCCGCACCCGCATCCTCCCACTCGGCGCGCGAACCGTCATCATGGGCATCCTCAACGTCACGCCCGACTCCTTCTCCGACGGTGGCTACTTCTACTCTCACCAACACGCCCCCGAGCGAGCCCTCGCCCAGGCACTGAAGATGCTCGAAGAAGGCGCCGAGATCCTCGATATAGGCGGAGAATCCACCCGTCCCAACGCCACGCAGCTCTCCGCAGACGAAGAACAATCCCGCATCCTCCCCGTCCTCGAATCCATCCTCAAAGAAAAACCCGGCACCCTCCTCTCCATCGACACCTTCCACGCCACCACCGCTCGCCGTGCCCTCGAAGCCGGAGCCGAGATCATCAACGACGTCAGTGGTCACCTCTGGGACCCCGATATGTCCAAAACCTGCGCCCAGTCAGGTTGCGGAGCCATTCTCATGCACACCCGAGGCCGCCCCCAGGAGTGGCCGAGTCTTCCCCCACTGGCGCCCGAAGCAGTCCTGCCTCTGATTCTCACCGGCCTAGCCGAGCGCCTCGAATCCGCGACCGCAGCGGGCGTCCAACGCAACAAGATCGTCCTCGACCCAGGCTTCGGCTTCGGCAAACGCCTCGACGAAAACTATCCACTTCTGGCGCACTTCGACCAACTCAACCGGTTCGATCTACCAATCCTTGCCGGCATCTCGCGCAAGGGCTTTCTCGCCCACACTCTGGCCCAAAGCCCCAGCCTGTCGGTTCTTCTCGAAGGCGCAACCCCTTCGATGGACGACCGCCTTCAGGCCTCCACCGCAGCCAACGTAGCGGCCATCCTCGCTGGAGCGCGCATCCTCCGTACCCATGACGTCCGCCCTACCGTCGAAGCTGCCGCCATCGCGGATCAGATCCTCGCTGCGCATTAAAGATGTCTGTCCTGCCGGACGGGCCCACTGCGCGTGGGGCGGTCACTTCGTGACACGTGTACCGGTCACGGCAGGATGAACCTCGACGGTTCTCCCGTTGGTCGAAATCAACTTTCCCTCCGACCAACGGGAGGACCACGCGAAGCTCTAAAAAGGCGTGTGAACGCCCGCTCCACGCGCAGTGGGCCCGTCCGGCAGGACACGGCGCCAAGCAGGTTTTCACGGCTAGCCTCGCATGGTGGAGCGCGTCTCTGTAAAATATCGGATGGCAGTGGAGGAGAACGTATGGCATCGGCAATGGCAGGGATCGAGGCGTTAAAAGGTACGCATCAGCAGCTGAAGGCGAAGATGGAGAGCACGGTCGAAGACTTCCGTGGACATCTGCTGTCGGCGCGGACGGGGCGGGCAAATGTGCACATGCTCGACCAGATCAAAGTGGATTACTACGGCACGGATACCCCGGTGGCCCAGATGGGGCAGGTCTCTACGCCCGAGCCGACGCTGATCCTTGTGCAGCCTTATGACGCCGGGATGGTATCGGCGATCGAGAAGGCGATTCGCACTTCGGGAACGGGGCTGAATCCGATGACCGATGGCAAGGTGATTCGCGTGCCGGTGCCCCCGATGACCGAGGAGCGGCGCAAGGATGTGGTGAAGCAGTTGAACAAGACGCTGGAGGACCATAAGACTGCGATCCGCAACATTCGTCGCGATGGAAACGACCAGATCAAGAAGGCCGCGAAGGACAAGCTGATCTCGGCCGATGATGAAAAGCGGGCGAACGAAGAGGTTCAGCAGCTGACCGACGTGGAGATCAAGCGAGTGGAAGAGCTGTTCAAGGCAAAGGAAAAAGAGATCATGACGGTCTGAGCGTCTTCAGACTTTGAGATCGGACGGCCTTCACTGTAGCTGGTGGAGGTCGTTTTCTTGTGGGCGGGCTGATCGTGTTGGACCTGAATCTTCGTCGCGGACGAGTCGCCTTCGTTCTCCGCGGTCTTTGACCAGAACTCGCTGCTTACAGGTGGAGCAGATCCACGGAAAGTAGCCGAAGAAGGGGAGGACACTGCCCTCGAGGAGTCCGACGCGTTTTGTGCGCGAGAGCTTGCCGTAGTGGCATTTTGTGCATTGCATTGGTGTCTCGTGTCTCCGTTAGGCTCGCCTTGCACAGCCACACGCTAGTAAGAGGTACGGCGGACGGCTTGGGTTGGATTGCCGGGCCCTCAATTTTTGAGGCGCGGTTTGGATACCGAAAACTAATAAATTGAGAGTGCGGCACATGTTCGATTGGGCGTGAGTTTCAAAGCTTTAATGCTTTCGGGATCTGCGCCGATGATTGGATCAGCCGTTCTCGCTTCGCGGGATGGGCACGATCTCTGGGAGGCGGGCGTGGACAAGTTCGAGGGTCAAGTCGATAGCCAGTTCGATGGCCATGCGGAGCAGGAAGAGCAGAAGGATCAGAAGGAGCGGCGAAGTGTTGCGGTGGAGGGAATCGTCGAGCGGCGGGAGCATACGCGCTACGCCGTAGATGCGTGGGCCGAGGTGATGGTGAAGGATGGAACGATGCTGTTTCGCGGGCGGGTGCTCGATGTGAGTCAGGGTGGGTGCTACATCGAAACAGAAGCCCGTCTGCGACTAACTCCGGGCACGCCGGTGGAGATTATCTTTCGGGCGCATGACCGTGTGCTACGGTGCGAAGGGACCAGCAGGATGGTGAGGACGCGCGGGGCGGGTTTCTTGTTCGAGATGATGAGCGCCAAGGTGCGGACTGAGCTGGAGGGGTTGATCGCGGAGCTTAGTGGCGAGCGAGGATAGCGCTTACGGTAGCTACGTGGTGTGGTCGATGACGATCTTCCAGCCGTCGGTCGTCTTTTCGAAGACGAGGGAGAAGATGCCTCCGGCGTTGCCGCCATCTTTTTTGCCGCGGTCAAGATGATACTTGCCGATGCAGACGGCGAAGTTTTCATCGAGCGTGTGGACCTCGAGATCGGAGAAGGTGAGGTTGCCCATGGCGGCGCGGCTGGGGTAGTCGCGCTTGTACTGATCGAGCAGGCCAGCGTAGCCGCGGGAGATCTGGTGAGTGATGAAGAGAGTGTCGGGGGAGTCTTTGTAGCCGCTGGCGAAGGCGGTGAGATCGCCGCGATTCCAGGCAGCCTCCTGGGCGAGGAGGACCTTGATAACGTCGAGCTCCTGGCGGGTGGCTGTGTGGAGTGGCTCGGTCTGTGCGGGTAGGGTGACCGGCGCGAGAAGGACGAGGAAGACGGCAGCAAGGCGGAGAGAGGAACGCAGTGGCATGAGGAACCTCGAAGGAAAAGCTGTCTGGTTTGGCGTTGCTTCGTGTGTTTGCTTCCTAGGACGCCGTGTCAGGTTGAATTGATAGTAGCCGATGTGGGTGAAGGATTCCGCGGCCGGATTGTCTACGGTAACTGTCTGTGCACCCTTCGGATAGTCTTCGATCTGTCTTCGGAGAGTAAGGGAATTGCCGGTTATCGTTTGACAAAGGATGTTGATGACAAGATCGAACTTACAGCGATTGCCGGGGCTGGACACGTTGCGGGCGGCTGCGATCGTGGCTGTAATGTCGTATCACCTGAAATCATCTCTTCCGGAGAGCATGGCAGTTGTTGCGCAGTTTGGCTGGATGGGTGTCGACCTGTTCTTTGTGTTGAGCGGGTATCTGATCGGGATGCAGCTGCTGAAGCCCTACGCGTCTGGCGATCGGCCTTCGATTCGGAGTTTTTACCGTCGGAGAGCCTATCGGATTCTTCCCGCGTATCTTCTTGTTTTGTGGATCTATCTTGTGTTTCCTGCATGGCGGGAGTCTCCGGTGCTGCCCCCCTATGGCAGTTTTTGACGTTCACGGTCAATCTGTTCTTCGTCGACTTTAGCCAACATGCTTTTTCGCATGTCTGGTCGCTATGTGTGGAGGAGCATTTTTATCTGGTGCTTCCGCTATTGGTGATCTGGTTGATGCGAAGGCCGTCTTTGCGCAGGACGGTCTTTGTCATCGGTGGCGTGATTCTGTTTGGGATCTGCTTTCGTGGCTACAAGCTGCTTCCTCTGATTGCGCCGCCGGGATGGAGTGGACGCGAGGTGCCGGACGACTTCGGGATTTTTTACTACCGCTATCTGTACTACCCAACGTACTCGCGGCTGGATGGACTGGTGGTTGGGGTGACGTTGGCGCTGGTGCGGATCTTCCGGCCGGAATGGTGGTCCTGGCTGGCGCGCAGAGGTCATGCGGCGATGGTTGCAGGGATCGCGCTTACAGGGGCGGTCTGCTGGATGTTTCGAGACGATGCGATGGCCGATGCGACGAAGATTGCGGCGTGGGGGACGGTAATTGGATTCCCGCTGCTCGCGGTTGGGTTGGGTTTGCTGGTGGTTTCGAGCGTTAGCCGCGATGGGTGGCTGAGCAGGTTTTCAGTGCCTGGGTCGCGTTTGCTGGCTACGCTCGCATTCAGTCTTTATCTGACGCATAAAGAAGTCGCGCATCTGGATCGCAGCTACCTGCCCTCACTCACAGCCTCTCCGGATTGGAAGACGGTGGTCGTTTATGCGGTGACGTGCCTGGTGGCGGCTGGTGTGTTGTACGGATTGGTGGAGCGCCCGTTCATGGTGCTTCGGGATCGCTTCGAACGGCGAGCTGCAGAAAGAGTCGATGCGGAGATGCTTCGTGAGCCGGCTTTGTAGCGGCAGCTAATCGCGGTTGAAGTGGGTGTTGTCGAGGTCTTCGGTTGACTTGACCCCTACGGTGGGGGTGATCCAGATGATCGTGACGAAGGCGCAGAGGCCGAGGGCCACGTGGGGGTGCGAGAAGGCAATGGATAAGGCGACAAGATAGACGAAGAGGGAGAGCTGGTTCTTGCGCTGGACGGAGGTGTCCTGCGCCTCGAGTTTGTTGGCGATGCGGAGACGGCGAGCGATGGAGAGACGCAGAAGAAGGAAGCTGAAGCCTGTGAAGATCATCGAGGCGATGTAGAGAAAGACGGAGAAAGAGTCGAGCTTTTTCTCGAGCACGTAGGAGGTGAAGAAGGGGAGGAGCGAGAGGCAGAAGAGGAAGACGAGGTTGGCGTAGAGGACGAGCTCGTCGGCCTCTTCGGTGCGGTGGACGAGGTGGTGGTGGTTGATCCAGTAAATGCCGGTGAAGGCAAAGGAGATGGCGTAGACGGCCAGGGTAGGGAGGACGGCATAGAGGCCGGAGATGCCGTTTTGGTGGGGGACCTTGAGCTCAAGCACCATGATAGTGATGATGACGGCGATGACTCCGTCGGAGAAGGCTTCGAGGCGGGCTGGAGTGGCTAGGTGATGGCGGGGCATGGGTTTGTCACTGGGCTCTGGTGTTGGGAGCAGCATACAACGCCAATTGGTGCGGGGGTGCGGGCTGTTGAGACTAAAATAATGAAATGGCTGCAAATCTCATCGAAACGGCTGCGCAACTGGGTGCGAGGAAGGTCGTTCATGCGGTGTGTTCGCATGACTGCCCGGACTCGTGCGGCGTGCTGGTGACGGTCGATGAGCTGACCGACAAAGCGGTGAAGGTGCAGGGTGATCCTTCGCATCCTGTAACGCGCGGGTTTTTATGCGGCAAGGTGGCAAAGTATCTTGACCGTGTCTATTCACCCGATCGATTGTTGTATCCGATGCGCCGGAAGAAGGGTGCCGCGAATGGGCCGTTGGGCTATGGATCCGTCAAGGGGCGCGAGCCGGAGGCGTTTGAGCGGATCTCGTGGGATGAAGCGCTGGACGAGATTGCGGCGAAGCTGACGAAGATCGCGGCGGAGTTCGGCCCAGAGAGTGTGCTGCCTTACAGCTATGCCGGGACGATTGGGCAGCTTGGCTATGGGTCGATGGACCGCAGGTTCTTTCATCGGCTGGGAGCCTCGCAGCTGGCGCGGACGATCTGCGCGGAGGCGGGCGGGACGGCGTTGAAGAATGTCTATGGCGTGAAGCTGGGGACGGTGCCGCAGGACTTTGCACATGCCGGTTTGGTGATTGCCTGGGGCGCGAACATCCACGGAAACAATGTGCACCTGTGGCCGTTTATTGAAGAGGCGCGGCGCAAGGGTGCGCGGCTGGTGGTGATCGATCCGTACAGGACGCGGACGGCTGCGCTGGCCGACGAGCATCTGGCCATCAATCCAGGCACAGATACTGCGCTGGCGCTGGGGCTGATGCACGTGATCCTGAGCATGGGGCTGGAGGATCGCGAGTATGTGGCTGCGTGCACGAACGGATTTGAAGAGCTGCGAGCGCATGCGCTGAAGCCGAAGCACTCGCCCGAGAGTGTGGCGAAGGCTACTGGAATTGATGCGGGCACGATTGTGCGGCTGGCGCGGGCGTATGCTGCGGCGGGGCGTAACGGCTCGTCAGGGCCTGCTGTGATTCGGTTGAACTACGGGATTCAGCGGAGTGAGAACGGCGGCACGGCGGCGCGGGCGGTCTGCATGCTGCCGTTGTTGACAGGTGCGTGGAAGCACAAGGGCGGCGGGTTGCTGCTCTCTACGTCGGGTTCGTTTCCGTTCAATGACAAGGCGTTGCAGATGCCGGAGTTGATGTTAGCCAGTCCGTTGGGACGACCGGCGCGCGTGGTGAATATGAGTCAGCTGGGCCAGGCGCTGACTACGTTGGGCAACGACCCAGCGGATGGTCCAGGCGTGAAGGCGCTGTTTGTGTATAACTCGAACCCGGCGGCGGTGGCTCCAAACCAGAACGATGTACTGCGCGGAATGAAGCGCGACGATCTGTTTACGGTGGTTCACGAGCAGTTCTTCACCGATACGGCGGACTATGCCGATGTGCTACTGCCTGCGCCGACGTTTCTCGAGGTGAAGGATGTGCAGGGAGCGTATGGGCATCTGTTCGCGCAAGTGAGCAACCGTGCGATTGCGCCTTTGGGTGAGGCGCGGAGCAACGTCGCGATGTTTGGGGAGCTGGCGCGGCGGATGGGTTTTGACGAGCCGTGCTTTAACGATCGCGAGGACGAGTTGATCGATCAGGCGCTGAAGAGTGAGAACCCCTGGTTTGCCGGAATTACGCGCGAGCGGCTGGAGCGCGAGGGGCACGTCCCGCTGCAGATGCCGGTGGACGCAAACGGTGACGTGCTGCCGTTCAGCACACCCGAGTGGTTCAAGACGTCAAGCGGACGCGGCGAGTTGTTGCCGGTGCCGGTGTTTACTGCGCCGACCGAGTCCCGCGCGAATGCTGCAAAGGGCGCGTATCCGCTGGAGTTTCTGCCGCGCAAGGCGGATAACTACATGAACTCGACGTTTGCGAATATTCCTCTGCATCAGCGGATGGAGGCGCGCACGGCTGGCATACTCGAGATGCATGCGACCGATGCAGCGGCGCGAGAGATCGCGACCGGCGATGCGGTGGAGGTCTTCAATGGGCGCGGAAGCATCACGCTGCGGGCGCTGGTGAACGCGCAGGTGGCGGCGGGCGTGGTGGCGGCACGGCTGGATTGGAACAAGCTTTCGGCAAACGGCGCGAATGTAAATGCGCTGACGTCGGAGACCCTGACCGATATCGGCGGCGGCGCTACGTTTTATTCGACTTTGGTTGAGGTACGGAAGGGGCAGGCCGATATCAGGTGACGTTCAATTCCGTGACTGAGACGCTGACTCGTGCTGTTCGAATGCGCTCGTCTCTCTGGAGTTCCTTGACTCCTCTTGTCGCGACCAGCAACAATCGGGAGTGACACTGTAGGAGTTGAACTTTCATGATTGACATCAGCGCCTTCGCCACCGGCCTAAGCGAAATCCCGGAACAGCAGTTTACCGACAACGCCGTGCTCGAGTATATGCGTGAGAATCCGGTCTCCATCGCGAGTTTGCATCCCTATCTCTACTTCAGCCCTGAGCGCTACACCCGAAATCTCATTCTTCATACACCGCTCTTCGATCTCATCGCTATCTGCTGGGACATCGGGCAGAAGAGCAGGATTCACAATCACACGAACCAGCGCTGTTGGATGGGCATCGCCTTCGGCAAGGTACAGGTGCAGAACTACCGCCTCGTTCACCAGGACGCCTCGACGCGTTTCTGTGAACTCGCCCCCACCGACCGCTACATCATCGACGCTGACAATCCTGCCGAGGTCGACTCTGACGAACCGATCCATCTTGTCGTCAATCCGCCTGCGTTCGGCTCCCGCGCAGTCACACTTCATATCTACTCACGCCCCTTCGATGAGTGTCAGGTCTACGATCTCAGCTCCAAAAGCTACGAGACTGTCAGCCTCTCCAACACCAGCGAACGCGGTCTTATCACCTCCAGTCTTGCCGTCGAGAAGGTAGGTCTTGCCTGAAGTCAGATGGGGAACCGTGTTGCATTTTTTCAATGCTAAGGGCAAGGTGACGAAGGCGATCAGCGGGGATAAATGACTCCTCGCATTCGTTGAACGCCTGTGGCCGAATGTGATTTTCCGGAGAAATTGCGGGTTGCGGCGTGCTAGTCTGGCCCGGTCGGTTTCTGGTGTTTACTTCGATTCCTACGGAGTTTGCGATGACACGCTTCCGCTTGTTGCCTGGATTAGTTTTGCTAGCTTCGGTTTCGGGATTTGCTTCGGGACCGGGTGACAGGGTGGCGACGGACCCCAGGAGCGTGGTTTCGGCGGAGAGCGCGGCTGGGTCGTCTCCGATGCCGGTAGCCGAGTTGCTGCAGACGGTGCGGCTTGGCGGGGCGACGTGGTCGCCGGACGGTAAGCAGATCGGATACATCAGCAATGCTTCGGGGCGTCTGAATCTCTGGTTGATGCAGGCGGATGGAACGGGGGCACGGCAGCTGCTGAAGTCGGATGACCGGCAGTCCAGCCCGGCGTTTACCAAAGAAGACAACGAGATCGTCTACGAGCAGGACAAGGGCGGCGATGAGCTCTACGACCTGTACGCGGTTCCGGTGAGTGGAGGCGAGCCGCGGAATCTTACGAATACGGATAAGACCAGTGAGAGCAGTCCGCTTTTTTCCAAAGATGGCAAGTGGTTGGCGTTCGACAACAAGGTGAAGGTGGAGGCTTCGACCAACATAGCGGTGATGGAGTGGGCGACAGGGAAGGTGCGGGTCTTGACCCACGAGACGGATCCGAAGGCCTTCTGGGATGTTGAGGACTGGAGCCCGGATGGACGGAGCCTGTACGTGGTGCGCCAGGTGGGACTCGACGATGCGGACGTCTACCGGTTGGATGTAAAGAGTGGTGCGGCCGAGAAGCTGACGGCTCATACCGGAAAGGTCCTCGTCTTTGCCACTGCGGTGTCGCCGGACGGCAAAACCCTGCTGCTGACTTCAAATGAAAAGAGCGGCTATTTGAATGTCGCGTTGCTGGATATCGCCTCGAAGAAGCAGCGGTGGGTGACGGATACGCAGTGGGAGGCGCACGCGGGGGAATTTTCGCCGAAGGGTGACGCGTTTACTTACACCCTGAACGCGGATGGACGAGCCACGATTAGTTTTGTGGACGCGAAGACGCTGAAGGCGAGCGATCGCGGCATACCGGCGGGGTTGAATACTGCTGGTGCCGGGCCGACGGCGTTTCGTGATGATGGCAGCTATCTGTTTTCTCATCAGGACTCGACGCATGCGCCGAATCTCTATCTGCTGAGCGCTGGTGGGGCGATTACGCAGGTGACACACAATGAAAGTCCGGTGCTGGCGGCGGCTGTGCTGCCTTCGTCGCAGCTGGTGACGTACAAAAGCTTTGATGGAAAGATGATCTCGGCGTTTGTATGGGTACCGTTCAACTTGAAGCGTGATGGTACGACCCCTGTGGTGGTGATGCCGCACGGCGGACCGACCGGCCAGACGGTGGACAGCTTCAGTCCGCGGGCGATTCTGCTGGTATCGCGTGGGTTCGTAGTGATTGCGCCGAATGTGCGCGGGTCGACCGGTTATGGGATGGAGTTCCAGAATTCGAACTACAAAGACCTTGGCGGCGCCGATCTGAAGGATGAGATTGCTGGCGTGGATTTCTTGAAAGCCACCGGATTTATCGACGCGAAGAAGGTGGGGATCTGGGGCGGCTCGTATGGCGGGTTTATGACGTTGATGGCTATCGGAAAGAACCCTGATATGTGGGCGGCGGCCGTGGATGAGTACGGGATTCTTGACTGGTACACGATGCTGCAGCACTCCGACGCGCGGCTGCAGGAGTATGAGAAGACGCTGCTGGGCGATCCGGTGGCGGACAAGGCGGTATATGAGGCATCGTCGCCGCTGAAGTACATCCGGGAGGAGAAGGCTCCGCTGCTGGTGCTGCAGGGCGAGCGCGATATTCGCGTGCCGAAGGAGGAGGCCGAGCAGGTGGTGGAGATTCTGAAGAAGGAGGGACGCACGGTGGACGCGGTGTACTACCCCGAAGAAGGGCATGGCTTTATCAAGCGGGAGCATCAGGTGGATGAACTGACGCGGTCGGTGAGGTGGTTCGACAAGTATCTTAAAGGGGAGACGAAGACACCGTGAGGTTGAGTGAGGGGTAACGGATGCATGCAGCCGGTTTTCAGTGTGCGGGTTGTGGGGAGTGGGTGGAGACGACGGTGGACGAGTCGGGCGGCTCGAAGCAGCAGTATGTGGAGGATTGCCAGGTCTGCTGCCAGCCGAATGTGCTGACGGTGCGATGGGACGGGTCGGCGCAGGAGTTTACGATTACGGCGGAGTTGGAGAGTTAAGCCCTAGGCGGGTGCCTTTGGTTGGGCGCGTTCGTCAAAGCATCACGCGGAAATTCGTTGGTTGGATTGAGGTTGTCCAGCCAGAACCACGGGGCGAACTCGCTAACGGCTGGCCGCTCCCATATAATCAGGACTTCGCTGACTTTGCTGGCGAGCGTCATTTTTAGAGCAGTGAGGGTGTGCGTATCTTTACCGTGAATCGAGAGAGCGGAAGCTCCCTGAAAAGCAAGACCAAGACTGTGTGCACGCGCTCCAGACGCTCCCGCATCGCTTATGCCGCGTACATGATTGCGTTTACGGCGCTGGCCGCCTCGTCCCTCTCGGCCTCGTCTCTTTTGGCCCAGCCGCTTTCGGCCCAGTCGCTCTCCGGTCAGGCCGGATCGCTGTCCGGTAACGTGGAGACGCTGTGCCAGCCCCAGGTGATCGGTAACCGACGCATTCCCAAGGAGTCCGTGCTGGCCAGGCTCTACAGCCGGCAGAACGACCTCTACGACCCGCTGGTGGTGGAGCGGGACTTCAACTCGCTTTGGAACACCGGCTACTTCGACGATGTGCGGATTGAGCGCGTCGACAGCCCGAAGTGCGTGCAACTGATCATCTACGTCAAAGAGAAGCCGACGATTCGCGAGATCAACTACAAAGGTCTCGGCTCGGTGACGCAGTCCGACATTCTGGACCGGTTCAAAAAGGCGAAGGTGCCGCTTTCGGTCGAGAGCCAGTACGACCCCACCAAGATCAAGCGGGCCGAGGTGGTGCTGAGGGACCTGCTGGCAGAGCACGGACACCAGTTCGCCACCATCCGGACCGAGGTCAAGACGATTCCCCCGGCGGCCGTGGCGATCACGTTCAACATTAAAGAGGGGCCGACCGTAAAGGTGGGCAAGATCGCCTTTCAGGGCAACAACAGCATCAACGATCGCACCCTGCGCGCCTCGATGAAGAATCTGCGGCCCATCGGAATTCCGCACTCGATCATCCTGGAGAATCTTTTTGCGCGAACCTTCGACGCGAGCAAGCTGGATGAAGACACCGAGCGCGTGCGTCAGGCATACCGTGACCGCGGCTACTTCAAGGCTCTGACCAGCGAGCCAACCACGCACATTCGTGACGCGGGCGGAATCAACCCGTTCACACTGCACCCGTCCAAGGGCAAGCGGATCGATATCCTGATGCCGGTAGAAGAGGGCGCGCGCTACAAGCTCGCCGGGATCACCTTCTCTGGCAACACCCACTTCACGAATACCAAGGCGCTGCGTGCGCAGTTCGCTCAGAAAGATGGCGAGTACTTCAACGCGACCCTGTTCGGCAAAGGGTTGGATCAGCTGCGTAAGGCCTTTGGCGAAGGCGGATTCATCAACTTCGTAGGCACGCCGGTACCGACCATCGATGAAGCCAATAAGACGATCAAGCTGAACATCGATATCGATGAAGGCAAAGCGTTCTATGTCTCGCGGATCGAGTTTACCGGCAATACGATTACGCGCGACAAGGTGATTCGGCGCGAGCTCCTGTTGGAAGAAGGGCAGGTCTATAACAGCCGGCTCTGGGATCTTTCGATCCTGCGCTTGAATCAGCTCAACTACTTCGAGGCGTTGAAGGCCGAGCAGGACTCCGAGAGCCGCCAGAATACTGACGACGGAACCGTCGATCTGTTGCTGAAGCTGAAGGAGAAGGGCAAGAACTCGATCGGCCTCAACGGCGGCATCAGCGGGCTTTCGGGAACGTTTGTCGGGTTGAACTACGAGACCAACAACTTTCTCGGACTAGGCGAGACGCTCTCGGTGCAGGCAAATATCGGCGACCTGTCGCGTAACCTGAGCCTCGGATTCACCGAACCCTATCTGCGCGACAAGCCGATCTCGCTGGGCGCTCAGATCTTCGCCAGCAAGTATGACTTCAATCCTTCGAAGAGCCAGTCGGCGACCGGCCAGGCGGCGGGAAACCTGACGACGGCGCAGCAATCGCTGCTGACGAACTATAACCAGTCGACGACGGGGTTGACGATCTCGGCAAGCGAGCCTCTGCGGCATCTGTTTGCAAAGACCGGCGTGACGCGTGTCGGTCTTTCGTACTCGCTGTCGCGGTCTTCCGTGACGACATTCAACCAGAACACGACCAACGTCTTTCAGTCGCTCGCGTTCCGGTCGGGCGTTGCAGGGCAGAATCAGCTGTCCGGCATCATTACGTCGGTCGTAACGCCGAGCTTCACGTTCTCAAGCCTCGATCGCGCGGTTGGACCGCATAACGGCAAAGACTTCAATGTGTCGATGCAGGTGGCGGGCGTAGGCGGCAACGTCAAGTACATCTTGCCCGCCGCCAGCTATCGTCAGTTCTTCCCGATGAAGGGCCTCAGGGTGAATCGCGAGGGCCACAACGTGCTGGGGTATCGTATCCAGCTGACTCATGCCCAGGGCTTTGCAGGCGAGGTCGCTCCCCCAACGCATCGTCTCTATAGCGGAGGCGAATCCGATCTGCGCGGCTTCGACATCCGGTCGGTCGGCCCCTACACCTTCATTCCGAATAAAGTTCAGTACATCCTCACCAACCCCGATGGAACCTCGGTTCCGCGCGATCCGACCAACCCCGCACTTGGCCCGGTCCAGATTCCGCTGCCGATCTACCGCATGGTCTCCATCGGCGGAGACACGCAGCTCGTCTCGAACATCGAGTACCGCATTCCGATCGTGAACCAGGTGACCTTTGCCTTCTTCAACGACTTCGGTATGACCTTCGACGCATTGCACGGCCAGTTGCGGCAGAGCACGGCAGGTCAGTCGCTGATCGATGGAGCGCAATATGGATGTCCCACGATCGTCAACGGCGCCTGCTTCGGCGGCAAGTCGGTGCAGTTCCCGAATCTGCTGAAGATTGTGCCAGGAACAAACTTCGTTCCGCGGGACTCCCTCGGCGCCGAGCTGCAGGTGATTCTGCCGATCGTCAATGCGCCGTTCCGGATCTTCTACGCCTACAATCCGCTGCGTCTTTACAAGACCGTTCCGCAGGAGTTGGCGGTTCCGAACTCTGGTCCGGACAACGTGAATACGTTCAAGAGCTACTTCCCGAGCGATGGAGCTGGTCAGTTCAGTTATCAGCAGGCCCTTCAGTTCTATGGGGCTGATTACATCCTGCGTGAGCCCAGAAAGACGTTCCGCTTGACGGTAAGCACGACCTTCTAGACGCTCGAAGGTATGTCCTGCCGGAAGTGCGCCCTGCGCGGGCCGCGGTTACTTCATGACTTGTATGTCCTTTCAGTTGGCGCTCCCGTTGGTCGCGACGGAAGATGCTTCCGACCAACGGGAGGCCCTGCACAGATTATCCTGCCCAGACCGGTATACACCCCACGAAGTGGGCGCTCTCCGCGCAGGAGGCCCGTCCGGCAGGACCTATCTTTTAGTAGCTACGCTGATACATGCGGGAGATGCGGTCATGCCACCCGAGACCGTCTTCATCCATCCACGCCCAAAGGAAGCCGATACCAACCGGACAGGCAGCAAGGACCGTCGCGAAGATACGTCGGCGCATGGCCGAGCGCGTAGGGTTGTCATCCGAAAGAGTGCAGAGGCCGATGCGGGCGTACCGCATACCGGGGGTCGCCTCGCTGAAGGTAAAGAAGAGAAGCTGATAGAGCAGTGAGAAAACTGCAAGAGTTCCACCCGCACCGATGGCGGCGGTCTGCAGGCTCATATGCATGCTGTTGGCAGCAAGATTCGCCGGGTTGGCAGATAGCTTCCCGACGGTCAGCGCGAAGGCTGCAACGAAGCACAAAAAAGAGGCCGTAATGATGCAGCCATCCACCATCGTAGCCATCAGCCGCAGGTTGAGAGGCGCGGCCTCCGGTCGATGCTCGAGCTGGAAGGGGGCCTCAGGAGTTTCGACCGGTGCAGCAACCGGATGTGCCGCAAGCAGAATCGAGGACCACTCCGGCGCAACCGATTCCACCACTGGAGTGGTTGAGATCTGGGCAGCCTCCACCTCGAAGATGCGAAGCTGCGTCGTCTGATTGCTGTGAGACGCCTGGTCGGCCTCTTCGCGCAGCGGACCTTCCGCCAGCCGCGGGCGAGCTTTTCTGGCCGCCACCAGCTGACGGGGAAACTCGATAAGGTTAGCCGGAATCTCGATCGGTGGGCCGGACTCTTCGAAGACGGGAGCCTGACGGAAGGCGATCTCCTCATCGAGCGCGAGAGTCTCTTCCTCATTCAAGGCTTCGTAGGTCTCGTAGATCAGGGGGCGGCTGGGGGGCGAGACTTGTTCCCGCAGCGGGCCGCGGGTTGCGTCTTCGTAGCGTCTTACCGTGAGTGCCGGCGACAAAACCTGAGTGGTCGCTGGAAGAGTATGCGCGAGAGCTGCGGTGTCAGAGAGCTCCACAGCAGAGAGTTTCGGCGCGGCGACTAGCGCAGGCGGCGCAGGCGTCGGAGGAGTCAGCGTCCACTGGTCCAGATCCGCCAGCAACTGGTACTGAGCATCGGCCACGGCCCTGGCGCTGAGGGCAGCAACCTCGGCTGCAGCTTCGGCCTCGCGAATCGCAGCTTCGGCCTGCTCGGCGAGGAACGTACGGTAGCTCGGCGAGTTCGCGTAGCGCTCCGCAACCGCGGCGGCGATGCGGGAGGAGCGTGACTTCTCAGGACCAGGTTGCGCAATGGGAGTGACCGCCGAGCCCGATTGCTGCGTCCGGCGGGCCCGGTGGGCAGCCAGGCGCTGAGCTACCTGTTCCCGGAGCGCAAACGGCGCGCCCGCTTCCGTTTCGGCTGCGGTTTCGTCCAGTGGTAGCAGGTCACGCTGTGCAGAGCTCATTGTGCTCAATTCCAAACTCGCTTCCGTAAAATCGTTTAGCCTCAAAGAGTGGTGCGCCTGATCAGACTCAAATCAAGTTTCAAGCCGGACGAACCTGGGATAAAGCCCCATAGGCAGCGCCGACTGCCTTTGCCGCCTTTGCTGTTCGGCGGCGTGATGCCGTTGCCTGCCGTCGCGAAGGTTCACGGAAGGTGCTCGAGCAACCTCCGGACGGCTGTTTACCTCTTGATAACTATCATGGTGCTCCCTGCAAGTCATCCACATCTGTCGGCGCAGCAGGTGACGAGTCAGGCAACCCCCCTTTCTGATGCGCAGCAGTCGTCCACGAGCCTGCCGGATGAGCCGGGAGCGGCGCGTTATCCAGTGGCAGTGGTGCTCCCCGCAACCGATGACACCACCGACGTAAAGACAGAGGAAGACACGCTGTCGAGAAACGGTAGCGTCGTCACCTTGGATGGAGCCGTCGTGCTCACCTATCGCGACCGCATCGTGAAGGCCGATCACATCGAATTCGATCAGGCCTCCGGAGATTTGACCGCCACAGGCCATCTGCGCGTAAGCGGAGGCGCAAACCACGAGGACCTCACCGCCAGTCACGGCACCATGAATCTCAAGCAGCAGACGGCAACTTTTTACGACGTAACCGGCTCGGTGGGGCTCAAGAGCGCAGGCCACACGCTGACTTACTCCAGCAGCAATCCGTTTCTGTTCACCGGCCGCATGGTCGTGCGGACAGGGCCGCAGTCCTACGAGATCTACGACGGAACCTTGACGACCTGTCAGCTCCCGCACCCCGACTGGATGCTCTACGCAGGAAAGTTTGCGGTCGACAGCGAGAAGGCGAAGGCCCAGAACAGCACCTTCCGCCTGATGAATATTCCTGTGCTGTTTTTACCCTACGTGACCCATCCAACGGACTCCGAGCAGAGGCAGACCGGCTTCATGATTCCGGTGCCGGGCTACTCGTCGACCAAGGGATTTATCCTCGGCGAGGAGTTTTACTGGGCGATCAACCGCAGCACCGACCTCACCGTAGGCGCGCAGTACTACTCCCTCCGCGGGTGGGAGCAGTCAGCGACGTTTCGATATCGCGGGCTGGGTAACGACTTCGCGAAGGCCCGATATACCGGCCTGCTCGACCGTGGGATCTTTACCAACGGCGCGTACCTGAACCAGGGCGGAGAGGATGCCACGATCTCCGGGCGGCACGACTTCACTTCGCAGACGAGAGTGGCCGGGGACGTGGAGTATCTGAGTTCGTACGCCTATCGCGAGGCGTTCGCCGAGAACTTCAGCGTCGCGGTATCGAGCGACATCCTTTCCATCGTGTACGGCGTGCACCAGTGGGACGGATATTCGGCGTCGGCGCGTGTGGATCGATATCAGGGATTGAAACAGGCGGGTGTGGCTGCGACCCCGACCACTCCAGCGATTCTGGAAGAACAGGTGAAGATCTTTCATGCGCCGTCGTTCGACTTCAGCAGCACCGAGCATGAGATCGGCAGGACCGGCTTGCTGTGGAGCGTAGACGCCTCGCACGCTGGACTCTCGCGGGTGCAGCCGGGCTTCTCTACTGGTGGTTTGACGCAGCGCTTCGACGTGCATCCCCAGCTCTCCTATCGAATGGGCTTCGACGGATGGCGAGTGTTGTCCTCGGTTGCGGTGCGCGAGACGGCGTACAGCAGAAGCAGGCAGGTTCCCTACTCGCCAATCGGAGTGCCGGTCGAGCTTCCGACCCCGCTGAACCGGTCGGATGTTGAGGTTGAGGCGGATCTGCGGGCGCCTGTGGTGGAGCGGACCTTCGATTCGCCAGGCGTCGAAAAGCTGTTCGACGGAAACGACGTGAAGCACACCATCGAGCCGGAGCTGACCTACCGCTACGTGACCGGGGTCAATAACTTTTTGAGCGCCCTCCGCTTCGACGATGCCGACATCGTAAGCAACACGAACGAGTTGGAGTATGGAGTGACGCAACGCCTGTTCCTGCGACCGACGAAGGCCCGGCCCTGCAAGGATAGGCCCGTGGCCGCAGCGCAGACACAGTACTGGGATGACGATAGCGGCAAGGTTCAGACCAGGGGCCAGATCGGCAATGGGATCGGCAATGGGATCGGCAACGGGAAAGACGCGCTGCCCAGCTGCGGCAGTCACCCGCTGCTCAGCTGGCGGCTGACGCAGAAGTACTTCTTCAACGAGAACTTTGGCGGAGCCGTCATCAACGGCCGGCGCAACATCTTCGACACGACGCTGAACTTCTCCGGAATCGCGTTTCTCACGGAGCCCCGCGCCATCTCGCCTCTGGTCTCGCGTCTGCGTTTGCGGACCTCGTCGCACATGGATGTCGAGTGGGACTTCGATCTCGATACCGGAGCGAAGAAATTTACGTCGAACAACGTGCTGGTGGACGTGCATGAGAACAACGTCTTTGCCGGGCTCAGCTACGCGAGGTTGAACGCTCCGGGACGCTTCTATACCGAAGGAGTGAGTTCCGCGGTCTCGGACTTCAATCAGCTTCGGCTGCTTCTGGGTTACGGTTCGCCGACCAAGCCGGGGCTGGGCGTGGCAGGGAATGTAGGGCTCGATCTCAACGCGAATAACACCGGCCTGGTGCAGTACGGAGCCGTGCAGGGTTCCTATAACTGGGACTGCTGCGGCTTCAGCGTCGAGGTTCGCAAGTACGAGCTGGGCTCGGTGCGAAACGAGACAACAGAGAGATTCAACTTCACGCTGCTGAACATCGGAACCGCGGGCAATCTGCGCCGGGCGGCGAGCCTCTTCTAAGGGCCGATGGCGCGGCTGTTCCTGGGACCGTTCCCGGGGCCGCTCAGAGGGGTCCGCTGCCTTGTAAATCGCCTCTGCGTGAGATAATCGAGGTATTGTGTTAATCGCTGTGAAGCCGTTCCGAGCCCTGATCTTTGCCTTTACGCTGGCCGCCCTCGGCTGCCATGCACAGACCCCTTCGACCCAATCTGCGAACCAGACTGCCGCCTCCGCTTCGGACAAGCTCTCTCCCGAACTCATGCGCAGGGTGGAGGTGCTGATCCGTTCCAGGGCGTCGATTCCCCCCGCCTATGTGATCCAGATCGGACCGCGCACCAGGAGCGAGGTTCCCGGCTTTGACAAAATCAGCGTGATGTTTCTGGCCGACGGCAAGTCGAGCAAGCCCGCCGACTTTCTGCTCTCGACCGACGGCAACACCTTGGCCCAGTTCACCAAGTTCGATATCAGCAAAGATCCAAAGCTCCTCGTGAGCGGCGAGGGGCGTCCTTCACGCGGTGGTCCGGCGAATGCGCCGGTGCTGATCGTCGGCTTCGACGACCTCGAGTGCCCCTACTGCGCGAAGATGCACGAGCAGCTCTTTCCCGCACTCACCGAGCGCTACAAGGATCAGATTCATATCGTCTATCGCGACTTCCCGCTCGATCAGCATCCCTGGGCCATGCGTGCGGCGATCGATACCAACTGCGTAGGCGCCCACAGTCCAGCGGGATATTGGAATCTGGTGGACTATATCCACGCTCACGCGGGAGAGCTTGGCGGCGCAGACAAGAGTCTCGCCAAGGCCAACGAGACGCTCGACACCCTGGCGCGCGACGAGGGGAAGAAGCAGAATCTCAACGCGGAGTCGCTCAATGCGTGCCTCGCGAAGCAGGATGACACCGCCATCAAAGCGTCGATCAAGCTGGGCGAAAGCCTGGGGGTGGACTCCACGCCGGCGCTCTTCATCAATGGAGAAAAGGTGGAGGGAGCGCAGCCGCTCGAGGACGTGTATCGTATGATCGATAGCGCGCTGATTGCCTCCGGGCAGACGCCGCCACCGCCACCGCCACCAATTCAGGCACAGCCTCAAACCCCGCCGGCGACCAAACCCGGCAACTAGCAGAAGAATGCAGGAGATCTGGATGCGGAACACGGATGTGCCGAGCTTGTCGACCGAAAACGAACGTACTTCTAACACGCGCTCCTTTCGCACCGCCTCGCTTCCATTGCTGCTGACGATGGCCGCCGGGCTCTTGCCGGTTGCAGGATGCAACCACGGGCACAGCGCCGATGTCGTCGCCACAGTCAACGGCCACGCCATCATGCAGGCCGATCTCGAAAAGGCCTACAAATTACAGCTCGGAGACGCCGCTCAACAACAGCAGCAGCCCTCGCAGGAGCAGGCGGATTCGCTGCGGCTGAACCTCCTCCGCGAGTTGATCGATGAAGAGATCGTCGAGCAGCGCGCAGCAAAGATGAATCTGACTGCGACCAATGAAGAGGTCGACGCTAAGCTCGCCGAGATGAAGGCTCCCTATACGGAGGAGCAGTTTCAAGAACGGCTGAAGGCGAGCAACCAGACCATCGACGATGTAAAACACTCGCTGCGCCGCAGTCTCACCATCAACAAGCTGCTGAACAAAGAGATCAACTCGAAGATCACCGTCACCGACGCCGATGTAGCGAGCTACTACAACCAGCACAGGGCCGAGTTCAATCTGCTTGAGACCAAATATCACGTGGCAGCGATTCAAGTGACAAATCAGCCGTCACCCCAGCCGGGAAACCTGCAGGGAAGCAAAGCGACCAACGACGTCGAAGCGAAGAAGAAGATTCAAGCATTGAAAAACCGCCTGGACAGCGGCGAGGACTTTGGCACCATCGCCAGCAACTGGTCGGAGCAGCCCGAATTCGCCCCCAACGGCGGAGATATGGGCTTCGTCGGCGAGTCGCAGCTCCACGCAGATCCCACCGTCTTCACCGCCGTGACCAAGCTGAAGGCCGGCCAGATCACCGAGATCCTTCCGCTGCTCGATGCGCAGTCGAAGCGTCCGGCGGGCTATGCGATCTACAAGCTCATCTCCCGCGACCCCGCAGGCCAGCGCGATGTAAACGATCCCCGCGTCCAGCAGGCCATCCGCCAGCAGTTGCGCGAGGTGCGCTCGCAGCTGCTCAAGAGCGCCTACCTGGAGATGGTGCACGACCAGGCCAAGGTGGAGAACTTCTTCGCCGAACAGATCTTCAAGACCGACGCCCACTAACTCTCCACCAATCGCCATTCGTCTCTCTTCGGGAGGTCTCATGACGCAGTCGCCTGTGCGCTTCGCGATTCTTGGCTTTGGTCATCACGCAATCCGTCGCCTGTTGCCTGCCTTTCCGAAGTGTGAGCATTCAACCCTGAGCGGAATGTGGCGGCGCGACCATGCGGCTGCTCTCGCCAACTGCGCGGATTACAAGATCCCTCACTGCTTCGCCACGCGCGAAGAACTCTGCTCTTCGCCGGACGTCGACGTCGTCTTCATCACTTCGCCCGACGCGATGCACCGCGACGATACGCTGCTGGCGTTGAGGCACGGCAAGGCAGTCCTGTGCGAGAAGCCGCTGGCCATGAGCGCAACGCAGGCTGAAGAGATGAACGCAGCGGCCAACGCAGCCGGTCTGCTCTTCGGCGTGGCGCAGAACTTTCGCTACAACCGAAGTCTGGAGTGGATGCGCCAGCAGATCACCGCCGGCCTCATCGGAAGGCCACAACTTGCGCGTGCCGAGTACTGCTACCCCGCCACAAACTCCGCACGAAAGTGGATTATCGACGCGACGCTGGCTTACGGCGGACCCATTGGAGATGTCGGCGTGCACTGCATCGACGCGCTGCGCTTCGTACTCGGCGAAGACGTGATCAGTGTCGATACTCTGGCCAGGAAGGATGCCTCATCTGGCAAGGTGGAGGCCGTCGCCTCGCTCCAGATGGAGATGACGGGCGACGTCTTTGCCACTGTGACGACGAGTGCGCGAACACCCTACCGCTCTCTGGTCGAAATCAACGGCAGCGATGGCGTCATGACCGCCGAAGGGGGTCTCACGGTTGATCGCCCGGTGGAGATTGTTGTGCGGCGCGCGGGCGAGGTGGTCGAGAGAGTCACAGTAGACAACGGGGATGGCTACACGCGCATGCTCGATAGCTTTGCCGTTGCGCTGCGCGGAGGCTCTCACTTTGCGGCCACCGGCGAAGATGGCGTTCACAACATGCAGGCGCTGGATGCGGCGATCAAGAGCTGGCGAAGCGGATCTCGCGAGAGATTGTAGTTGGCGAAAAACTGAGATCCTAGCGCAGAGCCGCAGCCAGAGCAGAAGTCCCGCCGTGATGCAGAATGGCAAGGTCGCGCTCAGGCGCCAGCGGCAGATACCTTTTGTAGACGCTCACGTGGAAGCACGACTGTTGGAACTCCTCTTCCACATCAACTTTTCCCGATTGCACGAGCGGAAGAAGATAGCCCCGAAGCCACGCGATCTCCGCCAGCGAGAGGCCGTGTTTCGCAATGTCCACAGCCTGCCCCGTCAGATGCGGAGAGGCCGTGTCGCCCTCAGCCGGTGCGGCGTTGCCGTTGATGTGCACCAGGTGCTGCTGAAATTCAACCGTGCGCACCGCAGAGTTCACCTGCAGCGGCGTGTGGAAGCGAGCATAATGCGCGCGCGCCAGAGTCCCGAGAAACTGCGCGGTCCACGGACGGCAGTAACGCCGGTTAACCGGAAGCCGATCATCCACCTGGAGAGCGTCGTTCTCAGGCAACGCGACAAGCAGCTTCTTGCTGCGCATGTCCATAAGGTCGCCATCATCCTGAATGCGGGAGAGCCCATCGCGATCGGCAACTTCATTCTGATGAACGAGAATCTCGTGCGAGCCCTTCAGCGGCGGAGGCACGATGAGCCGCCCACGCTTGTTATACAGATTAGGCAGAATGACAGGAGTCGAGGCCACCTCTTCCACGCTGGCCAGTTGCGGCCTCTCCGTCGCCGGCCGAACCACGCTGATAACAGGAACAGGCTTGGCCACCGAGACCGGCTTCGGCGAAGACGCTGTTTTACGCGCAGGTGCAGCCGCAGCCTGGCGCGTCTCGTTGAGCTCTTCGGGGCGCGCGTCGGAGCGTGAGGCTCCGTGGATCGCCAAAGCGGCCTGGGTCTCCACCTGGGTCGACGCTGCAGCAGCCCTGAGGAAGTCCTCCGAGGTCGCCTTCTGCGATGCTCTGGCAGAGGCGGTCAGCTCAGGTTGCGTCGCCTTCGGGAGCGAGGCGCTGACCGAGTGGCGCAGGTGACGTCGGTTTGCAGACCGCGCACGGACACGGGCGCTCATAGGCGGATCGGTCTTCGGCGTACTGTGATGCTTCGAGCCATGCGCCGCATGCGTCGGTTTCGCAGCGGCCTTCCGTTTGTCTGGATGCTTCGCCACCACAGCGGCGACAGTCTTCTTATGGGCCGAGGGATGATGCATCGGTTTGGCGAGGCTGTCTGCGGATGAAAAACACAGAGCCGCAAGCGCCAGAAGGGCCGGTATGGGGGCGTTCAAACGCATCATGTTTTCGGAGGCGCGGAGCGCCAGAGCAACTCCTAAGTTAAACGTTGGTAAGAGAGCATGTAAGTGACGAGGTGGGTTCCGTATACTTGTCGATTAACAGGAGGAATGGATGAAGAGGATGTGGGTGGGATTGGGACTGGCCGCTATCGGATTGATGGGGTGGGGGTTTCGGGTCGGAACCGTGCAGGCGGCACAGGATGAGGCAGCGAAGCCCGAGTTTTACACAACCAGGGTTCAGCCGATCCTTCAGGCCAACTGCTACCGGTGTCACGGCGGGATCAACCATCGCGGCGGGTTGAACATTCAGACGCGGGCAGGGATGTTGAAGGGCGGCCACGATGGCTCGGTGCTGATCCCGGGCGATCCCGCGAGCAGTCTCCTGGTGCGGCTGATTCGCCATGAGGGACCCGCGAAGGATCCCATGCCTATGCCTCCCAAGCAGCCCAAGCTCTCCGATGCGGACATCGCGACGGTCGAGCAGTGGGTGAAGGCAGGGGCGATTATGCCGGAGAATCCGCAGCAGTAAGTCTTCGCCGAAATGATCTCGCCGAAATGATCTCTGCTGCGCGATCAAGACCTGAAGCCAAGCAGCAGCCGCGATGCTGCAGCGGCTGAGTGAGCAAGCCGCCGCCACGCCCGATGTTAATCGCCTTCAATCTTCTGGCCTTGAATCTCCGGCCAATCCCCTACGTGCGGGATGGAGTCGTTGTTCCGTCCCCCGGCTTCTCCTCGGTCCTGACGAAGAGATTCTTGAGCCGGCGGCGAAAGTAGAAGAGAGCTCCTGAGATCGCCGCGCTGATGCCTTGAAACATAAGCAGGCCTGAGCCGGGATCGACGTACGCGTGGGCCTGGCGTTCGAAGGCAAAGCTGAGCGCTAAAAGAAGCATCAGCGTAATCGCGAACCGCTTGAAACCATAAATCATCTTTTCCTCTGGGGAGGTGTGCCTCGGTGGGCGCAATCTCAATGAAAGTGAAGACGCAAAGTGCAGACAAAAGTTTCGATTCCATGAATACTTTCGCTTCCTTGAAGGCTAAGCAGCTTTTTATCTTGCATTTCGTCTTGAACTTCTATCCGGAATTTTAGTTCGCCGCTGACCAGGCAGCCGGTTTTTATCGAATAAAGCGGGCGGCAAATCCGCGCACGGCCCATATCGGGATCTTCGCGACCTGTTACGACATGGAGTGATCGGCACGATGGAGAAAGCAGTCTCGCGATGGAGAAGCTCGCGCAGTATTCAGCAGCTATCCAGCTTGTTCGACGCGACCTGAAATCAGAGGCTCGAAGGATTCCGCCAAATTTACGCGCCCATCGTTAGGGCTTCGCAGGCGTCTCCGTGTGCACCTGCGCAAGCCATCTCCCGCTCTTAGGTTGCCGAACCCAGACCGTGACGGAGTTGTTGTCATTGTTCATCACAGTGGGTTTGTCCGCCGTGCCGCACTGGAACGTATTCACCACGTGATACGCGGTCAGCGCAGAGTCCGGCGTCAGAATACGAACCTGCAGATCACGAAGCTCGTACGACTCGAGCTTGCAGTGTTTCAGCGTGATCAGCAGCGTGTCCAGAGCCTGAATGTGTTCGTCCACCAGAATGAAGTCTTCCGTAAACAGACTGCGGACCGTCCCGAAGTCGCCTTCAGCCATCGTCGTCCAAAGATTCTGTTCCAGCTTGACGATATCGATCGAGGCAGGCAGCGGTGTCGATGCCGCAGGGGTCTGAGCAACTGCTCCGGACGCAACAAGCGAAGCGATAACCAGAAGGAGGAGACGCATGCAGATTATCTTAGCGTCTCGCTCCCGTTATGGAAGCGGAGTGTTGTCCCCGGAGTCAGTTCGCCGGCGGCGTCGACGGCTTGGTCCCCACCCGGCGCACGGAAGCATCGACGATGGCATACAGCAGCTGTCCATGATCGGCCTTAGCCTTTGCCTTGATGTACTCGCCCGCGCGTTTGCCGGCCTCGGCGTTCTCTGGAAGCGTCAGGCCCCGCGTCTCTGCCGAGATCTCCGCCAGCTGCTGGACGATATCGAAGAACGTAGCCTCATTCTTGCCCGCAAGCTGCCAGCAGTCGGACACCGTGCAGGTCAGAATCTGCTCCTTCGTCCAGTTGTGGGCGGCAGTCGAGTCCGCAGACGGCGTAATCGTGGCGGCCGCCGGTTGCTGAGCCGAAGCACCCAGGGCAACCGTAGTCAGAGCAAAGCAGAGTGCGAGGCGAGAGAAGAGGCGCATGGGATCGTTCCTTTTAGTTGCGTAGGTTAGAAAGCGTCTAGTACCGGTGATAGCGATCGTCGCGGTTATTCTGGGCAGCCTGGCCGACCACGGCACCAATCCCGGCACCCGCCGCTCCGCCAATGATGGTGCCCTTCAGGCCGCCGCCGAACACCGCGCCAAGAACCGCCCCGCCGCCTGCACCGATCAGCGCGCCCTTGCCAGGTCCAATGCCGCCCTGATCCCGGTAGTGGTCGTCGTGGTAGCGGCGATCGCGATCGTTATAGTAGTTGCCGCCACGGCCGCCATTACGCATCCCGCCATAATAGGCATTGTTGTTAGCGTAACGGCTGTTATCGTAACGCTGCGCAAATGCCGGAGCGATGCCGGTCGCGAGCAGCAGAGGAGTCAGTAGGACCGCATTTCGTAGCTTGGTCATTCCCGGTTAGATGCGGAATCTCCCCACCGCGTGGAGTTTAAAATTCGCGAGCGTGGCCAGAGAAGGTAAAGTCACGAACGGCAGCAGGTTAGGAAACCCCCAGAAACCCCACATCGAAACCCCACATCGCAAAAAAGTAACCCCAAAGGGTTTCTATCCGCAATAAGTCCATCCCTTCTAACATCAGACCTCATCTATCAAACAAACCCGACGCCGATTTCGTCTATTTGGCGTGCTGGATCGTCTTCACATGCAGTAGCTTTCAAAGAGCAGGATTGGAGGGGGATGTGAAGGATCGGATCTATGGCATTTCGGCAGGGGTGCTCGCAAGTCTCATAGGGTTGCGAATCATAAGCCTGGGCCTCACCGGCTCCATCGCGTCAGCGCAAACGCCCGCTCCACACAAGCCGAGGAGCTCCTCCAGAACCACCATGGCGGTCTGGTCGCCGGACGTCCAGAAGACACTCGGCCTCTCCTCCGACGACTTCAAGGCCGACGGCCTCAACAAGCTCACCCAGGCCCAGCTCACCAGCCTCATCAACTCCGCGAAGCCCGATCCCCGCAAGCACTGGCTCGTCTGCCCAGCCAGCGGAACCACGCCCTCCGGCCAGATCCACGTCCTGCTCACCGTCGCAGGCGACGACTCCACCGGCGCCATCGCAGGCCAGATCCGTCAGGCCATCAGTGGGCTCACCGGCGTCATCGTAGTCGACAGCGTCGCCAACGCCGACCGCACCCTCCACGTCGTCATCCAGGAGCAGACCACCGCCAAACGCACCATCGGCTTCACCGCCTCCTACCTCACCGGAACCCCATGCACCGAGGAGGTCGCAGGCAAAAAGACGGACGTCGAGCTCAAGGGCACCCTGGGCACCTACACCGACGCCAAGGGCGCAGGCCTCGCCATGGACCTCGCCGGAATGCTCGATCAGGACCTACAACCCCTACGCACCGGCGCCGCAACCCACTAACACCCTGTCCCATCAGTCACGAGGGGTCGGACCAGAGATTTTTTATCCCCGGCACGCAAACTTTGCATCTTACCAACTGGAGGATTTGTTATGAAGGGACTCCCATGGATCCTGGCCGGCATCGGAGTCGGCATCGCCGTAACGTTCGTGCTGTTCGTCGATCTCTCAGATCAACCCGAGCCAGCCTACGACATCGGTTATGACGGTTTCACCGACGCCGCCCGCAAGACCTTCGCCTGGGGCACCAGGAAGCATGCCGAGGGCAAGGTCGGTTCTTTCGCCGGCGCCATCAAGCAGGGCGCAGGCAAGCTCATCGGCAACCAGGACCTGGCCGCCAAAGGCGCTGCGGACCGCGTCATAGGCAACGTGAAAGAAGCTGCAGGACACGTCGGCGAAGCCGTCGGACAGACCCTCCACGATCTGAACCAATAGAAACTAAAGCTGCAGTAATAGTTGTGGGCCCGTGGTTCTCATGCAACAAAACCGCCCCTCTCCGCAAAGTTTCAAACCGCGAAGAGGGGCGGTCCTTTGCTGTCATCCTGACCCTGAGCGAAGTCGAATGGGGAAGGATCCCCCGATGAACTTTGACCTGCCCAAACCGCTCGTCCCTTTCCACCCACCCTCTTCACGCAGTTGTCTGCGCTCTATCCCTTGTGTTGCAGCGCCGCGCGAACCAGGGCAACCCCCCCGATACAGACAGAGTCGTACCTCTCAGATGAGTAGTGCTGTAATGCTGCCCGTCTGGAGGTTCTTATGATTTTTCGCAAAAATGCTTGGGCGTATCTAATGCTTGCTGGTGTGCTTTCTTTCAGCGTTGTGCCCGCTGGTTTGGCGCAAGCTCCGCACGACAGCGATGTGAATAGTTGGTCTTCGCCACGCGGCTACGATATAGCTTATCCAGAGAACGGCACCCCCAACATGGTGGCTCGTCAAGGCTATGCTGCAGGCTTCAACCAGGGCCAGGCCGACCTATCGCGTGGTCAGTCGTTCCGTCCTACTGAGAACAAGGCCTACGCTCACGCGAAGATCCCGAAGGGGATGGACAAAGACACGTTCAAGACGGAGTTTCGTGAGTCATTCGTGAAAGGCTATACCAACGCATACAAGGGTCAGTAGCACTCGCGAAATACGACAACTCAAAGAAACAAACAATGCCCGCTTTCGTGACGACACAGCAGTCACGAAAGCGGGCATCTCAGTATCAGTTAGCTCTTGTGATGACTCAGCGCAGCGCGAACCTTCTCAACATGCGTCCCATGCACCCGGATCGCCTCATGCAGCTGATCCCCCGTCACACCAAACTCCTTCGCCCAGTAGTGAACATCGGACGACATCTTCGGATTGATCTCCTTCGGGTCATGCGGGCCCTTCTCTGGCTCAACATGTTCCGCGTGAGCGGTACGAGCTTTGGACTTCTCAACTTCTTCGTGTTCATGCGGCCGTGCCGGATCTGGATGAGACATCGATTCATTCCTCTTTTCGCGTTCCCCCAGTTAGATGCTTAAAGCCAGATGCCGAAGTTAGACCTTAGAGCTAGGCGCCGAAGCCAGATGCCAAAGCCAGATGCTGAAGCAGTAACTCAGGCGCATCATGGCAACGGTTCTGCGACTTTCGTGGCAAGTTAGCAAGTTGCCACTTGTCTTGGGAATCGAGACAGCGTAGCTTCTGAAAGACTTCAAACTTGTTGAGACTAGGTCGTACGAAAAAACATGCGTTCCCTCTTTGCTTCCCTTCTGTTGGTTCTCTCTGGATTCGGCAATCCCGTCCTTGGACAAAGCGGACAATCAGCACAGTCTGCTAAACCTCCTGCGGCTCCGGTCAACCCACCGGTAGCGTCACCCACCGGACCACCCCCACCAAACACCTTGCAGGACGGAACAGCAATCAAGCTGCGGCTAGCGGAGAACCTTACCTCTGCGACCGCGAAGACGGGTCAGCAGGTCTCCTTCGAAACCATCGACGAGACCGACGTTGACGGGGTAATGGTCATCGCCAAAGGCGCACAAGCACTGGCGACGATCACATTCGCCGAACCAAAGCGAGCCATGGGCCGCCCCGGAAAACTCGACGTCAACATCGACAGCGTTCGCTTGGTCGATGGCGAAAAAGCAGCTCTGGCCGCGACCCAAAACGCAAAGGGCGGCGGTCACACCGGAGCCATGACTGCAGGAATGGTAGGAACGGCAATCGTCTTCTTCCCGGCCGCTCCTCTCCTGCTCTTCATCCACGGCAAAGACATCACCATTCCCAAAGGAACAGAAGTCACCGCCTTCGTCTCAGGAAACATGAAGCTGGACATGGCGCACTTCGCCCCAATAAGTCCTTCCGGCGTCGCAGTAGCGAGCGCAACCGCAGCACCCTCCGGCCTGACGATAGAAGCAAGCGTACCCAACTGCGACATAGAAGTAGACGGCAGCTTCGTAGGCAGCACTCCATCAACGCTGAATCTAACGCCAGGCAAACACCAGATCGTTGTAAAGAAAACCGGCTATCAGGATTGGTCACGCAGCATGATGGTAGGAACCGGAGCGATCAGGTTGAGTGCCGAGATGGTCGGTAAATAAGCTCATCCGACCAATCGGTCTCATTGTGGAACACTTTCCTTTGTATGGCGGTAGAATTGCCAAGCAACGACTTGCACCGTGGATGGAAGACACTTGGCCGAAAAACTCTCCGAAATCTCTGCCTTAGACCTATTAGAGGCACGCACCAAAGCTTCATGGCCTAACATTCGGTCTGCGAGATCTCAGAGTGGGGTGACAAAAAAGCTGCTTGAAGACACTCTGGGCGGTTTCACTAGTTCTGATTCCAGCATCGTGGTTGTCGGTTCGCTTGCCCGACAGGAGTTTACCTCCGGAAGTGATGTCGATTGGACATTATTACTCGACGGCATCTCTCATCCTGAACATCTCAAGGTGGCTCAGGAGATTCGAAAGAGTCTCAAAGATTTAGATATTAGGCAGCCCGGACGCGAGGGTGTGTTTGGCACGATCGCATCCGGTCACGACTTAATTCACCATATCGGAGGACAAGATGATACGAATGCTAATACGACCCTGCGAATTCTACTGTTATTGGAATCTGACACAATAGGACACCCAGACGCGTATGAACGTGTCTTGCGAAATGTGCTGTGGCGGTATTTGGATGAAGATCGTGGACTCTGGCTGGGTTCAGGGGAGTACAAAGTCCCTCGCTTTCTGTTCAATGATGTGGCACGATATTGGCGAACGATGACTGTCGATTTTGCTTACAAACAGCGCAATAGACAGAATGAGGGCTTCGCAATTAGAAATCTAAAACTGCGCATGTCAAGGAAGCTTCTTTTTCTTGCCGGAATGGTTGCTTGTTTTGAATGTCATTGTGGGTTTGCTTCAAAGGAGGAACGGCAAGAATTCTATTCACTTAAACAAGTACAGGCTGTAATCGAACGGCTACGACTTGTCCTCATGAAACCGCCTCTCGAGATTCTTGCATCTGCTTTACTCCGCAACCCTAACCTCGATTTACAGAGCAAGCAGTTGTTCGACTCTTACGACGAATTTCTCGGGATGCTGGCTGATGACACTCCATCATGCGGAGGACAGACTATTAGAGAACATCTTGACAAGTTGCCGGTTGAACGGCTGGGCAGCGACGAAACAGCAAGCAGAGGACGTGATATAAGTCATCGTTATCGTGATGCCATCGGAGCTATCTTCCTCAGCGACAAGAATGAACTTGGCAGAATGACGATTGAATACGGAGTTTTCTAATGAGAAAAATTGGATTTTCCACCGGAGCGGTAGCTTATGGGGACTTTGAAAAAGCTCTGAGCATACTTGCTTTGAGCAACCTTGCTTGCATAGAACTCTCAGCTTTGCGCATGTCGGAAGTAAAGATCTTAGTTGCTGCTATCCCTCATCTTCGTTTGGAAAGTTATTCCTATGTCTCTTTCCACGCGCCGAGTAGCTATTCCGCAGGTGACGAAGCATGGTTAGCTGATCTACTCTACTCAAACGTTCCTGAGACGTGGCCGATAGTTGTTCATCCCGATGCAATCAGTGATGCAACACTTTGGAAGCGATTTGGACGGCGCGTTGCGATCGAAAATATGGATCGCAGAAAACCAATCGGACGTAATGTTCGCGAGCTTGAGCTAGTCTTTGAAAAGCTCCCGGACGCGAGTCTGTGTTTTGATCTGGGCCATTCCCGACAATGTGATTCATCGATGACAGATGCCTTCCTCATGCTTACAGCCTTTCAAGAAAGGCTTGTGCAGGTTCATCTTAGTGAGGTAAATAGCGAAAGTCAGCATGAAGCCTTGTCGTATGGAGCGAAGCTAGCTTTTCAACAGGTGGCTTCACTAATTCCAGATGAGCTGCCGATCATCCTAGAGAGCCGTGTAAATTTCGAACATATTGCTGGCGAAGTTGAGATTGCGCGCGAAGCCCTATTCAAAATTCATGCAGATATACATTGCTACGCTTAGCCTGATTGTTGTTTCGGAGTGCAAAAGCTAGTTGTTCGAGCATTGGTGTTAGCGGCTTGTGCAAATATCTCAAAACTGTTTTCCCAAAATGGGAAAGCCGCAAAATAAATCTGGAAATTGTGGCGCATTTTTCGAGCCCCAAAAAGTGACTGTCAAAACACCACGTCTACCACGCAATCCACCACGATCACACCACCAAAACACCATGTAGAAACGCCCGTTTTTGCCGAAAACCCCAGCAAAAACGGGCGTCACCACGTCAAAAAAATTACTGCAACAAAGTGCCTTCTTCAGGCTGTATCTTCGCCTCTTCGGGCGGTATGACGACGGCGGCGGCCACCTTGTCCTGATCCTCCAGGTCCAGCAGCTTCACCCCCTGCGTACTACGCCCAGCCGCCCTAACACTCTTCGTATCAATGCGAATGATCTTCCCAAACTGGCTGATCACCATCATCTCCGTCGTGTCATCCACAAGCTGAATGCTCGTAACCTTGCCGATCTTAGGAGTTGTCTTCATATTGATAACCCCTTTACCACCACGCGATTGCAGGCGATATTGATCAACATCGGTCCGCTTGCCAAACCCATTCTCACTCACCGTAAGCACCAGGCAAGGCGTCAAACCCAGCTGTTTATCCAGCTTTTCAAGCTTCGCCGCAACCTCAGCCGAAGCCACCGGAGCAGCCAACTCCCCAGGCTCCGCAAGCTCCAGCGGCTGCGCCTCAGTCGACTCCGTGGCCTCGTCGATTGCCGCCTCCACCTGGTCCGTAAGCCCTTTCTGAGCAGCACGTTCCAGCCGTGTCTTGTTGCGCGCCTCGTTCGAAGGCGTCACCGCCGCCCCAATCACATAGTCGCCCTTCTTCAGCGTAATGCCGCGATTTCCCGTAGCCGGCCGCCCCATAGGACGCAGATCCTGCTCATTGAAGCGAATCGCCATCCCATCATGCGTAGCGATAAAGATCACCTGCTGCCCGTCCGTAATCCGCGCAATGATCAGCTCATCATCCTTCTCAATATTGATAGCGATAATCCCGCGCGCCATCACATTCGAGAAGTCCTTCAGCGCTGTCTTCTTCACAGTGCCATTGCGGGTCGCAAACAAGATGTACTTGTTCTCTTCCTCAAGATCCTTGACCGGAAGAATCGTAACGACCTTCTCCCCAGGCTGCAGCGCCACCAGCGAAGCCATAGCCTTGCCCTTGCCGGCCGCGCCAACATCGGGAACTTCATACACCTTGAGCCAATAAACGCGCCCAGTATTTGTAAAGCAAAGCAGATACGCATGCGTCGAATCGATGATGAGCTGCGCGACAAAATCCTCTTCACGAGTCTTCATCCCAAGCCGCCCCGTACCGCCACGACGCTGCTGTCGATAGATAGAGATAGGCGTCCGCTTCAGATATCCAGTATTCGAAACCGTAACGGCGACCTGCTCATCAGTGATAAGGTCTTCGAGCTGCAGCTCAGCGGTCTCGTCGATGATCTGCGTACGTCGCGCGTCGCCATACTTGTCGCGGATCTCGGTAAGCTCCTTGACGATCACCTTGCGCAACTTCGCCGGCGAAGCCAGAATCGACTCGAACTCCGTGATGTTATCGCGAACTTCAGCGAGCTCCTTCAGCAGCTCATCGATAGAGAGCTGCGTCAGGCGATAGAGCTGCAGTTCCAGGATCGCATCGATCTGCTTGTAGGAGAGAATCAGCGTCCCGGTTGTGCTGAACGTCATATCGACGCCGTACTTCGCAGGGTCGAGCGTAACACCGCGCAACTCGGTCCCACGCAGGTTGATGCGCTTATTCGAGAAGTAAGAGAACAGGTTCTCGCGAGCATCGGCGCGGCTGGAAGACTGACGAATAATCTTGATGACGTTGTCCAGATGGTCAAGCGCAATCTGGTAGCCAAGCAGAATATGTTCGCGGTCGCGAGCCTTCGCGAGCAGGAACGCAGTCCGGCGACGGACCACCTCGGTGCGGTGATCGAGGAACGCCCGAATAGCCTGATCGAGCGGAAGCTCCTTCGGCTGGCCGTTGTGGACAGCCAGGAAGATCATCGAGAACGACTCCTGCATCTGCGTATGTTTGTGCAGTTGATTCAGCACAATCTGGCTCTCGGCTCCACGCTTGAGGCCGATAACGATACGCATGCCATCACGGTCCGACTCATCACGAAACTCATCGCGTGCAATGTCGGTGATGACGCCCTCATTAACTAACTCGGCGATGCGTTCGATCAATTTGGACTTGTTGACCTGATAAGGAATCTCAGTGACGATGATCGCCTGACGCCCGCCTGAGATGTTTTCAATGCTGCACTTGGCACGCATCATGAAGCGTCCCCGGCCAGTGCGATAAGCCTGGGGAATATTCGTCTTGCCGAAGAGATAGCCGCCCGTCGGGAAGTCAGGCCCAAGGACATGCTCGAGCACCAGATCCAAATCAGGCCGATGATCCTGCGGAGACTTCTGCAGCAGCGAGATGCAGGCGTTCACAATCTCCGTCAGATTGTGCGGCGGAATGTTCGTCGCCATGCCAACGGCGATGCCGGAGCTGCCATTGACGATAAGGTTCGGCACGCGGGCCGGGAGCACGGTAGGCTCAAGCGACGACTCATCGTAGTTAGGAGAGAAGTCAACCGTGTCGTAGTCGATGTCCGCCAGCATCTCCCCAGCGAGGCGAGTGAGGCGCGACTCGGTGTAACGCATGGCAGCAGCGGAGTCGCCATCGACGGAGCCGAAGTTCCCCTGACCATCTACTAAGAGATAGCGGAGAGAAAATGGCTGAGCCAGCCGGACCATAGTGTCGTAGATAGCCGAGTCGCCGTGGGGATGATAGTTACCCATCACGTGACCAACGACCTTGGCGGACTTCGTGTACTTCTTGTTGAACTGAAGACCCATCTCCTGCATGCCATAGAGGATGCGCCGATGAACAGGCTTCAAGCCGTCGCGGACGTCCGGCAACGCCCGCCCGATGATCACCGACATCGAGTAGTCGAGGTACGACCTCCGCATCTCCTCTTCTATATTGATGGAGAGCATAAACGCGGCGCCGCGGCCCTGAACGGTCGAGCCGTCGGGCGGAGATCCTGCCGGGGGAGGGTTGTTAGAGTTCGCGTCCTGCGGGGAGGGTGCGTTGGGATTCTTTGGGTCCTGCGGAAACAGATCGTCTGCCATGTGTATTCCTATGATAAATGCTTGATTTGGCGGGGTAAAGCCGCCAGATCAAGCGGATTTTCCAGAGGCAGAATGATCTGAAGAAAAGGCGGGACTTAGAGGGAATCAAGGCCGGAAACGGGACAAAGACAAAAAGAAAAGGACGGGCTCTCGAGTGTTCTGCCGTCGGCAGGACACAAGTTCCTCAAAGGTAGTGATTCAGAATCAAGCGACCAATCCTGGCCTCGGGGTCGATTAAATAATCTAAGACTAAATTTGTCGCCTATTCACTTGATATCGGACCCATCCCGTCGTATATTCAATTTATTGCATTTCAGCGCTAAATTTACAGGAGCTTGATTGGGATTGGAGTGTTTTGACCAGATCCCCGCGGAGTATCTCTTGGCGGAGACCGCGAGGACCTGGAAGCTACAGCCGAGTGACTGCAGGTTCTCTGCATTATAAGGTTCGATCTGCTGATCGTTCTACCTCGGCTCGAAACTCCATGGCATATCAGTAAGCCCCTCAAAACTTTTCCCGGGATTTAGCCGGGATCTTTTGAGGATTAGCGGTCGACGGTGAGGTGCGCCTGTTTTTCACCCTCACACTTCGATCTGACAGGGAGACCGTGAAGATCGACGCCGTTCTGAAGGCAAGAGAACGCGATCGGTTTCACGGAGACGAACCTTATCCGGAGATAAGAATGAAGCAGACGACGCGCAAGACGACAACATCAGGGAAGAAGAAGAGCCGGTTAAGGATTGGCGGGAGTCGCGGGTGGATCGCGGCAGGAACGCTGGCGGCTTATGCGGCGATGGGCGCCACGAAGGCGGCGATGGCCTCGGTCGAGAAAGTAGATCCGGCGGCCAGTGGGGCGGTGGACGCGTCGTTGCCTCTAAAGAAGTTTGATATTCCGGCAGGTCCGCTCGATGCGGCGGTGAAGGCGTTTGAGAGAGCGACCGGGTTGACCGTGAAGGTTGTGCTGCCGTCAGGAACTGTGGCAGGGTTCAACTCGCAGGGAGTCGTGGGGCTCTATCGCGAAGATGAAGCGCTGCGCCTGCTGCTGGAAGGAACTGGCCTGAACTACCGCGTGGAAGATGCCACGACGATGCTCGTAGGCGTCCAGGCGAAGGATACCGTCTCTGTAACTGATTCGGTCACGAATTCGGTCTCACTCTCGAAGTTCACCGAGCCATTGATCGACACGCCGCAGAGCGTCAACGTGGTGCCGCAGTTTGTGCTCAAAGATGAGGGTGTCTCCACTCTGCGCGACGCTCTACGCAACGTGCCAGGCATCAGTCTGGCGGCAGGCGAGGCAGGCGCACAGGGCGACAACCTGACCATTCGCGGCTTCACCGCACGCAACGATATCTTTCTCGACGGTATCCGCGACTTCGGAAGCTACTACCGCGACGCCTTCAACTACGAGCAAGTCGAGGCGCTTGAAGGGCCCGCAGGCATCCAGTTCGGACGCGGTTCAACCGGCGGAGTCATTAACCAGGAGAGCAAGGTTCCTGTCGTGCAGCAGTTCGTTAATGTGCAGACACAGTTCGGCACCGATAAGACCCGCAGGCTCACGGCGGACATCAACGAACCGGAGCTCGATGTGCTGGGTGGCACGGCCTATCGCGTCAACCTCATGGGGCAGGAGGGCGGTGTCGCTGGCCGGGACTACGCAGAGGTACGAAGGTTCGGCATCGCGCCCTCAGTCTCAATCGGACTGAACACAAAGACGCGCGCGACCCTGAGCTACCTGCACATGACCGAGAGCGATACGCCGGACTACGGGCTGCCGTGGTTCAACAACGCAGTCGCACCCGGGTCCATTCGGCATAGCTACTACGGCTTCCCCGATGAAAACTACCTCAAGACAAACGACGATATTCTGACGTTCAAGGCCGAGCACGAATTTTCGCCCAACCTGAATCTCCATACCATCGCACGTGCCGCAAACTATCCCCGTCAGGCTCAGATCACGGAGCCGCAGATCTGCTCGAACGCCCCGGCGAGCGTGCCGGTCGGTGGATTCGTATCGTCGTTGCCCACCTCGGCCGTGAACACAGCATTACCCTGTGCCTACACTGCCGCCAGCGATCCGAGCAAGATCATCGTCAACCGAAATCAGATCCAGACCAAAAGCGTCGAAGGCGACCTGTGGGACCAGACCGAGGTCACGGCGCGCTTCAAAACGTTCGGCACAAAGCACGCCCTGGTAGCTGGAGTGGAGGGCGGGCAGGAGATCTCGAACCCGATCAGAACCAGCTACACCATCAACAAGGTCAACACCGTGCCCACAGCGAACCTGATCGATCCAAATGCCCAGCAGCCGTTCGGAGGCACCGGTTACATCAGCTCGATCGTGCATACAAAAGCAAAAAGTGTCGGGATCTACTTTGTCGATACCATCAAGCTTGGACGCCTCTTCGAAGCGAGCGGCGGCGTCAGATGGGATAGGTTCGATACTGGTTACAATTTGTATCAACCCACCCCTCCCACAGGCGGAACCGTCACGGCGCCAGTCGCGCCCATCAGCCGCATCGACGAGCAGCCGAGCTACCGCGCAGCCTTCGTCTACAAGCCCTCGAGCCGGGGAACTGTGTACTTCGACTACGGAACCAGCTTCAATCCCGCAGCCGAATCGTTGAGCTTGAGCATCGGCCTCGCCAACAGCTCCGCAGCTCCAGAGGAAAATGAAACCTACGAGGTCGGCGCAAAGTGGAGCTTCCTCAACGAGCGGCTTCTGGCCGAAGGTTCCTGGTTCAGGACCGAGAAGGACAATGCACGCGAGACCGACCCGACGAACTCGAACAACATCGTGGCAGCAGGAAACCAACTAGTCAAAGGCGTGCAGTTCTCGCTGGTAGGAAGGCTGCCGGAGGGAATGGATATCGTCGCCGGATATGCGTACCTCGATAGCGCCGTTATCTTCTCAAAATTCTTCCCTACCTCCGTCGGATTCCCCCTGGCCAACGTACCCAAACAGACCTTCAACCTCTTTGTGACCCACCGCCTCCCGCTGCGGCTGAACGTTGGATTGGGCGGAAACTACGTAGCCAGCCGCACCGCCAGCTCCACGGTCCCCTATGTCCCGACCGCCTACTCCGGTCCCATCAGCTATCTCACCGCAAGCGGAGCACCAGCCGTTCACTACCAGGTACTCGCGACAGAGATGAAGCAGGTTCCCGGCTACTGGATCTTCAACGCAATGGTCCGGCGGCCTTTGACCGATCGCCTGGAGCTGCAGGCGAACGTCAACAATCTGCTCAATCGCTACTACATCGATCTGCCGCATCCCAGCCACTTGATTCCAGGCGCCGGAGCCAACGCGCAGATCGGAATCAACTTCAAGTTCTAAACTGTCCTGCCGGTCGGGCATTGGTCGGGAAGAGAAGCCGATTCCGACCAACGGGAGGACCGAGCGAAGCGGTATACAAGTCACGAAGTGACCGCCCTCCGCGCAGGAGGCCTGTCCGGCAGGACAGCCTCTGGACAACTTCTTAAGCCAAAAGGAGCAAGACATGCTGATTACGATTCCCGACGTGTTGAGCGCAACCGAACTAAAGCACGCAAGAGCAGCGCTCGACGCAGCCGAGTGGGTCGACGGCAAGGTCACCGCCGGCTACCAGGCCCAAAGCGTCAAGGAGAACCTCCAACTCCCCGAGGGCCATCCCATAGCGGTCAAGTTAGGCGAGGTGGTTCTCGGAGCCTTGGCCCGGTCGCCGCTCTTTATGTCGACAGCCCTCCCGCTGCGGGTCTTTCCCCCGATGTTCAACCGCTACACCGGCGGCGGCCACTTCGGCACCCACGTCGACACTGCGATTCGCGCCAACGCCTCCACCGGCCAGCGCATCAGAACCGACATCTCCGCCACGCTCTTTCTCTCCGCCCCGGACGAGTATGACGGCGGCGACCTCTCCGTCGAAGACACCTACGGCGTTCATTCCGTCAAGCTCCCCGCGGGACACATGGTCCTCTATCCCGCCACCAGCCTGCACCGTGTCACCCCCGTCACCCGAGGTGCACGCGTAGCCTCCTTCTTCTGGGTACAGAGCATGATTCGGAGCGACGCCGACCGAACCCTCCTCTACGACCTCGACACGGCCATCCAGCGCCTGGCGCTCGAGAGTCCCGGCAACGCCACAACCGTACAACTGACCGGTATCTACCACAATCTCTTGCGCCGCTGGGCCGAGATGTAGATTTCACCACGACGTTCTCTATAGATGATGTCCTCTATAGAGAATGAGGACGGTGCATAGGCCTTCGTCGTAAAGAAGGATCAAAGCCTAACCCCGTATCGCGGATCAAGCGGACGGTCAACGCGGCGCGTTAGTTGCACTAGAAGTAGGTCAAGCCGGAATCTCTTTTGGACGATTCAATTGGCGTGAACGTTTTTTTTGACTTCATTTAAATAGGATTTAGGATTTATCGAAACTTATCTATCAAACAAGTGTATAAGGCCCATCTGATCTGCCCGTGGAGAGTGATTTATGTCAATACAGTTTTCGGGAGGCAAAAATCTCTTATTCCATAAATTAGGTAGACATAAGAGTGATTCTTCCTATTGAGGGCCGGGGAAACCCCTTGGTTATAGAGAAAATTTCGGCAGAAAAGAATTTATCCCGCAATGGCCCTAAAGATGCATGCACATTGGAAGCGGCAGACTGAATCAATCCCCGACGCTAGGGCTGTTCCGTCCCGAACCCAGGAGTGCTGAAAGATGAAAAAGCTTTTTACGCTGTTTATGTTGCTGTTCGCCACTGCGATGCTGAGCTACGGCCAAGCCACCTCGGTAAACGGCGGATCGATTCAAGGAACGATCACGGACCCCTCAGGCGCCGTCGTTCCCGGCGCAACCGTGACTATCACCGATCCAGACACCGGTTCTGTCAAAAAAATAACGACCGATTCAGCCGGTTTTTACAGCGTCGGCCCACTCAACCCGGGTAACTACACGGTCAATGTGGCCGCGGCGGGCTTCAGCAATCTTTCTATCAAGACCGTTATCCGCACCGGGACCGCCACCAGCGGCAACTTCAAACTACCGCTGGGCTCTTCTGCTGAAACGGTCGAGGTCAGTGCGGGTGCGCTTCAGGTCAATACTGAGCAGGCTGGCGTCAGCGACGTTATCACCAAAGATCAAATCGATTCGCTTCCGGTAAATGGCCGCAACTTTCTCGATCTTGCGCAGATTGAGCCGGGCGTCATCCTTCAGAGCGGAGAATCCTTCGATCCAACGAAAGCCGGCTATTCGGCTATCTCGACCAGCGGAGTCTCCGGCCGAACCACCCGCATCCTGCTTGATGGGCAGGACATCACAGACGAAACAGTCGGCACGACAATCTTCAACGTCTCGCAGGGTGCGATCGGAGACTTTCAGCTCAACCGCTCTACCCAAGACGTCTCCGGCGACGTGACCTCGACCGGTCAAGTTCTAGTCTCGACCAACTCCGGAACCAACCGGTTCCATGGTCAGGCCTTCTATCAATTCCAAGATCACAGTGCACTCTTTGCGAGAACGGTAGGGGGTCTTGATACCCCTTTCCAGCGGAATCAGTTTGGCGGAAGCATCGGCGGCCCGATCATCAGGGATAAACTCTTCTTCTTTGGCAATGCTGAGCGAATCAAGCAGGAGTCGCCGGTCGCCGTCCAGTTGTCTCCGACCTTCGCAGCGATTGAAGCTGCATTCCCATCTATCCCTTCTCCCTATCGCGAGACCTATTCAACCGCTCGTCTCGACTACAACGGACCGAAGGGAGTACATTTCTTCGTTCGCGCCAACTACGATGTCAATCTCTCCAGTTCCAACTTCGGCGCTGGTTATGAGATTTATAACAACCGCGACAATACCCCTGGCATCGCGGGTGGTGCGGACTTCGCCACTGGACACTTTACCCACTCTTTTCGTGGCAGCTATGAGAAATTCCACAACCTGCTGGTGGACGGTACTATAGGAAATTCAGCGGTTTATACCGGTTATCCCGGGTTAAACTTCCGTCTGGCTGCGGCTGGCCTTTATTCTGGTCCGAACGTCGACGCCCCACAAAACACCTATCAGTCAGACAAACAGCTCCGATACGACGGGAGCTGGACCAAGGGAAAGCATCTCCTGCGTTATGGCTATAGTGTCAATCGCATTTTGGGCGGTGGGTTTGCAAACTTCTTCGGTCTAGCTCCTCGGGCAAGCCTGTCCTTATCCACCTTGCTCGCAAACTGCAACAACGACCCTACTCAGGGACCTTGCAAATCTGATCCTCTGAAAGGATACTCAACTGCTACTCTTCGGCTAGGAAACGGAGAGGGGTTCTTTACCGAGAATCCTGGCTTCAACCTGCCGGGAGGCGGTACCTTTGACTGGCGTCAGGGTGCTTATGCGTCCGATAACTGGAAGCTCACACCCAACTTCACGCTGACCGCGGGTCTCCGCTGGAGCATCGATACAGACCGCGCAAATCAAGACTTGCCCACCCCGCTCTGCTCAGATGTAGACCCATCGCTCCCTGCTCCATGCACGGGTAACGCACCTCTACTCGATCAGTTTCAACCCGGGTTCGGTAAGAAGATCCATCAGCCCTATGCGAACTTCGGCCCTCAACTCGGCTTTGCCTACAGCCCTGGTGATCACAAAACGGTGGTGCGGGCGGCCTTTGGCATCTTCTATGAGAGCGATGTCTTCAACAACACGACCAATGCCCGCGCAAATCTGATCAAGAAGGGCCTCTTCTTCAACGAAGGCTTCCTGTGCGGCGGCACCAACACGCTTACCCTGCCAGACGGGACGGTTGTCACGCAGGATGGCGGAGTCAACATCGCCGACATCTGCAACTTGCCGTTGGGTCAGGCGGCTCCGCACTTTGTCAATCTACAAAGCGAGTTCCAGGCTTCAACCAAGGCAGTTGGTCCGGCAACCAATGGAGGTTACATAGGGAACACTCTGACGGCTACTGGGGCTTATGCAGCGCCCTACCGTACGCCCTATTCAGAGCAGTGGAACGGCGGTATTCAGCGTGAGATCTTCAAAGGCGGTATTGTCTCGGTCGATTATGTGCATAACTCGACCCTCAAAATCGCACAAAATATCGATGTAAACCACGTTGGCGCGGCGCGCTTCCTCAACAAAACAGCCGCTCAGAACGCAATCGCTACAACTACAAGTGGGTTCGGCTGTGCGGGAGGATCCAGTAGTGCGGCCATCAGCTGCGCTATCGCGGCCGGAGCTTCCATCATAGACTTCGCCGGGAACGGTCTGGATTCAGGATCCAATTTCCTCGGGAACAATCCAGCCTCTTATGCCGGCAAGACGGTGGCAACGGGAGCGGCATTTCCGGGCGCAAATCCTGTGCTCGGTCAAGGGCTCTTCCTGCTTCCAGCTGGTCGGTCCGGTTACGATGCCCTTCAGGTTGTCTTCCGTGAGCAGAAGGCGCACCCGCTTCCTGGCATCATGAGCTCCAACCTGCAGGTCTCCTACTCGTTCTCACGGATCGTCTCGACAGCAAATCCAGGGAACAACTTGGGCAATACCGGCATTGGCGATCAGTTCTTCTCTTCTCTCTCCTACGACTATGACAATCCAACAGCTTACCAGGGCCGGAATGGACTGGATCATACTCATCAGATATCCTTCGGTGGATCGGGAACCTTTAAGTATGGCCCTCAGCTGGGTATCATTGGCCACTTCTATTCAGCCGCAGCATCGGACCTGAACCTGGATACTGGCGGGATCAATGGCACTGCGACAGCCGGTATCTTCCTTACGGATGTGACCGGCGATGGAACCACCGGCGATCTGGTCCCGGGGACCAACCCCGGCTACTTCATGCACCAATACAAAGGGAATAACCTTAACAAACTGATCAATCAGTACAACGCTACTCACGCCGGTCAACCGACTCCGGCAGGCTCCGCACTAGTTTCAGCCGGTCTCTTCACTCCGGGGCAGTTGTTGGCGCTGCAGGCCGTACAACAGTCTATTGCGCCCCAGGCGCAGGCCCAGGGTCCGGAGAACCCCTTTTACCGCAGCCTCGATGTGAACGTCTCGTATCCGATCCGGCTGGGTCGTTTCCGGGAGGGAATGTCTCTGGTACCTGCAATCGCGTTCTATAACGTTGGCAACTTCTCAAACTTCAAAGACTACAGCAATGGCACGTTGGCAAACGTGAACACCGAAGGAGGCGACCCGAACAACATCCTCGGGTTGGTAAATGGTCCGGCTACCTTCGCTGGTCATGATCAGAACCGTATTCAGCGTGGTTCGGGTACCTCCGACATCGGAGGTCCTCGCACCGCAGAGTTCCAACTCAAGCTGAACTTCTAACCCCTGAAAGCAGTCCAAACGAAAAGGGTGGAGACCTCGGTCTCCACCCTTTTTCCTTGTCATTCAACCCACCAACCGTGGGTTCTCCCTGACGAAACCCAGTGAAACAGCAGCTTCAAATCCTCCTCAGCGGACCGCCTGATGGCCGGTGTCAGGACAAAAGTGCATCTCAACTTCCCGGCAGGGACCATCCGCGCACAGCCGATCAAAAATAAAGTTGAAATCCGTGGCGTATTTTTCCGCACCGTGCGAACGACTGTTTTCTCACCACGTTCACCACGCATCTCACCACGTTCACACCAGCAAAAAACCACCTCTACGCAGCATGCTTTTCTAAAACACCCCTTAAAACACCAGCAAAAATGCGAAACCCAGGCCCAACCATGGCTCCGCATTTTTTTTGCAAGTTGAACTTCGGCTACTCTGCCCTTCCAAGCGTCTTGTCTTTGTACGCCTTCTGCAGGATGAAGAAGGCCTGCTTCCTGACGCCCTGATCCGAGATCAACCCCTTGCGATTGAAGTTGTCCTGAAGTCCAGGGTTGACCCGGCGAGCAGACCGGAAGTCCATCAAAATCCAGGGACTTGTGCCGCGAAGCTGAGGGATTTTGTTGAGCATCGCAATCTGGTGCCGATAGATCTCAGCCTGATACTCCTCAGTCCACAATGCCGGGTGAGTATCGCCGGAAGCCGCATGGTTGCCGGCTTTTGCGTCACCACCCCACTCGGACATGATCAGCGGCTTGTCGTAGCGAATGTCCCACGTCGTCGTATCCGCCCCCTCCGCGTGCTGCTCATACCAGCCGATATACTCATTCGTACCAATAACATCCAGCGCCTTGCCAAGCGGGTCGTCGACGATCTTATTCGAACCGCTTGCAGTCTTCTCCGTTCGAACCAGAAGAGCCGCAGTGACCAGACGCGTGGGATCAAGCTGATGCGCGAGATCGACCATAGCCGTGAGGTATTTCGTGCGGGCTTCGGTGTTTGGCGTCTCATTCGCGACCGACCAGAGCACGATCGACGCCTTGTCGCGATCGCGGCGGATCATCTCAGAGAGCTGTTGCCTGGACTTCGCAAGCACCGCTTGATTGTCGAATTGGAGCGCCCAATAGTCCGGAATCTCGGACCACACCATAAGGCCAAGACGGTCCGCGGTGCGGGTCATGCGTTCATCATGCGGATAGTGTGCGAGGCGAACGTAGTTGCAGCCAAGTTCTTTCGCCCAGCCGAGGAGCGTGTCGACATCCTTTTGGGTGTAAGCGCGGCCCGTGCGGTAAGGCGCCTCCGCGTGGATGGAGATGCCACGAAGGAAGACCGGTTTGCCATTGAGGAGGATCTGCGTGCCACGGGTTTCGATGGTGCGGAAGCCAATGGTGTCTTCGATCTTGTCAGGGCCCGAGGAAATTTCGACCTTATAGAGCTTGGGATCTTCGGGTGACCACAGGCTAAGCGATTTTGTGGGAATGCTGATCGCTGCCCGCGAGTTCGCGTCGACCGTTGACTCAATCTTGGCATGTAACTCGGGGATCGTGACGGTGACTGGAGTACCGGCCGGTGCACCCTCCACGTGGACGTAGCCTTCGATAACAGATCGGTCTGTGCGGCTGAGGTGGAGGTCGTAGTCGTCTATGAACTGATCGGGAACCTCTACAAGGGATACGTCCCGCGTAAGGCCGCCATAGTTCCACCAATCCGTCTGGAGCGTAGGGACCCCCTCTGCGATGCGAGTGCTATCGACCGACAGGACGACGAAGTTGCTGCCGTCGTGGAGAGCAGCGGTGATGTCGCAGTCAAAGGGGGTGAATCCACCCTCGTGCTCGCAGATCTTCTTGGTATTGACCCAGACGAACGTGCGATAGTTAGCCGCGCCGATGTGGAGGAAGGTGTGCTTATTCGACACGGCAGTGTGCTGAAAATCCTTCTCGTACCAGATCGGCCCCTCGTAGTAGAGGAGCTCTGGACGCTGTGTATTCCAGTCGCCCGGGACGCGAAGAGTGGCCGCGTTGGCGAAGTTGTAGTCCTGTGGATGGCCGCTCGGGTCGAAGGGGGCATTCATGAAAAAGCCGTCTTTGCGAAGCTCCTGATGCAGGGTGTAGATGCCGGTCGAATACTGGTCAACGATGGTGCGCCAGTCGCCATTCAGAGAAGTGGAGGGGCGATGGTCAATGTCTACGAGAAGGGTAGTGTTGGCTTGGGGACTCGTCTGGCAAAAGGCCGGCGTATTGAATCCGACGGCGAGAAGGCTGGCGGTCAGGATGCTGCGGGTTGCGGACTTCTGCATGAGGATGTTCTCCGGTCGTGATGCGGTAGTTCGCGCGGGTGTGCGCAGAAAAGAGCTACCGAGCCATAATACTTCGATCTTTGAACAATTGCCCAATGAGAGAGATTTATAGCGGGAAGATGTGGATACCTCAAGCGGTCAGAAGGGCGATAGTCACTAGAGCAAATCGGCGGATTGGCTGCGACCGCCTAAGCAGAACTGGGCGAATCAACCTCTGCCCAGGGAAGAAACAGAGAGAAGATGGTGCCGTGGTGGATCGGATGCTCACTGCTGCGATAAGTGAGTCGGCCCTGATGCCGAGTGACGATGCCGGCGGAGATCCAGAGGCCGAGGCCTGTACCGTTGAGATCCTTGGTGGTGTAGAAGGGCTCGAAGAGACGAGCCTTTACCGCCTGCGCCATGCCGTGGCCGGTGTCGGCGATCGTGATGCGAATGCCGTGCCGCGACTGCGCGGAGTTCGGAGAACAGTCGGTGGCGTCATGGGCGCGGACAATAAGACGGCCACCGCTGACGCGCATGGCGTCGATGGCATTTGCGATCAGGTTGTTGAGGACCTGTCGAATGTCATTTTCGAAACAGAGTATCGTAGTGCTTGTCTTGTAGGTGGCCTCCACCTTGATGTGCGAGTTGGCGAGCCGACCCTGATAGAGATTGAGGACGGCATCGACGAGATCCGCAGCGTTGACCTGTGTGGCGCGCACGGCCTGACGATGAAAGCGGAGCGTTTGCGTGGCGATCTGACAGACGCGGGAGAGTTCGCCCTGCGCGGTGTGGAGATACTCGCGTGTGTTTTCGGGCAGATCGGCGGAGAGGTTGATGAGGTAGAGCAGATTGGTAATGGCCTCGAGCGGATTGTTGATCTCGTGGGAGATGGAGCTGGCCAGGCGACCCACTGCGGCCAGTTTTTCGCTCTGAATGAGAGCAGCCTCGGCCTTCTTCTGAAGGGTAACCTCGAGCACGACAGCGGCGATAGCCTCGACCGAACCGTCTGCTGCGAAGACCGGAGAGTAGCTGACATTGAACGAACGTTGTTCGTCGGGACGTCCGGGGAGTTCGCCATGCAACAGCTGACCGCGGACCGGCCTGCCGGAGGCCGCTGTCTCGAGCAGCTCCTTAAGCCCCGGAAGGGAGACAACGTCGGTGATCACCTGGCCGAGGATCTTCTCTCGCGGCAGACCAATGATCTCTACCTGGCGATCATTGATCCGCAGATAGCGAAGAGTGGCCGCGTCGAACAGAGCGAGCCCGACGGGAGCGGTCTGGTAGATGGACTCCAGTTCGGAACGCTGACGTTCGGTCTCTTCCTGTCGTCGCTGGAGCGTTTCAGCGGACGTCTTGCGGTCGTCGATGTCGATGGCGACACCAAGCCAGTGAAGAATCTCGCCTGAGTCGTCGCGAACAGCCTGAGCACGAAGCCACCACCAGCGAGAAGAGCCGTCTTTAGCGCGGATCAGGCGGGCTTCGAGATCATACTCGGCTCCAGTAGCGACGGAGTGAGCCCAGGCTTGCGTGACACGCTCCCGGTCTTCGGAGTGGAAGGCGTTGAGCCAATGATCCCCGCCGAGTGTCTCGATCGTGAGTCCGACGTAGTCGAGGAATCCCTGGTTGGCGTAGGTAATGCTGCCGTCTGGCGCACCCATCCATATGGCTTGCGGATTCAGATCAGCCAGTACGCGGTAACGGGCCTCGCTCGTGACCAGGGCTTCTTCGCTCTTCTTGCGGTCGGTGATGTCGATGGTAAGTCCGCGAAGGCTGACTGGCTTGCCGTCGACAAAGATGATCTGGCCACGATTTTCGATCCAGAGAACCCGGCCATCTGCGGCCTGTATCTGGCATTCCACAACGATCATCTGGCCAGTCTCGACGGCAGCCTGCACTGCTGCAGCAATCGCAGGAAGGTATCTGGGGAGAAGGAATTTCTTGAAGGCGCGCGCGTCGGGGATGTCGGCAAGAGGATGGCCAAAGACGGGATAAGAGCCGGCCCCATAGGTGGCGATGCCCGTAGCGTAGTCTATGTCCCAGGTCGCGGCTCGAGCGGTCTGCTGGACGGAGGCGAGAAGATCCTGCTGCCGCTTGAGGATTTGATCGGATTGATGACGAGCCGTAACGTCGCGAAAGAAGAGGACCATGCCGTCGCTGTAAGGTCGGCATTGAATCGAGAACCAGATGTTGAATGGTTCCGGATAAAAGGCCTCGAACTCGCCGGGAATGCCGTTATCCATGGCTCGATGGAAGTGATAACGGGTGTCGCTCTTTGGGTGGGCCGCAGTGGGAAATTTCTCCCACAGATTCTTACCCAGGAGCTCGCCCACGGGACTGAGAAGCTGCCTGGCCTGGCGATTGAGAAAAGTGAAGTTCCAATGATGGTTCAGACTTACGACAGCGTCGGTGGTAGTTTCGAGAACCTGACGGAGCTGGCGGGCGGCCGCATTGCGAAGCAGTTCTGCACCCTTGCGGTCGGTGATATCGCTCGAGAAGATGATGATGCCGTCTTCGAAGGGACGCGCGGAGACTCGGAACCAGATGTCGAGCGGCTCGGGGTAGTAGGCCTCGAACTCAGTGGCGATGCGCCGGTCCATCGTGGTGCGGTAGTGAGAGCGGAAGGGCTCCTTCTGGTTTGACGGAAAGCGCTCCCAAAGATTTTCACCGATGAGTGTGTCGGTTTTGAGTATGTCGAGCGCGGCGCGATTGGCGAAGGTGCAAATCCAGTTGCGATTGATGCAGACGATGGAGTCTGGCGATGCATCGAAGATCTGCTCCAGCTGACGAACCGCCGAGTCGCGAAGAGTCTCGGCGCGTTTGCGGTCGGTGAGGTCGCGGTAATAAAGAGCGACGCCCTCGTCGGTGGGGAGGATGTGCACGTCAACCCAGACGTCGACGGGAGCGTAGTAGTGCTCGACATGCTGGGCGATGCGCGTCTGCATCACGGTGCGATAGGTGCGCTCGAGAGCGGTGCCGACGGTCTCGGGAAAGAGCTGCCAGTGGGTCTTGGAGTTGATATCCGACGGCTGGATGTGGCTGACTCGAACCGCTTCGGCGTTAGCGTAGGTGATCACCCAGTTGCGGTCAAAGCAGAGGATCGCCTCCGGCAGCCGTGCCACCAGCCGCGCGAGACTGTCGTTCTCAGCATCGCTCTCACGCCGGAACTGAGCCCGGCGATTGAGAGTGACAGGCGCTTTGGCGATGGAGTCAGGCATAGCGGCGCAGGCAGGGGCGAACTTCATATTACAGAGGAATCGTCGCCAGACCCAGATGCTTCTGCTTGCTCCTCAAGGCTGGCTTCGAGACGGTCCATACGCAACGTTAGAGTTTGAATGGCTGCGTACAGGTTCGCGATCTCAGCCTCCAGGTGAGTAACCCGTTGAGCGGTGGAGGTGCCTGGTTCTGCTCGCTCCACGCGCTCGGCTGGGTAAGCCGTAAGGTCCGGCGGCGCGCCAAGCAGATGAGCGTAGCGGGCCTCGCGGGAGCCAGGTTGCCGAGGAAGGACCGTCACCAGCGGAACGCTCTTTTCCGGCGTCGATTCGTCCGTCGCCGAGCGAGTGGCAAGGCGTTCGAGGGTGGACTGAACGGCCACAAGATCATCAAAGGTGAAGAGGCGGTCGGCGCGGCTGCGAAGCTCGCCAGGCGTCTGAGGACCGCGCAGCATCAGCAGGCAAAGGACGGCGGTCTCGTCGCGACGGAGGTTGAGGACCGTCCGGATACGATGCTCGTACTTGGGGACGCGGGCCTCGCGGACCGGAGTGGTGAGGGCAAGATCTTCGAGGGTATGGAGCGCCTGCCGAACCTCCTCCTCCGTCAGCTCCAGCACGGGCTCGCGGCTGGAGCGCTGGTTACACGCATTGACCAGGGCGTTGAGCGAGAGCGGTAGCTCTCAGGCGTGGTGATCTCTTTTTCAATCAGAGAGCCGAGGACGCGAAGCGGAATGGGGTCGAGCTGCATATCTACTAGGGTGCCACAAGCACGCGGGATCCGGCTCGTTCGATAATGGAGGACGATCTGAGGAGCGGCCGAGTGTTATCTATCGATGAAGACCAAGTAAAGGCATTGCTCTCCTATGACGAGCTGATTCCAGCGATGCGGCAGGCGCTGAAGGATTTCTCTGCCGGTCGCGTGGTGCAGCCGCTGCGAACGGTAATGTCGGTGGCCACATACTCCGGGGCCGCAC